>NZ_JBEZKB010000035.1:0-93351 GCF_040651475.1 Streptomyces sp. NPDC048442
CCGACCCGACCTGGATGCTGTCGGGGATGCGGGGATCGCGGTTGCTTGACCGGAGACCACCTCACTATCGATGTCCTGCGGTACCCGGGTTCAGCGTTCAACCCGGGCGATCCTGATGGCGCCTGCGCTCCTCCGTTCCTTCCCTCTGCACGAACTGCCTTCTTCGTACTGCGGGTGACCTGACCAAGCGCCACTCTCCGGCAGCCAGCCCCGTCGCCCTTCCTGCGTCTGCTCTGGCTTGGAACCCCACTGCCGAACCTCCCGGTGCGCGCGCCCGCAGCCGACGCCTTCACCGAGGTGCTGCTCACCTGACTTCACTGCTGGGTACTGCCACTGCGGACACTGCGGTACTGCTCACGGCGGCCCCTGATCACTGCGGGCCACCCAGTCCGGTCGCCAGTCCCGTCACCGTCCTGCAACCGCTCTGGCTTCGAAACTCCACCACCGCACCGCACTGCATACTGCGACTGCGTGTACTGCTGCCCGCCAGTTCGTCTCTGCCGGGCCCTGCTGTCTCTCTGGGCTACGAGAGAAACCATAACCACACCACCGGCCAATGTCTACTCCCGCTGACATAGATTTCCGCGTGCTCGACGGTGAGGTAATCGAACCCTGCCGGGTTGAGGATGCGCCGGGCGCGGGCGAGCGGGTAGGCAGGACCGCAAAGCCAGCCCACACTTCCCTCGCCTCCGTCACCCTTGAAGTGGCCGACCCCGAGGCCGTCGGCCACTTCTACAGCGCCTTCGGCGTGGTCGCGTACGTACGTCTGCGCGCGTCCGAAGTGCACTCCACCGGCTTCCGCGGTTTCACCCTGGCGCTCACGGTGTCCGGGCCGGCCACTGTCGACAGCTTCGTCGGCGCCGCCGTGGACGCCGGCGCCACAGTGCTGAAGCCCGCTGCGAAGTCGATGTGGGGCTACGGCGGCGTCGTCCAGGCCCCGGACGGAACGATCTGGAAGATCGCGACCTCGGCGAAGAAGGTCAGCGGCCCCGCCACCCGCGAGATCGACGAGGTCGTTCTGCTGCTCGGCGTCGAGGACGTGAAGGCGAGCAAACAGTTCTACGTCGGCCGGGGCCTGACCGTGGCCAAGAGCTTCGGCGGCAAGTACGCCGAGTTCGCCCCCGGTCGGTCCAGCCGCGTCAAGTTGGCGCTGTACAAGCGCCGTGCCCTTGCCAAGGACCTTGGCGTCTCCGCCGAGGGCACCGGCTCGCACCGCATCGTCCTCTGCAGCAGCGCGGGCACCCTCACCGACCCTGACGGGTTCGTCTGGGAGGCCACCGAGTCGCTCACCCCTACACCGTCCTGACGCCCAAGCACTCGACGAAGAGAGCATCAGCGCGCCGGTCGGGAAGGGGGCAGGCTGGGACCAGCCAGGGCAGAACCGGCGGTGCATGATGCCGTTGAGGGTGCAGCCGGGCCGCGCACGTGGCTGACGGCCGGTGCCTGGTCTGCGTGCGTACTGTGCGTACTGCAAGCACGCTGACCAGGCACCGGCCCGGTATCAGGCGGCTCAGGGCCCTACCGTCCGCCCCTGGTCGAGGACCTCAGTCACGGTGCCCGCACCGACGGTGCGCCCGCCCTCGCGGATCGCGAAGCCCAGACCCGCTTCGAGGGGCACGTCACGGCCGAGCTCGACCGTCATGGTGACGGTGTCGCCGGGCCGGGCTACGGCGGCCTCGCCGAGGTCCAGGTCGCCGACCACGTCCGCGGTGCGGATGTAGAACTGCGGCCGGTATCCGGAGGCGATCGGCGTCGATCGTCCGCCTTCCTTCGTCGAGAGGACGTACACCTGCGCGGCGAAGCGACGCGCGGGCACGATGCTGGCGGGCTGCGCCACGACATGGCCGCGGCGCACCGCGTCGCGGGGCACTCCGCGCAGGAGCAGAGCGACGTTGTCGCCGGCCTCGGCCGAGTCCATCGGCTTCCCGAAGGTCTCCAGACTGGTGACCACGGTCTCGATGTCCGCGCCCAGTACCTCCACCCGGTCACCGACCCGCACCGTGCCGCGCTCGATCGCCCCGGTGACGACGGTCCCGCGACCCGTGATGGTGAGTACGTTCTCCACCGGCAGCAGGAACGGTGCGTCGACGTACCGCTCGGGCATCGGTACGTACGTGTCGACGGCGTCGAGCAGTGCCTCGATGGAGCTGGTCCAGCGTGGGTCGCCGGCCAGGGCCTTGAGGCCGGAGACGCGGACCACGGGGGCCGCGTCGCCGCCGTAGCCGTGGGCGGAGAGCAGCTCGCGGACCTCCAGCTCGACCAGGTCGGCCAGCTCTGCGTCCTCACCGTCGGCGACGGCGTCGGCCTTGTTGAGGGCGACGACGATGTGGTCGACGCCGACTTGTCGGGCGAGCAGGACGTGCTCGGCGGTCTGCGGCATGATGCCGTCGAGCGCGGAGACGACGAGGATCGCCCCGTCGAGCTGGGCGGCTCCGGTGACCATGTTCTTGACGTAGTCGGCATGTCCGGGCATGTCGACGTGGGCGTAGTGGCGGGTGTCGGTCTCGTACTCGACGTGGCTGATGTTGATGGTGATGCCGCGCTCGGCCTCCTCCGGTGCCCGGTCGATCCGGTCGAAGGGTACGAAGGTGCCGGTCCCGCGGTCGGCGAGGACCTTGGTGATGGCGGCGGTCAGGGTGGTCTTGCCGTGGTCGACGTGACCCATGGTGCCGATGTTGAGGTGCGGCTTGGTGCGGACGTATGCCGTCTTGGGCATGACTGACTCGTTCCTCTGCAGAGTGCTGCGAAGCGTGTTTCAGACCCCCTGGTCCGGCCGACCCTCCCCCTGCGGGGTCCGTCGGACGCGATCCGAGGAGGGTCAGCTTCGGGCGCCGTCGAGGGGCGCTGCGGCAGCAGTTGCTGCGGGGACCGCGACGCATGCCGCGGTGAGAAGTTCGGCGAAGAGTTCGGTGACGGCAGCCTTCGGCGCGTCCGCGACTGCGGACTGCGCTGCGAGGAAGGCGTACCGGAACATGTGCTTGATCCTGCCCTGCGGGCTCGTCACGGTCGAATCATTTTCTGCGGGGCGCAGGAACCCGTGCAGGCAGCGGAGTTGTCCGGTTGTTCGTCCGGCTCAGAGGTTCTTGAGGGCCTCGCGCGCGGACAGCGGCGACAGCACGTCCCGGTGCGCGGCGACGAAGTCCCGTACGGCCGCCGGATCGGTCTTCGCGTACTCGCGCAGGCACCAGCCGATGGCCTTGCGTACGAAGAAGTCGGGGTGAGCGGCCTGGCGCAGGCAGTACGCGAAGAGCCGGTCGGCGTCGGTGGCGTCCTTGTACCGGAGCTGGTGGAGGAGAGCCGTGCGCGCGATCCACAGGTCGTCGTCGCCGATCCACTCGTCCATGACGGGTCTCAGCTCCGGGTCGGCGGCGACCAGCGGCCCGACGACATGTGCGGCGAGCAAGTCGACGGTGTCCCACCAGGGGACAGTGGTGATCAGCTGCCGGGCCACCGGCAGGAAGCCGGAGGAGAGACGTCCGGCGTACCGGCGCAGGTAGTCGACGGCGAAGTAGTGGTACTCGCGTTCCGCCAGCGCCCAGCAGCGCAGCGCGATCGCCGAGCAGTCCGCCCCGGTGGGGCGCGGTGTGCCGTCGAGCACACGGCGGGAGAGAGCGCGGCGCTCGGGAGTAGGGATGCCGAGGAAGGGGGCGATGTGTTTCATGTACGCGGCGGCCTGTCCGGCCCGTACGGGGTCTGCTCCCGTGGGGTACACGGTGGTGAGCCGCGCCAGGACGGTGTCGGCGAGAGCGCTGGAGGTGCCGCTGTCGGCCGTCCGGGTCGAGCGGGTCATGCGGTGCACATTACGGCGATCACACACACATGTCAGTTACTCTCCCGGGATGTTCGACCAAGCCACCCGGGCCACGGCCGCCCGCACGGAAACACCGCGCACGGTGCGCTGCGCCAGGGCACTGATGTCGCCCTGGTCCCGGCTCGCCCTGCTCGCGGTCGTGCTGGCGTCGGCTGCCACGGCGGTCCTGCTGTACGAACCGCAGAAGATGCTGGCCGACGGCTGGCCGCCACAGCTGGACGGGCTCACGGCCGCGGGGCTGTTCGGGGTGGCGTACGGGCTGTGCACGGTGGCGTTCGTGCCGCGGCCGATCCTCAACCTGGCGGCGGGCGCGCTGTTCGGCACCGTCCTGGGCCTCACCACGTCGATCGGCGGCACGGTGCTGGGCGGCGGCATCTCCTTCGCGCTCGGCCGCCTCCTCGGCCAGGACGCGCTGCGGCCGATGCTGCGGGGGCGGGTGCTGCTGGCGGCCGACGGGGTGCTGAGCAGGCACGGCTTCCGGTCGATGCTGGCGATCCGGCTGTTCCCCGGGGTGCCTTTCGCGGCGGCGAACTACTGCGCGGCGGTGTCGCGGATGCGGTACCTGTCGTTCCTGTCGGCGACCGGGCTCGGCTCGATCCCCAACACCCTGGCGTACGTCATAGCGGGCAGCGAGGCGAAGTCGCCGACGTCCCCGGCGTTCCTGATCTCGGCGGGCTTCATCGTGGTGACGAGCATCGCCGGTGTGGTGGTGGCGTGGTGCAAGCGCCACTCGATCGGTCGCTCGGCGGGGCAGGAGACCGGTTCTGAGGCGGAGGGGGCGCGGGTGCACTCGTTGGTGAAGACGCCCTCCCTCGTGAAGGCACCCTCTCTCGTGAAGGCGCCCTCTCTGGTGAAGGCCTCCGTGTTCCCCCTCTCGAACAAGTGAATTTCTGGGCGCGGCGCCGAGCCACGCCCGTCGTTCGCTGAACACCTCCCGGCCACCTCCCACCGGTACGCTGCGCACCACTCACCCCACCCTCCGCGCGGCGCAGCGCTGCGCGCACACCCTGGACGGCGCCACCCCATATGAGCTGGTTCGAATCATTCGTCCTCGGTCTGGTCCAGGGCCTGACCGAGTTCCTGCCCGTCTCATCGAGCGCCCATCTGCGCCTGACGGCCGCCTTCGCGGGGTGGCAGGACCCGGGGGCCGCGTTCACCGCGATCACTCAGATCGGCACCGAGGCCGCGGTCCTCATCTACTTCCGCAAGGACATCGCGACGATCCTCTCCGCGTGGTTCCGCTCGCTGCGGGACAAGTCGATGCGCGGTGACCACGACGCGCAGCTGGGCTGGCTGGTGATTGTCGGATCGATCCCGATCGGCGTTCTCGGGATCACGCTCAAGGAGCAGATCGAGGGGCCGTTCCGCGATCTGCGGCTGATCGCCACCACGCTGATCGTGATGGGTGTCGTGCTCGGCATCGCGGACCGGCTGGCGGCGCGCGCGGAGGCGAACGCGGGCTCGGGCCGCCACCAGGCGGGCAACCACCGAAAGACCCTGAAGGACCTCGGGGTCAAGGACGGTCTGATCTACGGCTTCTGCCAGGCGATGGCCCTGATCCCGGGCGTCTCCCGCTCCGGCGCGACCATCAGCGGCGGCCTCCTGATGGGCTACACGCGGGAGTCGGCGGCGCGGTACTCGTTCCTGCTGGCGATTCCGGCGGTGCTGGCTTCGGGTGCGTACGAGCTGAAGGACGTGAACGAGGGGCATGTGTCGTGGGGGCCGACGGTCTTCGCCACGCTGATTGCCTTCGGGGTGGGGTATGCGGTCATCGCATGGTTCATGCGTTTCATCTCGTCACGGAGCTTCATGCCGTTCGTGTACTACCGGATCGCGCTCGGCATCCTGCTGTTCGTCCTGGTCGGAACCGACGCGCTGAGCCCGCATGCCGGGGAGTCGGCGGGGAGCTGAGGGGCGGCAGCGGGCACAGGTGCGGCTGGGCAGCACAGCTCGCGCCGGTGGGGGCCGGCGTGTCGGGCCGCGCCCGGTGCACGGCTGCCGCCGCGCGTCCTCAACCGCCGGACGGGCTGGACACCGCCGCCCCCGCGTCCACAATGCCCAGTCCCAGCTTCGGCAGCTTCTCCGGGTTCCTGGCCGTGCTCCGGATCGCCTTCATCACCTGGTCCGGGGTCCGCCCCTGCGAGTGCAGGAGTGCTGCGACTGCCGACACGTACGGCGCGGCCATCGACGTCCCGTCCAGCGTCCCGTACCCCGACGTGTTCTTCTCCGTCTCCTTCGTCCTGTACGTCGGCAGCGTCGAGAGGATCTTCACGCCCGGTGCGCTCACGGCGTCCTGGGCACCGAAGTTGGAGAAGTCCGCCGGCTTGTTCGCCGGGCCGCTCGCGCCGACCACCAGGACCGGGGTCTTCGGTCTGTACGGCTGGAGGGCCGTGCCGTCGTTGCCGGCCGCCGCGACGACGACCGCGCCCTTCGCGTGGGCCGCCGCGATCGCCTGGTTGAGGACGCCGCCCTTGAGCAGGCGGGCCATCAGACCGGACTCGCCGAGTGAGAGGTTGATGACGTCGGCGCCGTGGTGGGCGGCCCAGACGATGCCCTTGGTGATGTTGGCGTTGCTGCCGCTGCCGTCCGCGCCCAGTACCCGTACCGGCATGATCTTCGCGCCGGGGGCGCCGCCCGCGATGCCGATGCCGTTGTCGGTCGCGGCGGCGGCGATGCCGGAGACATGGGTGCCGTGGCCGTTCTGGTCGGTGGGGTCGTCGTCGTTGTCGACGAAGTCGTGACCGTCGACGAGCCGGTCCTTGAGGTCGGGGTGTGTCCGGTCCACGCCCGTGTCGACGACCGCGATGACCGTCTTGTCGCCGTTCGACGTCCCCCAGGCGTCGGGCAGTTTGATCGCGTCCAGCGCCCACTGCCGGCCGCGCATCGGGTCGGTCTTCTCCTCGTCGCCGCATCCGGTGACCAGGGCGGCCGAAGCGACGGCGGTCGCCAGCAGGACGGAGGTCGTACGACGCATACCCATATGTGCACCTCACGAGTGACCGAGTGACCGGTAGGACAGTGACCGGTTGAATGAGGACAGTGACCGGTTGAATGCGGAATGAGACGTTCTGGCCGATCGTAGGAGAGACCTGGTCCGGTCGCACGGCGAACACTCGGGCCCCACGGGCCCTTGGCGGCACGCTCCCACTGCTTGAGACTGAGCCGATGACCCAGCGTGTGGAGCTCGCGACCGTAATGGACCGGCTGGCCATCGATGCGGTGATCACCGGGTACGCCGTGGCCGTCGACGACGCCGACTGGACGGCGTACCAGGATCTGTTCACCCCGGACGGCCGCGCCGACTACCGCTCGGCGGGCGGCATCGAGGGCCCGGCGCGCGAGGTCGCCGGGTGGCTCGCCGAGATGCTGCTGCTGTTCCCCGTACGCCAGCACCTGATCGTCAACCGGCGGCTGGAGCTCGAAGACCTCAACGGGGACACGGGTGACAGCGCCGAGCTCCAGGCGGACTACCTCAATCCGATGCGGCTGGAGAGCGCGGGCGGGACGAACGGCGCCGCCGGGCCCCCGAACTTCATCACCGGCGGCCGCTACACCTTCGGTCTGGTGCGCTCCGACGACGGGTCCTGGCGGGTGCGCCGGGTGACCGTGCACGAGAAGTGGCGGCACACCGGCCGGGACTAGGGCCTGTCCGGCGGATCAGGCCGCATGGGAGTGACCTTGCCCTTTCACTACCGCTGAGCGGGGCATGGTGCGTGCAGCTGCAAGGCGGAGGATTGAGGCGACGCGGAGCGTCGTCGATTGACGACAACGCCGCAGATGTGCGTGCCAGGGCACGCGACCGCGGCAAGATCCGCCGGACAGGCCCTAGTAGCGCTTCGTTAGGTTCTTGGTCTGGTTCTGCTGGTTTTGAGGGGGCGGCCGCAGGTCGTGCAGGTGCCGGTCCAGCACCTCAGCAGGTCTTGGAGTGCATCGAGGGTCTGGTAGAGGCTCGGGCCGATGCCTGGACTTTTGGGTCGAGCCTGCGCAGGGTGAGGAAGGCCTGGGCGGCGGTGACGAGGGTGACGTGGTGGTGCCAGCCGCGCCAGGTGCGGCCCTCGAAGTGGTCCAGGCCCAGGCCGTGTTTGAGTTCGCGGTAGTCGTGTTCGATGCGCCAGCGCATTTTCGCCCACCGCACCAGGTCCGCGACTGCCGTGGTGGCAGGCAGGTTACTCATCCAGTAGCCGGTCGGTTCAGCGGCGTCCCAGGGCTGTTCGACGAGCAGGGTCCGCGACGGCAGCGCCCCGTCCCAGCTGCCGCGGCCGCCGGCCTGTTCCTGGCTGGTGCGGCTGGCTTCCTTGCCCGAGGGCCTCACCTCGAGCACGGCGAAACGCGAGGTCATCGTCCCCTTGCTGCCCTGACGCCAGGTGACCTCCTCAAAGGAGATGTCGGACGTGATGAACGTGCGCAACGACAGCGGAGCCTCGCGACAGCGGGGCAGGGTGGGTGGTCCCAGCCCGCTGTAGGCGGGCTGATGCGGTCTGGCACCGGCGGGCCGGGCGACCTCTTTGGGATCGACCGCCATGACGTAGGACCAGCCGCGTTCCTCCAGAGCGATCCGGAAGGAGACACTGCGGCCGTAGCCGGCATCGGCCACGATCACCGGAACTGCCAGGCCGTGTGCGGCCAGTTGGTCCAGCAGACCCAGCGCCAGACGCATCTTGGACACGTGACCGACCTCGTCGGGCACCCCGGCCCGTCGACGGCGATCGTGGTCCGATGCCCATTCCTCGGGCAGGAACAGTTCCCACTCCAACGGACACGATGCCGTGTCGGTGGCCGCGTGCACGCTAACCGCGACCTGGCAGTTCGCCCGTTTGCCCAGTGCCCCGCAGTACTGGCGGGCCACTCCCGCCGACGCGGTCCCGCACTTGGGGAACGACACGTCGTCGACCACCCACACCTCAGGAGTGATCACCCCGCAGAATCGTTCGGCGATCCGCCGGCGAACCGGCTCCCATTCCCACGGCGACTGGTTCACGAACTGCTGCAGAGCCTGCATGTTCCCGTCCGGCAACCGCTCGGCCATCGGCTGGATCGACTTCCGGCGCCCGTCCAGCATCAGACCCCGCAGATAACAGTCGCCCCACCGCCGCTGATCCTTCCGCGGCACCGAGGCGAATACATCCGCCACAAACATCGCTAACGCAGCCCGTAATCGGTTCACTTCATGTGCATCCACACCCTTCAACATGCTCTTGATCAGCGTCAATGCAAAGACCTAACGAAGCACTACTAGGCCCCCGGAGACCAGGACCGGCCAAGCCCCCCCCCGGGACCAGGACCGGCCACGCCCGCCCCGGGCTACCCCAGGACCTGCCCCCGGGCCGACGCCCACTGTCCCCCGCCCCGCCCCTCCCCCACACTGGGAGCATCACTCCGGTGGTGAGGAGGCGCGGGATGCCGAGGCACTGGGTGCCGGCCGGTGGGCCGGGGCGGCTGCTCGACTCGGCGTGGGGGCGTGGCGGCGCCGCGGTCCTGGCCGGTGCGCTGCCCGTGTTCGTCTTTCCCGCGCCCGGCCTGTGGTGGTTCGCGTATGTCGCCCTGGTGCCGTGGATGCTGCTCGTCCGCTCCGCGCCGACCGGGCGGCGGGCCGCGCTGGACGGGTGGCTGGGCGGGCTCGGATTCGTCCTGGCGGTGCACCACTGGCTGATGCCGAGTCTGCATGTGTTCATCGTCGTGCTGGCCGCGCTGCTGGGTCTGCTGTGGGTGCCGTGGGGGTGGCTGGTACGGGTCATGCTCGGCGGCCGTCCGACCGTGCCCCGGGCACTCGCCGCCGTGGCCGTGCTGCCTTCCAGCTGGCTGATGGTCGAACTCGCCCGTTCCTGGGAGGGGTTGGGCGGCCCCTGGGGTCTGCTCGGCTCCTCGCAGTGGGACGTCACCGCCGCGCTGCGGCTGGCCTCGCTGGGCGGGGTGTGGCTGGTGAGTCTGCTGGTCGTCGCGGTGAACACCGCCGTCGTGGTGCTGCTGACGCTGCCGTACGCACGTGTCGCGGCCGTCTCCGCCGCTCTCGCCGTCGCCCTGTCGGCCGGGGCGGCGTGGCTGTGGGCGCCGCGCCCCGAGCCCGAGCACACCGCGCGCATCGCCGTCGTACAGCCCGGGGTCTTCGACGGCATCGGCAGTACCGAGCAGCGGCTCGCGCGCGGCGAGCAGCTGACGCGGACGCTGGCCGGGCAGCGCGTCGACCTGGTGGTGTGGGGCGAGAGCAGTGTGGGTGAGGACCTGCTGGCCCGCCCGGACGTGGCCGCGCGGATCGCCGCGCTGTCCCGCCTCGTCGGCGCGGACGTTCTCGTCAATGTGGATGCCAGGCGCTCCGACCGGCCCGGCATCTTCAAATCGTCGGTGCTCGTGGGGCCACAGGGGCCGACGGGGGCGCGCTACGACAAGATGCGGCTGGTGCCGTTCGGTGAGTACGTTCCGGCCCGCGCCCTGCTCGGCTGGGCGACCTCGGTCGGCAAGGCGGCGGGCGAGGACCGGATGCGCGGCGGCGGCCCGGTGGTGATGCCGCTGCCGAACGGGCTGCGGCTCGGCCCGCTGGTGTGCTTCGAGTCCGCGTTCCCCGACATGAGCCGCCATCTGGTCAGGGACGGGGCCCAGTTGCTGATCGCACAGTCCGCGACCTCGACGTTCCAGGAGAGCTGGGCGCCCGCGCAGCACGCCTCGCTGGCCGCGCTGCGGGCCGCCGAGACCGGCCGGCCCATGGTGCACGCCACCCTCACAGGGGTGAGCAGCGTGTACGGGCCCGACGGCGCCCGGCTCGGCGCCCCGCTGGGCACCGAGGAGAGCGCCGCCGCCGTGTACGACGTACCGCTGGCGCACGGCCTCACTCCGTACGCGAAGTACGGCGACTGGGCCGTCCACCTGGCGATGGCCGTACTGGCCCTGCTGCTCGCGGCGGAGGGGGTGCGCAGCCTCAGGAAGCCTGCTCCAGGGCCGTCCGTACCACCCGCTCGCACAGCTCATGGGTCGCCAGCGCGTCCCGCGCGTCGAGCACCTTCCCCGCTCGTACGGCGTCGAGGAAGCCGGTGACGACCTGCTCGATGCCGCGCTGGCGGGCGACCGGCACCCAGTCGCCGCGGCGGCGGACGCTCGGCTGGCCCTTGTGGTCGATGACCTCGGCGAGGTTGACGACCTGCCGCTTGGTGTCCTGTCCCGACACTTCGAGGATCTCCTCGGTGGAGCCCGAGAGCCGGTTCATGGTGCCGATCGCGGTGAATCCTTCGCCGGAGAGCTGGAGGACGACGTGGTGCATCAGCCCGTCGACGATGCGGGCGCGCACATCGACGTGGTTGATCTCGCCGGGTGCGAGGAAGCGCAGCGTGTCGACGACGTGGATGAAGTCGTCGAGGACGAGGGTGCGCGGGTCCTCGGGCAGGCCGACCCGGTTCTTCTGCATCAGGATCAGCTCGCGCGGGTGCTCGACGCACTGCGCGTAGCCGGGCGCCAGGCGTCGGTTGAAGCCGACGGCGAGGCTGACCCCGCGCTCCTCGGCGAGCTCCACCAGCCGTACGGAGTCGGCCAGTTCGTACGCGAGGGGCTTGTCGACGTACGTGGGGACGCCCGCCTCGATCAGCCGCGTGACGATCTCGGGGTGGGCGGTCGTCGACGCGTGCACGAACGCGGCGTCCAGGCCCTGGGACAGGAGGCCGTCGAGCGTGGTGTGGGTCCGCTCGGCCGGGATCCGGTGGGCCGCCGCGACCCGTGCCAGGTTGGCGGGCGTGCGGGTCTGGAGGTGCAACTCGGTCTCCGGCAGGGTGGCGAAGACCGGCAGGTACGCCTTCTGCGCGATGTCTCCGAGCCCGATGACGCCGACCTTCACGGGGGTCTCCCTCTGTAGCTCTATGCCTGTTGTGCCTGTTGTGCCTGGTGAACGGGTGTCCGGGCAGCATACGTGCGCTGCGGCGGCCGCCAGTCGGCGATCCCGTCGAAGGTGCGCAGGGCGAGACCGGGGCCGAAGCGGGCCAGCGTCATGACGCCGTCCCTGAGCGCCACGGCGGGGGTGCTGCTCAGCATCATCAGCTTCGCGATCTTCGCGGACTTGTCGACGATGCCCATGGTGCGCGGCAGCCGGTCGGCGCTGTAGGCGGCGAGGGCGGGGCCGAGGCCGGCGCCGGGTGCGGCGTGGTGGGCGAGGACGATGCCGTCCTCGATGGCCTGGTTGCCGCCCTGGCCCATGGTGGGGCACATGGCGTGCGCGGCGTCACCGATGAGGACGGTGCGGCCCCGGTGGTAGGCGGGGAGGGAGGTGGTCATGTGGTGCACGTCGTGGCGCAGGATCCGGTCCTCGGTCGCTGCGGCGATGATCTCCGGGACGGGGTGGTGCCAGTCGCCGTAACGGCGCAGGAGTTCCGCCTTCTCGCCGTCGGCGCTGTGCTCCCCGGCGGGGGCGGCGGCCGCCCCGTACGCGTAGATCCGGCCGTCCTTGAGCGGCTGGGTGCCCCACAGCCGGCCGCGGCCCCAGGTCTCGTGCGGCAAGAAGGGCTCGGCCGGAGCGGGCACGACGACGCGCCAGGTGGTGAATCCGGCGTAGGCGGCGCCCGGGTGCTCGGGGTAGAGGGCGCCGCGCACCCCGGACCTGATGCCGTCGGCGCCGACGACGAGTTCGGCCTCGATGTCGCCCTCGGGCGTACGGACGACGGCGGGCCGGCCGTCCACGACGCCGGGGTCGACCAGTTCGGCGGGCGCGCCGGTACGGATCGTGCCCTCGGGCAGCGGGGCGGCGAGGACGTCGACCAGGGTGGCGCGGTGGACCAGCACCAGGGGGTCGCCGAACCGCTCGACGGCCGCCGAGCTGTCCGTACGGGAGAGCCAGCGGCCGCTGGGGGCGCGCATGCCGCCCTCGCCCTGCCAGGCGGCGAGGTCGCGGATCGTGTCGCCGAGGCCGACGACGTCCAGTGCGCGCAGCGCGTTGGGGGCGAGGCCGATGCCGGCGCCGACCGGTTCCAGGGCGGCGGCCCGCTCCAGGACCGTGACCTGCCAGCCGCGCCGGTGCAGGGCGAGGGCGGCAGTGAGGCCTCCGATTCCGCTTCCGACGACGACCGCGCGGTGCTGAGCCTGTTGGGACATGGGAACCCCTCCTCGGAAACTACATCTGTAGTGACATGCCAGGCTACTACAGATGTAGTTAGCGCGGTAGATTGGCCCTCATGACCGCACGCACTCCCTCCCCCGCCGCAGCCCCCGGACCCGCTGCCCCCCGCTCGGAACTGATCGCCGACGCGGCCCTGAAACTCCTGGTCGAACGGGGTATGCGCGGGCTCACCCACCGGGCCGTGGACGAGACGGCCGGGCTGCCGCAGGGCTCGACCTCCAACTACGCGCGCACCCGGCAGGCCCTCCTGGAGACCGCGGTGCAGCGCCTTGCCGTACTGGAGGCGCGGGCGCTCGGGATCGACGCACTGACCGGCGCAGGCCCCGGCCCCGGCCCGAGTGTCGAGGACCTGCTCGGCATGCTCGCGGGCGTGCTGCACCGGCATCTGACCGAACACCGCGACATGCTCGTGGCCCGCTACGAGCTGGGCCTGGAAGCCACCCGGCGGCCGGAGCTGCGGGAGTTCTACGACGCGGCGGGACGGGCCCGGTTCCGGGAGCCGCTGGTGGCGATGATGACGGCGGCCGGGTCGAAGGAACCGGAGCGGCACGCCCTGTCGCTGATCGCGTGGGTGGAGGGGCTGATGTACTCGTGCGCCGTGGGCTCGTACCACGCAGCGGTGCCGACCGAGGAGGAACTCCGCACCGGATTCGGCGAGTTGCTGCGCGGGATGCTCGGGACCGGCGGGTAGGTGCCGGGAAGACTGCCCGGGTCTGCCGCGTAAGCGGCGGACCGGTGCTTCACTCGTGCGGGGCAATATCGGGCTCCCGGCTTCCCCCACGGGGTCCGTGATCAGCAGAGTTGCGCGGGTGCACCGAACAAGAACCGTGACGAGAACCGCAGCGACGCTCCTGGTGGGGATGGCCGTGTCGGCGGTCTCCGGCTGCGTCTCCACCCCCTCGGGACCGGCTGGGACGCCCGCGGCCCACCAGCAGTCCCCCGCGCCGCAGCACCCCCCGCTGCCCCACCTGGTCGGGAACGGCGGGCAACCGGAACAGCTCATCGAGGCCCCCGTCCACGAGGTGCTGGAAGCGGCCATGCCGCCTTCCGAGCGGGCGCCCGAGCCCGGGGCCGAGCCCAGGCCCAAGCCCGCCGAGAAGCAGGGGACTCCCCAGGCCCCGCAGGCGCAGCCGCCCCGGGCCGAGCGGCCCGCCCGCCGGGACGCCGCGCCGGAACCGGCCCCGCCCCGCCACCGGGCACCGCACCGCAAGACGGACTCGCTGCCCGCACTGCCCGAGATCCCGCCGTCGGCCGCCGATGTCTGCGCGCTCGGCAAGGGCTACGGAGGCTGGAGCCCGAACAGCCCCCAGGCCCGCATCTGCCGGGAGACGTACGGGGGTTGACGCGGGACATACAGAGGTTGTTGCGGGAGGGTGTTCTCCCGGACGGGAACTCACTCCCCCGCGAGCCAGGTCTCCAGCCGGCCGACCGCCGCCCGGACCCCGGCCCCGTAGACGTCGTCGGCGAGGGTGTCGCACAGGGCCCTCGCCCGGCGCAGATGGATGCGGGCCGCCGCCGGGCGGCCGAGCTTCATGTAGTCGGCGGCGAGGTTGAGGTGGAGCGTGGGATGGAAGCCGAGCAGTTCCCCCGACACCCCCGCGCTCCGTGCCGCACCCCGTCCCGCACCCCGTCCCGCACCTCGTCCCGCTCCGCCGTCCCGCCCGTCGGCGGCGGCCAACGCCCGCAGGTCCCACAGCAGTTCGTCGCGGGGGTCGTCCTGGGCGTCCGCCATGTAGTGCGCCAGCATGCACCGGTGCCGGGCGTCGCCGGACAGTCCGAGCTCCTCCCAGAGCGCGCCGAACCGGCTTCGCGCCTCCTGCCGGTCACCGGCGTGGAGCAGCATCGCCGTCTGCCCGATCCGGGTCGTCACCGCGTCCCCGGACGCCCCCGCGCCCTCCGGCACACCCGGCCCCCCTGGTGCACCCGGATCCCCTGGTGCACCCGGATCCCCCGGCGCACCCGAATCCGCGCCCCCCGACGCCCCTTGCTGCTCCACCACTGCGGCCTCCGCTGAACCCCGTACTCGCATACGCACGTACTCACGTGCGTACTCACTGGTCCCAGTGACGCTAGCCGGAGGCACCCGCAATCGTGCTCAGGCTCAGCCCAGGTTCGGCACGGTCCAGTCGATCGCCTCGTGGCCCTGCTCCGCGACCGCCGCGTTGATCTGGGTGAAGGGCTGCGAGCCGAACCACTTCTTCGCGGACAGCGGCGAGGGGTGCGCACCCTTCACCACGGCGTGCCGCTCGGTGTCGATCAGCGGGAGCTTCTTCTGGGCGTAGTTCCCCCAGAGGACGAAGACCGCCGGGTCGGGACGGGCGGCGACCGCGCGGATCACCGCGTCGGTGAACTTCTCCCAGCCCTTGCCCTTGTGCGAGTTGGCCTCGCCCTTGCGCACGGTCAGCACCGCGTTGAGCAGCAGCACGCCCTGCTCGGCCCACGGCATCAGATAGCCGTTGTCCGGGACGGGGGTGCCCAGTTCGGCGTGCATCTCCTTGTAGATGTTGCGCAGGGACGGGGGCGTCTTGACGCCGGGCCGCACCGAGAAGCACAGGCCGTGCCCCTGGCCCTCGCCGTGGTAGGGGTCCTGGCCGAGGACCAGGACCTTCACCTTGTCGTACGGGGTGGCGGCGAGGGCGGCGAAGACCTCGTCACGCGGCGGGTAGACCGGCCCCTTCGCCCGCTCGTCCTCGACGAACTCCACGAGCTCCTTGAAGTAGGGCTTCGCCAGCTCCTCGCCGAGGACCCCGCGCCAGGACTCGGGCAGCATCTGGGTGTCGGTCACGTCAACAACCTCCGGTGAAAGATTCGTTCTCTGCAAAAGAACCTACCGGCCACCACTGACAACGCCGCTCCCGGCCACCTGCCCCTCCACCGGCACCAGCCCCTCCACCTCCACCAGCCCCTCCACCAGCACCAGCACCAGCACCAGCACCAGACGGGCTACCAGCTGGTCTTGCGGAACAGCTCCCAGACCTGCATCACGGTCTGCGGGTCCAGCGCCCGCTCGGTGCCGCCGATGTCCTCGGACGCGGCGACGTACATCTTGCCCTGCCACAGCGGCAGCAGCTGTCCGTCGCGCATCAGGATTTCCTGGGCCTTCACGAAGTGGACGGCCGCCCTGCTCCGGTCGATCTCGCGGCGCGACTTCGGCAGCAGGTCCCCGGTGATCTCGGGCACCACGTACGGCGTGGAGATCGCGTTCTTCTCGCCGACGAAGGGCGAGACGAAGCTGTCGGGATCCGGGTAGTCCGGCGCCCAGCCGCGGCCGAAGACCGGGTAGTCGCCCTTCTGCACACCGCGCTGGAAGTCGTCCCAGGGGAGGCCCTTGAGGGTGATCCGGAACAGCCCGGACTCCTCCAGCTGCCGCTTGAGCTCCGCGAACTCCAGGGCGGTCGCCGAGCCGTACCGGTTGGTGGGGTACCAGAAGGCCAGTGACACCGGCCGGGTGATGCCCGACGCGCGCAGGAGCCGCTTCGCCGCTGCCGGGTCGGGCTGGCCGTACTTGTCGAAGAAGTCGGTGGTGTGCCCGGCGATGCCGCTCGGCACCATCGAGTACAGGGGCTCCGAGGTGCCCTTGAAGACCTTCTCGACGAGCGCCGTCCGGTCCACGAGCTGGGCGACCGCCTTGCGGACCGCCGGGTTGGCCGCGTTCCGGTCCTTCGGGTTGAAGACCAGGTAGTGGATCTCCGAGCCGGGCGACTCGGTCACCTTGACCGGCCCTCCCGCCTGCTGTTCCTGGAGGCCGACGATCTGCCCCGCGGTCAGGCCCCGGAAGGTCGCGTCGATCTGCTTCTCCTTGAGCTCCTTGACCATCTTCGCGGAGTTGTCGAAGTAGCGGATGGTGACGGCGTCGTTCTTACGGTCGGCGAAGCCCTTGTACGACGGGTTGCGCACCAATTCCGCCCCCGCGTCCGCCCCCTTGGGGCGGTAGGCCCGGAGGTGGTAGGGGCCGGAGCCGGTCAGGGAGTTGCCGCGGCGGAGCCGGTCCGCCGGGTACGCGGCCGGGCTGACCAGCGACATGCCGGGGGTGGCGAGGACGAACGGGAAGGTCGCGTCGGGCTTGTTGAGGCGGAAGACGACCTTGTCCGCACCCCGGGCCTCGACCCGCTGGAGGCTGCTGAGCAGTCCGTCGGGACCGCCCTCCGCCTTGATCCTGAGGATGCGTTCGATCGAGTACCGGACCGCGGCGGCATCGAGCTTCGTGCCGTCGGAGAAGGTCAGTCCCGGTTTGAGGGTGCAGGTGTAGACGCGGTGGGCGCTGTCGTCGAAGCCGCATTCCTTCGCCGCGTCCTCGGTGGGCTCGACACTGCCGGTCGGGTAGCTCAGCAGGGTCTGGAAGACGTTGCGGTACAGCTCCCAGGAGCCGTCCCAGGAGCCCGCCGGGTCGAGCGTGCTGGGCTTGCTGGTCGTTCCGACGGTCAGTGTGTCCTCCGCGTCGGGACTGTCCTGCGCCAACACCCCGCATCCAGCCAGCAGGGATATCGACGTGAGGGCTGCGGCAACCCGCAGACGCCTGGCCCGGTCAAACACGTGCACGCTCCTCGATCAGCCGTGGGTCGGCAGACCATACCGCAACGGCCCGCCGGAACAAGGGAGTTGTCCGACGGGCCGGTCACCATTTCGGAACGATTGATTCCGTCACCGGCTTGGGGCCGCCGCCCGCATCAGCCGCCCGCGTCAGCCGTCCGACGCCTTCGCACCGCTTCTGCCGGTCGACGGTTTCAAGCCACTCGCGTCACTGCACCCCGGCGTTGAGGAAGATGCCGCCGTCCACGACGAGGGTCTGTCCGGTGATCCAGTCGGACTGCTCCGAGGTGAGGAACGCGGCGGCGCCGCCGATGTCCGCCGGTACGCCGAGCCGCCCCAGCGGGTACGCCGCTGCCGCCTCCGCCTCCCGGCCCTCGTACAGCGCCTGGGCGAACTTGGTCTTCACCACGGCGGGCGCGATCGCGTTGACCCGCACCAGCGGGGCGAACTCGTGCGCCAGCTGGAGCGTGAGGTTGACCATGGCCGCCTTGCTCATGCCGTACGCCCCGATGAAGGGCGAGGCCGAAATACCGGCCACCGACGCGATGTTGACGATCGCACCGCCGTTGCTGCTCTGCCAGGCCTTCCAGGTCTGCTGGGCGAAGCCGAGCGCCGAGATGACGTTGGTCTCGAAAACCTTGCGGGCGACGTTCAGGTCCATCTCGGCCATCGGGCCGAACACCGGGTTCGTACCGGCGTTGTTGACGAGGTAGTCGACCCGGCCGAAGGCCTCCATCGTCCGCTCGACGGCGACGGCCTGGTGGGCCTCGTCGTGCGCCTTGCCCGCGACGCCGATCACCCGGTCCGCGCCGAGCTTCTCGACCGCTTCCTTGAGGGCGTCCTCGTTGCGGCCGGTGATGCACACCCGGTCGCCGCGGGCGACGAGCGCCTCGGCGATGCCGTAGCCGATGCCCCGGCTGGCACCGGTGATCAGCGCGACCCTGCCGCTGTCCCGTACGCCGCCGCCCTGCACGCCGGTCTCCTGCACGTCACTGTCCTGCACGCCACTGTCCTGCGCTTCTTCAGTCATGAGCTCAATCCCTTTGTGCGGCAGGTCAGTTGAGGGGTCCACCGGCGACGTACATGACCTGGCCCGAGACGAAGCCCGCCGCGTCGCCGGCGAAGAAGGCGATGGCGTTGGCGATGTCCTCGGGGTGGCCGACGCGCTGCACGGGGATCTGGGTGGCGGCCGCCGCCTGGAACTCCTCGAAGCCCATGCCGACGCGGGCGGCGGTCTGCGCGGTCATCTCGGTGACGATGAAGCCGGGGGCGACGGCGTTGGCGGTGACGCCGAACTTGCCGAGCTCCTTGGCGAGGGTCTTGGTGAAGCCCTGGAGGCCGGCCTTGGCGGTGGCGTAGTTGGCCTGGCCGCGGTTGCCGAGCGCCGAGCTGGACGACAGGTTGACGATGCGGCCGAACTTCGCGTCCACCATGTGCTTCTGGCAGGCGCGCGACATCAGGAAGGCACCCTTGAGGTGGACGCCCATGACGGTGTCCCAGTCCAGCTCGCTCATCTTGAACAGCAGGTTGTCGCGCAGCACGCCCGCGTTGTTGACGAGGATCGTGGGCGCGCCCAGCTCGGCGGCGACGCGCTCGACGGCGGCGGCCACCTGGGCCTCGTCGGACACGTCGCAGCCGACGGCGAGCGCCCGGCCGCCGGCCGCGGTGATCTTCTCGACGGTGTCCTTGCAGGCCGCCTCGTCGAGGTCGAGTACGGCGACGGCGCGGCCCTCGGCCGCGAGCCGCAGTGCGGTGGCGGCGCCAATGCCGCGCGCCGCCCCGGTCACGATCGCCACACGCTGCTCGGTGGTGGACATCCCTGATCTCCTCGCCCTTGGGAACCGGCCCCGGGGGACCGCTCATCAGCTGAGCAACCGCTTAGTAGGACTCAGCAGACGTGACGCTAGAAGCCACGGCACCCGGTGTCAACGGCCGCCCGGCTCCCCCGGCGAAGGTCACACGGCGTCCCCCGTGCCTCAGCGCACCAGTACGTCGAGCAGCCGCGCCAGTTCCGCCTGCGGATCGGCCGTCAGTCCGGTGTGCACGGGACCCGGCTGTACGACGCCGGAGCGCGGCGCGCTCAGCCACCGGAACCGCCGCCCGGGATCGTCACCCGCCGCCTGGCCCGCCGCCTCGCCTCCCCCGCAGAGGCCCGCGACGGCGTGCAGCGCGGCCCGTACGCCGATCACGTCGGCCTGCGGGTCGAGGGCGAGGAGCTTGGCCTCGTCGAGGTGCGTGAGCGCGGCCGCGTACGACTTGGCCCGGCAGTAGACCATCACCCCCGCGTTGAACATCTCACCGCGCTCGACCCGGGGCACGACGCGTACCAGGGCGTACTCGAAGACATGGCGCTGGACGGCACTGCCCGTCCGCTGCTGCTGCTCGCTCACTTGCCGCCACCGTCCTGCTGCGCCGGCTGCTGCTGTGCCTGCTGCCGTACCTGCTCCTGTGCCTGCTCCTCCTTCTGTGCCTTCGTCGGGTGCGGCCACGGCTTGAGGTGCTCGGTCAGCCAGCCGGGCGCCTGCGAGGGCCGCTCCCTTGTCGGCGCTTCGAGGGTGATCCGCTCGTGGATGGTCGCGGCGCGCGGAAGCAGCGCGTCCACGTAGGCGCGGCGCAGCGCGTCCGGGCTCTCGAAGCCGGGCTCGCCGGCCAGCCACACGTCGGGGACCTGGGCGGTGACCTCGGTGAGCAGCTCCTCGGTGACCAGCGGGGCCAGCTCGCGCGCGGCGGCCTGCACGTCAGGACCGAAGCGGGCCAGCGCGTGGTCGGAGGCGTTGTACGGCTTGGCGGCCGCGGTCCGCGCGGTGGGCCAGTTGTGCTGCCAGATCATGGTGGCGCCGTGGTCGATGAGCCACAGGTCGCCGTGCCAGACCATCATGTTGGGGTTGCGCCAGGACCGGTCGACGTTGTTGATCAGCGCGTCGAACCAGACCACCCGCCCCGCCTCGGCCGGCCCGACCTCGTACGCGAGCGGGTCGAAGCCGAGGGAGCCCGGCAGGAAGTCCATCCCGAGGTTCAGCCCGCCGCTCGCCTTGAGCAGCTCCTGCACCTCCTGGTCGGGCTCGCCGAGCCCGATGACCGGGTCGAGCTCCATGGTGACCAGCCGCGGCACCCGCAGCCCGAGCCGGCGGCCGAGCTCGCCGCAGACGACTTCGGCCACCAGGGTCTTGCGGCCCTGTCCGGCGCCGGTGAACTTCATGACGTACGTGCCGAGATCGTCGGCCTCGACGATTCCGGGGAGCGAGCCGCCCTCACGCAGAGGCGTGACGTAACGGGTCGCGATGACTTCGGTCAGCATTTTCCCACGCTATCCGGCCCCCGGTCCTACACATCCACGGACCACTTGCAAGCCACCCGTACCAGCCTGATTGAACTTCCGCAGGGCCGGGCTCAGGACCGCCAGGACGGCTGCCAGCAGCAGCACCGCCGTGCACACCGGCACGGCGAGGGTCTTCCCGCCCGCGTCCATCAGGGCCCCGCCCAACAGTGGCCCCATCGCGCCTGCCGCTCCGCCGGCGAGCCCCATCGCCGCGCTGACCCTTCCGCGCAGCCGGTCGGGGGTCGCCGACATCTGGTAGGAGACCACGGCGGTCTGCACCACCGGTGCGCAGAACGCGACCAGCGCCAGCACACCGCCGAACAGATAGCCGCTGTCGCCCAGCAGCAGAAGGGGCGTGAAGCACGAACCCAGCACGCCGAGCAGAATGATCGAGGCGCGGGGGGAGAGCCTCTGATGCACCTGCGGTGCCAACAGGGCGCCGGCGAGCCCGCCCAGGCCCACCATGACGCCGATGGCCCCAATCTCGGGCGCGGACACCTCGGAACGTTGCGCAGCCGTGAGCACGACCAGGTAAAGGGCGTTGAAGCACACGCTCACCACGACCGCCACCATCATGCTCGCCCGGATCACCGGCCTGCGCCAGATCCAGCCGATGCCCTCACCGATCTCCCTCAGCAGGGACCCTCCGGGCTGCGCGGCGGCCGGTTTCGCCGAGCGCAACCGCAGGAAGAGGATCATCACGAAGGACGCGACGTACGTCAGCGCGTTCACCGTGAACGGCAGTGCCTTGTGCGCACTGAAGAGGAATCCGCCGACCCCGGGGCCGGCCAGCGTGGCGACGTAGCTGCGGGCCGCACTCACCGAGACAGCGGTGGACAACTGGCTCTTGGCGACGACCTGCGGAAGCGCCGCCTCCTCGGCGGGGGCGAACATCGCCGCGGCGGCTCCGTCCACGATCGCCACCGCCAGAATGTGCGCGAGGGTCGTGTTGCCCTGAAGGACGGCCCAGGCCAGCGCCACCATGACCGGGACACGGGCGAGCTCGCAGTAGAGCATCACCGACCTGCGGTTCCAGCGGTCGATCAGAGCGCCTGCCGGAATGAGCACGATCAGCCGGGTCGCCGCACTGGCCGCCCCGGCCGCTCCGGCGTAGAGCGCGGAATCGGTCAGCGCGAGGATCAGCAGCGGCAGGGCGAACATCGATATCTGAGCGCCGAGTTCGGACAGGGCCTGGCTCCCCCACAGGAGGTGGTAGTTCCTGTGGCGGCGCAACGGCAGCTCGTCCTTGGGCGTGTCCATCGGTGCTGCACCCTCCCGTGGTCCGGCCGCTCCTGCGTGGCCGAGCGAATTCCAGTCGATGCTGGCACCCGTGACACGTGCGGGGCAGGCTATTAAGGCTGGGTGGAACTGCGCTGGTGGGCACGGTGGGAACGGCCGCCCGGGGTGGGACGCACGGAATGCTGAACTCGCCGGGGTAGTACAGGCTCCACCCCTGTTCGGGTACGCGGTGTACTGCTCCGAACCCTCCCGCCGGACACCATGGAACAAGTACGGCGCGGGTCGAACCGTGCGGTGAACCGGTAGGGCTGGAGGCTCTCATGGAACGGACTAAGCGAAAGATCGGAAGCGGCTGGATCATCCCCCCGCTGTTCGTCTTCTTCGTGGGCGCCATGCTGACCTCGGTGGTCTCCCACGCGGTCGACGGCAGCACGCACACGACGGTGATGATCGTGGGGTTCTCTCTGGATGCCATCGCCGTGATCTGGGCCGTCGTGCGCTGGATGCGGGCCAACAACGCCAACGGCTGACCTCGGGCCCGATCCCGGACACCGCCGAAGAAGCCACTCCGAGGAGAGCGGAACCATGAATGCGAACGAGCACCTGAACGGCCTTTTGAAGGGGAAACGGGAGGGGTTCGCCAGGGCTGTGGTGGCGATCATGCTTGTCGTGCCCGCGTCCATAGGACTGGCCTCCTGCGAGGACACTCCGCAGAAAGTACTGGACCGCGGCGACACCTGTCTGGAAATCCTGGACCTCGCGCTCTTCGACCCGAACACCAAGGACGCGGACGCGGCCAAGAAGGAGGTCGGGCAGCGGGCGGACAAGCTCGACGAGCTGGCGAAGAAGGCCGGTGACGACTCGCTCGCCGATGCCGCCCGGGGCGTGGCGAAGGACTTGCGCGCCACCAGTCCGAAGGACCGCAGCCCCGGGTCGGTGTCCGCTTACGTCTCGGCGCAGAACAAGCGCCTCGACGGGCTGCGCAAGACCTGTACGTCCATGAAGGACTATCTGTGACGTCTGTGACGGATCCCAGCAGTTCGCAGTGACTCCAGCAGTCCCCCCCCCCCGTGACTGGGACAGCACGACTGGCCTCCCCCGCCGTTGTCGTGCCGAGTCCCCGACCCGGGTGCCCGGAAACTCTTCCGGGCACCCGGGTATTTACGTGTGTACCCGGGCCGGTCCTTCAGGTCTTCTGGGGGTGCTGGGTCTGGGGGGCGGTGCCGGCGTCGAGGTAGGCGAGTACGGCCAGGACTCTGCGGTGCACGCTGCTGCTCTCGGGGGGCAGCCCCAGCTTGTCGAACACGCCACGGATGTGTTTGCTCACGGCCCGCTCGGTGACCACCAGTCGTTCCGCGATGGCACCGTTGGCAAGTCCCTGGGCCATCATCGCCAGCACCTCCTGTTCCCGCGGCGTCAGCCCCTGGAGCGGTCGGGCCGCGGCCTTCCGGCTGAGGATCTCGGTCACCACCTCCGGATCCAGTGCGGTGCCTCCGGCGGTGATGCGCTCCAGGGCCTCCAGGAACTGCTCGACCCGTCCCACCCGGTCCTTGAGGAGGTAGCCGATCCCGTGCGCGCCGCCCGCCAACAGCTCGGAGGCGTAGGCCTGTTCCACGTACTGGGAGAGCACCAGGATGGGCAGCTCGGGGAACTCGACGCGGGCCGCGACGGCCGCGCGCAGACCCTCGTCACGGAAGGTCGGCGGCAGCCGCACGTCGAGCACGGCGACATCGGGGCGGTGTTGGCGCAGCGCAGGCAGTACCTCGGGGCCTGCGGCGCACGAAGCCACCACCTCGTGGCCGTTGGTTGTCAGCAGCAGGATCATCCCTTCGCGTAACAGGGTGTTGTCCTCTGCGATCACGATCCGCACGGTAGCTCCACTTCCAGCTTGGTCGGCCCGCCCACAGGACTGGTCAGGCTCGCTGTTCCGTCCAACGCCGCCACACGCCTGCGGATACCGATCAGACCGCTGCCGCCGTGTTCGTCGGCGCCGCCGTGCCCGTCGTCGGTGACCACGACGCTCAGCATCCCGTTGTTCCTGGTGAAGCGTACCGAGGCGCGGCGGGCGCCACTGTGCTTGCGGACGTTGGTCAGGGCTTCCGCGACCACGAAGTACGACGCCGCTTCCGCCGCCGCGGGCAGTCGGTGGCCGTTCTCCACGGGGCTGAGGCTCATGTCGACGGGGATCTCGGAGGAGGCGGCCAGGGCCCGCACCGCTCCGGCCAGTCCACGGTCCGTCAGCACGGGCGGGTGCACGGTGCGTACGACGTGACGAAGTTCCGCGAGCGCGCTCTCCAGGCCGGACTGCGCCTCGTCGAGGCGGGCGAGCGCGGCGTCGGGGTCGGCGCGCAACTGCTGCTTGGCCAGCCCGATCCGCATGGACAGGGCCACCAACTGCGCCTGGACTCCGTCGTGGAGGTCCCGTTCGATGCGGCGCAGTTCGGCACTGTGCGCCTCCAGCGCGCCCGCCCTGCTCTCTGACAGTTCGGCGATCCGGTCGCTCAGGCGCCGGGAGTCGGAGGGGCGCAACAGCGCCGAGGTCCACGTCGCCTGGAGGTCCGCGAGCTTCTCGATCCCCTGGAGGACGAGGGGAGAGCGCTCGGGGGGCGGGGTGCCGTACCGCTCCAGGCGACGGCGGTCGGCGGCGCCGCCGAGGCCCAGGCGCGTTCCGTCGACGAGCAGGCCGATCAGCCACAGGAACACGGTGAGTACGGAGAAGACGACGAGGGTCAGGACGGCGACGGGCAGCCATCGTGCGTCGCGCCAGGTGCCCGGGTCGGTCAGGGCGAGCCGCACCCGGTCGGTCGGCGAGCCGTCGAGGGGCAAGTACTGCTCGGGAACGGGGGACTTGAGCCGGGCGCCGGCCCGGACCCGTTCGTATCCCGCCAGTCTGCGCAGCAACCGTACGACCTCCGGCCAGGCCGGGGCACCGATCAGGGACACGGTGAAGAACAGCCCCGCTGCCAGCACGAAGATCCCCACGAAGAACAGCCAGGCCACCAGCAGACCGGAGTAGAGGTAGAGGCCGGCCAGCCAGGAACGGCGGAGCTGCAACTCGAGGACGTTCATCAGCACTCCCTGGGGCACAGGCCGGGCCGCCGAGCGGCATACCCCGAGGATACGGATCACGGCCTCCCCGCGCGGTGCACCGGTCACCTCAACCCATGGTGGAGCTGGCTGTACTCCGCTTCGGGTACGTGCACCATCGCTTGCCGATCGGAGGATCCATACCGTCTTTCACAGGTGGAGAGGCACGTGCGGACACGGGTGGAACCACCGGCACACAACCGCCCCGCCGACAACCGGGCCCGCGGTCAGAACGAGACCGGTGAACCGGTCGCAAGCCCCGGAGGGCATCAGCATGATCAGGGTTCGTACGGGGAAACGCAGCTCGACCACCTCGCCCGGCACATCGGCGGCGCACCACGGCCGCGCGGCTGCCCCCGAGCCCGCCCTGGTGCTGGAGTCGGTCACCCGCAGTTACCGGCGTGACGGCAAGCAGGTCAACGCGCTGGACGACGTCAGCCTCACCCTGGAACGCGGTCGTTTCCTGGCGGTCATGGGACGCTCCGGGTCCGGCAAGACGACGTTCCTCCAGTGCGCGGCCGGGCTCGACCAGCCGACGTCCGGCACCGTGCGGATCGGCGGCACCGACCTGTCCCGGCTCAGCGAGGCCGCGTTGACCCGGCTGCGCCGGGACCGGATCGGTTTCGTGTTCCAGGCGCTCAACCTCGTACCTTCGCTGACGGTGCGGGAGAACACGGCGCTGCCGCTGCTTCTGAGCGGTGAACGCCCCGACCACCCCGACGTACGGGAACGAGCCCTGCGGGTGCTGGCATCGGTGGGGCTCGGGGACCGGGCCGACGACTCGCCGCACCGGCTGTCCGGCGGGCAGCAGCAGCGCGTGGCCATCGCCCGCGCACTCGTCAACAACCCGGCGGTAATCTTCGCCGACGAACCCACCGGGGCACTCGACCCGATCACCGCCCGCGACGTGCTGGCGCTGCTGCGCGACGCCGTGGACCGGGAGGGCCACACGGTGGTGATGGTCACCCACGACCCCGTCGCCGCCTCGTGGAGCGACGAGGCGGTGTTCATCGAGGACGGGCGCATCGTCGACGCCCTCGACAAGCCAGGGCCCGAGGCCGTCTCGCGGGCGATGGCGCGCCTCGGGGAGCGGTGAGCGCGATGGTGACCGACACGTACGGCGCCCGCCGCACGGCCGTGGACCCGGACGGCGAGCGGCAGCACACCGCGGGCGCGGCCGCCGACCGGCGCACCACCCACTTCCTCGCGAAGCGGTCCCTGCGGATGCACCGCAAGGCCTGGACCGCCGTGTTCGCGGCCCTGGTGCTGACCTCGCTGCTGCTCGGAAGTTTCGCCCTCGCCACGCTGTCCGCCTTCGTCGGCCACGCGCGCGTCGAGCGGTACGCGGCCACGACCGCCGTCGTGGCGGGCGATCAGAGCACCCGGTACACCGCCAAGCCGTGGGGCGACCCGCCGACGACGATCGAGTCCTCGCTGACCGAGCGGGTCCGGGTACCGCGCTCGGCGGTCGCCAGGATCGAGGCGGTACCGGGGGTACGGGCGGCCGTCGCCGACGACAGCGTCCCGCTCACCCTGGCGGACAAGGGGGGCTCGACCGTGCCTGGCCGTGCCACCGAGTCCGGCGACGCACCCGTCTACGGCCACGGATGGGGGGTGGCGGCCCTCGCCCCCTTCACGCTGAGGCAGGGGCGTGCCCCGTCCGGCGACCATCAGGTCGTCCTCGACGGGGACCTGGCGAAGCGGGCCGGCGTCGGCGTCGGCGACCGGGTGCGGCTCCAGGCGTACGGATCACCCGGCGCCTACGTGGTCTCCAGCATCGCCGCTCCCGCGGGCTGCGCCGCCTCCAGCGGACTCGCCCACCAGGGCGCCGTCTTCTTCACCGACGCGCGCGCCGGCATTCTGGCCGGGCACCCGGGCACCACCGACGCGATCGGCGTGCTGGCCGAACCCGGCACCACCGTGCACGAGTTGTACCCGGCGCTGCGCAAGGCGCTCGACGGCGCCGCGCCCGCCCGGGACGCCGCCGCGGCGCACCGGTACAAGGAGGACTCGTCGACGTTGCGCCTCCTGACGGGCAACGGGCGCGGTGAACCGGAGTTCGTGGAGTCGGCGCCCAGCCGGATGATGCTCCTGATGCTCCTGGCCACGGTGTGTGCGACGGTCGTGATGATCGCCGTGCTCGTTGTCGCGAGCACGGTCACGCAGGCCGTCCACCAACGGGCGCGGGAAATGGCGCTGTTGCGGGCCGTCGGTGCGACCCCCCGTCAGCTGCGGCTGACCGTCGGCCGTGAGGTGCGGATGGTGGCCGTGTCCGCCACCGTGCTCGGTGCGATCGGTGCGGTGCCCGTGTTCCTCCTCCTCATCCACCTGCTGCGCGCCCGCAGCGCCGTACCGCCCGGCCTCGAACTGCCCACGTCCTACTGGATGATGGCGACCCCCGTGCTCACCGCCGTCCTGACGCTGGTGGTCGCGCGGCTGTCGGCGGGCATCGCCTGCGGGCGCATCGCAAAGGTGAGCCCCGCGCAGGCGATGGGGGAATCGCTGACCGAACCCGCCGAGCCCGGCCGCGGCCGGACCGTCACCGGGATCGTGCTGCTGTTGCTGGGGGTCAGCTCCGCGGGCACCGCGGCGCTCCAGTCCGGCGAGTTCGCTGCGATGGCCGCCGGCACGGCCGCCATGGGGCTGGTGATCGCGTGCGCGCTGCTGGGTCCGTGGATCGCCAGGACCGCCCTGCGCACCCTCGGTGCGGCAGCCCGCAACCTCGGGGCCGGCGGCTACCTGGCGGTCGCCGCCTCGCAGGCCAACTCCCGGCGGCTCGGTGCCGCCATCACCTCGATCATCCTGGTCGTGGCATTCGTCAGCGTCCAGCTCTCCGCGGGGGCGACCCTCGAGCGGCAGGGCGGCAAGCAGGCCGTGGCCGCCATGCGCGCCTCGCTGGAGGTCACGGCGGACGGACCCGGTATCCCGCGGGACACGGTGACCGAGGTCCGCCGGGTACCCGGTGTCGAAGCCGCCACCGGGGTGATGCACAGCACGGTGGTGCTGGCCCGCCGGGAGACGGGCGAGCCGAAGCTGGACCGGCTGCCCGTCATGGGCGTGGACCCGGCCGCACTTCCCGCCACCCTCGACCCGGACGTCGTCGAAGGCAGTCTGAAGGCCCTGGGCAGGGGTACGGTCGCGCTCGGCAAGAGCCGGGCGAGCTCCCTCGTTGCGGGCGTCGGGGACGAGGTCACGGTGCGCTACGGCGACGGGGTGGCGGCGCCGCTCAAGGTGGTCGCGCTCTACGAACGGGGCCTCGCCCTCGGTGACTTCCTGTTCTCGACGGACGAGCTGGCCCCGCACGTGGCGCACCCGTTGCTCAGCCGCGTGCTGATCACCGAGGCACCCGGGGCGGGCGGGGTGGCGGCCGCCGTGCAGCGGGCGCTCGACGGGTCCGTGCTGGGCGCGAAGGTGTCGCGGGCCCCGGACGCGGAACACCTCCAGGCCGAGGACCGGGGGGTGGGGCAGGTGATCACCGTGGTGGCGGTGAGCGTCATCGGTGTCTTCACCGTCATCGCCGTCCTCAGCACGCTCGTCCTCATCATGGTGGGACGGCGTCAGGAGCTGGTGCTCCTGCGGCTGGTCGGCGCGGGGCGCGGGCAGGTGCGGCGCATGCTGATGACGGAGGCCGCGCTGATCGTCCTGTCCGGCTTGATCGTGGGCACGCTGGCCGCGGTCATACCGCTGGCGGCGTTCAGCTTCTCGCTGGCTGGTTCTCTGCCCTATCTGCCTCCCGTTCAGGCAGGGTTGATCGTCCTGACGGTGGTGGTGACCACGTTCGCGGGCTGTCTGGTGCCGGCCAGGTCGGCGTTGCGCAAGAAGCATCCGGCCGGCCTCGGCAGCCGGTGAATCCGGTGCGGACGAAAGAAGAGACAAGAAGAAGACGAAAGCAGGGACGAGAGAAGAGGAGGGTATGAGATGGCCCGTATGGCAATGGCTGTCCTGATGGGACTGGCCGGGGCGGCCGCACTCGTCCTGAGCGCCTTCCAGCCCTGGTACGAGGGCCGCGACCCACGAGAGGTGCCTGCGCTGGACCTGTTCACCGGGCTGGAGGGGGCCGGTGCGGACACCGGCACCTCCATGCTGCTCCCGCTGTCGGTGGCGGCGGGCCTGGCCCTGTTCGCGCTGGCGCTGCGCCCCCGGGTGCTGATGGCGCTCGCCGGAGTGGTCGGACTCGCGACCGGTGTCCTGTGGGTGGTGCAACAGTTCCGTCAGGCGGCTCCGGTCTCCTTCGGGTTCACGGATCTGGAGCGCGGACTGTGGAACGCGGCGGGCGGGGTGCTGCTCCTGCTGCTGGCGACGGCCGTACTGCCGAGCCGCAGCCGGTGACGCGCGGCAGGTAGCACCACAGCGGTTGTCCGGGGGCGGCACTGCCTCTTCCGGACAACCGCGATCATGCATCTGGGCTGCGCTTTTACAGCACCGCTTAATCCCCTGTCCCCGCCTTCCCCGCTGGTGAAGAATTCCTCTGGCGAGCAGATCGCAGAGCGAATGCAACCGGCGAGGTATTCGGAAGGCGGGAGACATCACCGTGTCTGACACACGTGCCGTTCCGCAGGGCGACGCAGCTCCTTCCGGCCCTTCTTCCCGCTCTTCACTTTCACGCTCCTCACTTCCCTCCTCTTCGCTCTCCACCTCTTCACTTTCCACCGCCCCGCTCTCTGCCGCGACGCTTTCCGCCGCGTCCTTCGGCTTCGGCGACGTGCTCGCACGACTTGCCGGCTCCTTTCACGTGGTCGGCTGTCAGCTGGCCGTTCACCGTCGGGGAGAGGTAGCGACGTGGGAGTACGGCGAGGAGGAATTCGGCTCCGGGCGGCCCGTCGCGCCGCACTCCGTGTTCGCCTACGGGTCGGTGACCAAGACCTTCACGGCTCTGGCCACGGCCCAGCTGGTCTCCGACGGAGACCTGGACCTCGACCTGCCGGTACGCGAGTGGCTCGCTCCCGGGTCCGTCGGCCCGTACGGCGGCCACCCCGCGCTCGACGCCACTCTGCGCCGTCTGCTCAGCCACACGGCGGGGTTGCCGTCCGACCACGACGACGAGAGCGCCGGCTCGCTGGCACGTTGGACGGCCGGATTCCTGTCCGCCACCGGGCCCGCAGCGGCCTGAACGACGCCCGGCACCTTCTCGTACTCGAACGTCGGTTACGCCCTCGCGGGCCGGGTCACGGAGAGCGTCACCGCGCTTCCCTGGCACCGGGCCGTGGGCAACAACCTGCTGGGGCCGGCCGGTACCGGCATCGGTGTGCTGCCCGGCGCGTCCTCGGGCCCCGGTACCGTCCGCGCCGTGCCCGGCCACCGCACGCACACCGGTTCCCCGGTGGAGCGGACCGTGCACCCGTTGCGGTGCACGACGGATCCCGGGTCCGCACCCGCGGGCGGTCTCGCGGGCAGCGCCGCCGACCTCGCACGTGTCGCCGCCCTCCTCCTGGACGGTGCGGGCGGCCGGATCGTGGAAGCCTCCGCGGTTCGGGAACTGCGCGGGACCCCGCACATGCGGGGTCCTGGACCGTGCACAAGGGCGTCCTGCCGGGTCCAGATTGCCGCCCGGCGAACGCGGGTCGCTACGCCTTTAAGGCGACACGAAATGAGCCAGGCCAGGCACGCGTCGCCAGGGGCCGGCCTCCCCCCGGCACGGGTCACCCGCGAGTGGCTCAGCAGCCGCCTGCGGCCGAGGGGTGGGGGAAGCCGCACCGTAGGTCTTCGTCGGTTCCCCCTTTCGCCGTGACAGGTCAGGTGCGGGTCCAGCGCTGGTTGCTTCCGTTCGAGCAGGAGTAGAGCTGGATCAGGGTGCCGTTGGCGGTTCCGTTGGCGGCCGCGTCGAGGCAGCGGCCGGACTGGACGCCGGTGAGGGATCCGTCGGAGTTGAGGCGCCATTTCTGGTTGTCGCCACCCGAGCAGCTGTAGAGCTGGACTGCGGCGCCGTTGCCGGTTCCGGCGGCGTCCAGGCACTTGTTGCCGTAGACCCTGAGCTCACCTGCGGCCGTTTCGGTCCACTGCTGGTTGGTGCGGTTGTTGCAGTCCCACAGGTGGAGCCGGGTTCCGTCGGTGGTACTGGCACCGGGCACGTCCAGGCAGCGGCCCGAACCGACGCCCTTGATCTGTCCGGAGCCGACGGGGGGTGTGGAGGAGCCGGAGTTGAGTGCGTTGAGGACGGAGGTGTAGGCGGGCTTCTTGCTGCCGTTGCCGTCGAACAGCAGCGGCGAGTGCTCCGGTCGCCAGGAGTCGGTGTCGCGTACGCCCCAGACGGTGATGCCGAGGCAGCGCGAGACGGCCAGACAGTCGTTGGTCACCTGGGCGTAGGTCGTGGCCGAGGCACCCTGAATGTCGAGTTCGGTGACGGCCACATCGACGCCGAGGGCGGCGAAACTCTGCAGGGTGGTACGGAAGTTGCTGTGGTAGGGGCTGTCGCTGTTGAAGTGCGACTGGAATCCGACGCAGTCGATCGGCACGCCGCGCTGCTTGAAGTCCTTGACCATGGCGTACATGGCCTGGGTCTTGGCCCAGGTCCAGTTCTCGACGTTGTAGTCGTTGTAGCAGAGCTTGGCGGCCGGGTCGGCGGCGCGCGCGGTGCGGAAGGCGGCCTCGATCCAGTCGTTGCCGGTGCGCTGCAGGTTGGAGTCGCGCCGGGCTCCCGAACTGCCGTCGGCGAAGGCCTCGTTCACGACGTCCCACTGGGCGATCTTGCCCTTGTAGTGGGTCATCACGCCGTTGATGTGCTGGGTCATCGCCTGGCGCAGCGTGCTGCCGCTGAGGCTCTGCATCCAGCCGGGCTGCTGGGAGTGCCAGGCCAAGGTGTGGCCGCGCACCTGCTTGCCGTTCTGTACCGCCCAGTTGTGGACGCGGTCGCCTGCGGTGAAGTTGAACTGGCCCCGCTGGGGTTCGGTGGCGTCGATCTTCATCTCGTTCTCGGGCGTCACCGAGTTGAACTCGCGGCCCGCGATCGTCGTGTACGCCGGGTCGCCCAGCCTGCCCGAGGCGATGGCGGTGCCGAAGTAACGGCCGCTCTGCGCCGCCGCGCCGCCGAGCGTGCTCTCGGCGGCGTGTGCGGTCGGCGGCGGCACCAACGCGGCAGCAACACCGAGGACGCCGACGACCAGCGCCGTACGCAGAGCGCCGATCCTCCGGCGGACGGTGGGTGGGGGAATGGCAATTGAGCCCACGACTGAGCCTCCAGGGGGGAAATCACGGAAGGATTGAAGTGCGGCAGAGGGAAGTGCGGCAGAGGGAATCCGCGTAAACGACGCCGTCGTCCATGGAAAAAGGACACGCGCCATCAGTGCGTAAGGATTCGAGGCCGGCATCCGGCCCCCGGGAAAGACGGGCGACGCCGCCTCGGGACTCAGTGTGGAAACCTTGCCGAAACATGTCAAGAGTTTCGAAATGGTTTCGGGGCTCGCTCCCCCGAAGCAGCCAAATACCGGCTTTCAAACGCACAGGAGCCGTCGAAAGACTTTCGACAAATTCCCGCCATAAGCGCACCGCATCCTTCGCCGGGGACGCGCTTCCAGCCGACCCACCCGGGATGACGGTGCGTCAGGGGACCGGGACGATCTCGACCGGCACGGACAGCACCCGGTCGGCTGCCGGGTGGCGTACGGGTCCTTCCAGAGTGAAGGAGCCCTGGAGCGGAAGGTCGCCGCTGGACCGTCCGACGGCCACACCGATCTCGCCGGGTTCCACCCTTCTCCGCAGGTCGAGCCCGGTGAAAGAGGTCCGGTCGGCATGGACGGAGAAGGTGATCCGGGCGGCCTCCCCCGGCTGCAGCTCGACCCTGCCGAATCCGGCGAGCCACCGCTGCGGCCGAACGACTGACGCCACCGGGTCCGACAGGTACAGCTGGACCACGTCGGTCCCGGCCACCTCGCCGACGTTGCGTGTGGTGACCGAGACGGCGACGGTCCCGTCCGTCGCGGCGACGGGATCCACCGAGAGCTCCGAGCAGTTGAATTTGGTCCAGCTCAGCCCGTGTCCGAAGGGGAACAGCGGGGTCGGGTCCACCGAGCTCCAGTCGGTGTGCCCGCCGAGCCTGGCGTGCAGGTAGGTGCCGGGCTGGCCGCCGGCCTGGCGGGGGATGGAGACGGGCAGCCGCCCGGACGGTTCCGCGGCCCCGCGGATGATCCGGGCCAGCGCCGTCCCGCCCTCCTCCCCCGGGAAGAAAGCCTGCACCACGGCCGATGCCCGCTCCGCCAGCGTGCCGAGCGCGTAGGGCCGTCCGGAGACGAGGACCAGGACGGTCGGCACGCCGGAGTCCAGCACGGCGGAGGCGAGTGCGGCCTGGTCGCCGGGCAGGTCGAGGGTCGCGGCGTCGCAGCCCTCTCCGGAGGTGCCCCGGCCGAACATGCCGGCCCGGTCCCCGAGCACCAGCACGTTCACGTCCGGCTCGTCCTCGGTGACCGTGAACCCGGCGGCGGTCAGCGCCTCGCCGAGCGTCGGGATCTCCACCCCGAGGTCGCCGGGCAGCGCCACGTGGTTGGGGAAGGAGTAGCAGCCGAGGAAGGACTGAGGATCGTCGGCGTACGGCCCGCTGATCGCGACCCGGCACGGCCGCAGCGGCAGGATGCCGTCGTTGGCGAGCAGCACGGTGGACCGTTCGGCCAGGAGCCTGGCCAGTGCCCGGTTGTCCGGCGGGTCGAGGTCGACCGGCCCGGGTGTGACGGGTTCCCAGCCGGGGTCGAGCAGGCCGAGCTCGGCCTTCTGCAGCAGGACCCGTTCCGCGGCCCGGTCGATGAGCTCCTCGGGGACGCTTCCCGACCGCACGAGTCGGGTCAGCGGCTCGCCGTAGCAGCGGGCCGTGGGCAGCTCGACGTCGATCCCGGCGGTCAGCGCCAGCGCGCCGGCCGCGCCGCGCGATCCGGCGACGCCGTGCCGGGTCTGAAGGAAGGAGACGGCGTAGTAGTCGGCGACGACCACACCGCTGAACCCCAGCTCGCCCCTGAGCAGCTCGGTCAGCAGCCGTGCGTCGGCGGCCACCGGGACGCCGTCCACGTCCGTGTAGCTGTTCATCACCGACCGGGCGCCGCCCTCGCGCAGTGCCCGTACGAAGGGCTCGATCAGTACGTCGGCGAACTCGCGCGGCCCCGCGGCGGCGGGGGCCATGTTCCGGCCGCCGCGCGAGGCCGAGTACCCGGCGAAGTGCTTGAGCGTCGCCACGATCCCGGCGCCTTCCAGGCCCTGCACATAGGCGGTGCCGATCGCTCCGACGAGATAGGGATCCTCGCCGATGCACTCCTCGGTCCTCCCCCACCGGTAGTCGCGGACCACGTCGAGCACCGGAGCCAGCCCCTGGTGGACCCCGACCCGCCGCATCCCCGCGCCGATGGCAGCGGCCATCTGCCGTACCAGCCCGGGATCGAAGGACGCACCCCAGGCGAGCGGGCCGGGGAAGACCGTCGCCCCGAACGTCATAAACCCGGTCAGGCACTCCTCGTGAGCGACCGCCGGAATCCCGAACCGGCCGGCTTCCCTCACCTGCTGCTGGAGCTGGGCGAGCCGCTCCATCCCGGCTTCCGCGGTGATCGGCGCGGTGCCGTACACCCGGGTGAGCTGGCCGAGCCCGTGGACGGCGATGTCGTCGAGGCCGGGCGCGGACTCGCCGGAATCGTCCTCCATCGGCGCGACAGGTGCTCCTGGGTTCGAGGGCAGCGCCCAGAAGCCGACGAGTTGCCCCGCCTTCTCCTGCGTCGTCATCCGTTCCAGCAGATCGGCGACTCGCACGGACGCGGGCAGGAGGGGGTCACGCCAGGGCTCGCTCAAGGGGTTCTCCTAGGCACGGGGCGGGGCGGTGGACAGCCGGACCTTGAGCTCGGTCGAGAGTTCCATCCGGGGGCTGACCAGGGGCTGGTCCTCCAGAAGCTGGAAAAGCACGCGGGCGGCGAGCCGGCCCATCTCCTCCAGCGGCTGACGCACCGTCGTCAGCGGCGGTGACAGCCATTCGCACATCGGCAGGTCGTCGAAGCCGACCACGCTGAGGTCCTGCGGGATGCGCAGCCCGCCCTGCCGGGCGGCTTCGTAGACGCCCATCGCCTGCTGGTCGCTCCCGGCGAAGACGGCGGTCGGCGGTTCGGGGAGGGCGAGCAGTTCCTGGGCGCACCGGAACCCGCCCTCGTGCTGGAAGTCGCCGAACCGGATCAGGTCGCGGTCGACCTCGATCCCGGCCCGCTCCAGCGCGGCCCGGTAACCGTCGATGCGGGCCTGACTGCAGAGCATCTCCTTGCGCCCGCCGATCGTGGCGATCCGGCGGTGTCCCAGCTCCAGCAGGTGCTCCGTGGCGGCGAGGCCGCCCGCCCAGTTGGTCGCGCCGATGCTCGGCACGCTGTTGCCCGGCAGGTCGATCGGGTCGATGACCACCAGTGCCACCCCGGCCCGTTCGATCTGGGCGCGCTGGGCGTGGGTGACCGAGGCGGTGACGAGGATGACGCCGTCGCTGTGGTGCAGGACCGGCAGTGCGGCCCAGCTCGACGGCGTGGCCTCGCCCGGCGGGACGAGCGAGACGACGGTGCCGACGCTCCGCCGGGCGCACTCGGCCTCGACGCCGCGCAGGATCTCCACCGCCCACGCGCTGTCCAGACCGCCGATGATCAAGTCGACCAGGCCCGATCTGCGGGCCCTGCCCTGCCGGCCGGGGTGGAGGTAGTTGTGGGATCGCAGCAGGCCCTCGATCCGCTCACGTGTCGAGGGCGCGACATCGGAGCGGCCGTTGATCACCTTGGACACGGTGGCCTGGGAGACCCCCGCCTCCGCGGCGATGACGGCCAGGGTCGGACGCTGCTCGGTCAACTTCTCTCCTCTACGCGGACGCCTTGGGCCGGCGCCTGGATCTGGCGCCTCGATCTGGCGCCTCGATCTGGCGGCAAGTATCGCAAAACTTTCGAAGAGTTTCCGGTCGCTGCGACCCCCTTGTCAACCCTGGGGGGAGTAGCTGTTTTCGGATAAGTCTGCGACAGGTATTGACCGAGAAGCCGCACGTTCCTAGTTTGTGGCAGCACCGAATTCGAGAGTATTTCGAAACATTTTCGAGCACGTATCGGCATTCCCACCCCGGAGGTCCCATGGCCAGCACACCCCCGAGCCGACGAAGCTTCCTGGCGCTCTCGGGCCTGACCGCACTGTCCGTCTCGCTGACCGCGGCCTGCGGCGGCGACGGCTCCGGCAACAAGCCGGCGGCCGACGGCAAGGTGTCCTTCGCGTGGTGGAACATCGCCACGACGGAACCGGGGAAGTCCCTCTTCCCGCAGATCTCCTCGGCGTTCACGGCCACTCACCCGAAGATCACGATCAATACGACCTCGTTGGAGAACGAGGCGTTCAAGTCCAAACTGACCGCCACCACCTCTTCCGGCAAGCTCCCCGACGTCTTCCAGACCTGGGGCGGCGGCGTGCTGCAGCAGCAGGTCGACGCGGGGCTGGTCGAGGACCTCACCGACGCGTTCGGCTGGTCGTCCGACCTCACCCCGGTGTCGCTGCAGGCCTATCAGATCGAGGGCCGGACCTACGCGGTGCCTTACGACATCGGCATGGTCGGCTTCTGGTACAACAAGAAGCTTTTCGCGAGAGCCGGGATCACCGCGCCGCCGGCCACCTGGGCCGAGCTCCTCGAAGACGCGAAGAAGCTCAAGGCCGCGGGCATCACTCCGATCGCCCTCGCGGGCAAGGAGAAATGGCCGGGCCACTACTACTGGGCCTACCTCGCGATGCGCGTCGCGGGCCTGCCCGCGCTGCAACAGGCCGCGACCACCAAGGACTTCACCGGCGCAGGCTTCGTCCAGGCCGGTACTCACCTCAAGGAGCTGGTCGACCTCCAGCCGTTCCAGACGGCCTTCCTCGGCGCCGGCTACTCCACGGCCGGCGGCCAGGCCGCGACCATGGGCAACGGCAAGGCCGCCATGGAGCTGATGGGGCAGTGGGGACCGTCGGTACAGAAGGACGCGGGCGCCGGCCTCGGAGCGGACCTGGGCTTCTTCCCCTTCCCCACGGTCGACGGCGGAGTCGGCCGGGCCACCGAGGTGTTCGGCGGTGGCAGCGGCTTCGCGCTGCGCAAGGGCGCCCCGAAGGAGGCGTTGGACTTCCTGAAGTTCCTCGTGCTGGAGAACGAGTCCAAGCTGCTTGCCTCCCAGGGCTACCTGCCCGTGGTCAAGGGCGCGGAGAGCCAGCTCACCGACGCCAACAGGAAGGTGGTGGCCGACAGCCTGGTCAGGGCGAGCGGCTTCCAGCTCTTCCTCGACCAGGCCTACCCGCCGGCGGTCGGCCAGGAGGTCAACGACAGCGTCGCCGACCTCATCGCGGGCAAGAAGACGCCCGAGCAGGTCACCGAGTCGATCACCGAGGCTGCGAAAGGTGCCTAGCCCCGTGGCAGCCCCCACCAAAGACCCAACCAAAGACCCGACCGAGGACCCGGCCGAGGAGCGGACGGCGGACGCCGTGCCCCCGCGCCCGTACGCCCCGGCCCGGTCGCTCCTGCGCGGGCTGGGAAGCTGGGCGTCGGTCGCCTGGTTTCTCGTCCCGGCCCTGATCCTCTTCCTCGTCTTCGTCCTCGCCCCGATCGTCGTCGCCGTCTGCACCGGCTTCTTCAAGTGGGGCGGCATCGGCCCCATGGACGACTTCGTCGGCTTCGAGAACTACGCCAGGCTGTTCACCGATCAGGTCTTCCTCGGCGACCTGGGGCGCGGGCTGTACCTGATCGTCCTGTCGATCACGGTGCAGTTGCCGTTCGCGCTGTTCACCGCGGTCCTGCTCCATCAGAAGCTGCGCGGCCGGGCCGTCTACCGCATGCTCTTCTTCGCGCCGTACATCCTGTCCGAGGTGGTCACGGCGGTCCTCTTCACCATGATCTTCCTTCCGGGCGACGGCATGGCCGACCATCTCGCCGGCGCCCTCGGCCTGGAGGGGTTGCAGGGCAAGTGGCTCGCCGATCACTCGACGGTCATGCCGACCCTGTTCGTGGTCATGACCTGGAAGTACTTCGGTTTCCACATGATGCTCTTCCTCGCCGGATTGCAGAGCATCCCGCGCGAGGTCCTCGATGCCGCCTCCATCGACGGCGCCGGCGCCTGGCAGCGCTTCCGGTACGTGACGCTGCCGCTGCTCGGCCCGACGATCCGCATCAGCGTCTTCCTTTCGGTCATCGGGGCCATCCAGCTCTTCGACCTGGTCTGGGTCATGACCGCGGGCGGCCCCAACCACTCCTCCGAGACGATGGCGGTCTCGATGTTCCAGTTCGGGTTCAAGCGCTACCAGGTCGGCTACGCCAGTGCGATCAGCGTGGTGCTGTTCATGATCAGTCTGGTCTTCTCCCTCTTCTACCAGCGTTACGTGCTCCGCCGTGATCTGAGCGGGGCCATCACCACGGGAGGTGGCCGATGAACGCCCGCAAGGCGGCGCGCGGCCTGTCGCTGCACGCCGTGATCTGGCTGATCGGCGCGTTCGTCGTCGTCCCGCTGATCTACGCGGTGATCTCCGGCTTCAAGAGCACCGGCGAGCTGACGACCAACCCGTTCGGGCTGCCGGAACACTGGAAGACCGGCAACTACACCGGCATTCTCGGCGACGCAATGTTCTGGCGGCAGATCGCCAACAGCGCGGGCATCGCGATCGGCACGACGTTCTGCACGGTGGCGGCCTCCGCCATGGCGGCGTTCGTGCTGGCCCGCTACGCCTTCCGGGGCCGCGAGCTCTTCTACACGCTGTTCACGATCGGGCTGATGTTCCCGTTCGCGGTCGCCGTACTGCCGCTGTTCCTGCTGCTGCGCAACTTCGACCTGCTGGACAACCCGCTCGGAGTGATCCTCCCGCAGGCCGCCTTCGGGCTCCCCATGACGATCATCATTCTGCGCGGCTTCTTCCGGACCATTCCGGCGGAGGTCGAGGAGGCGGCCCTCATGGACGGCTGCGGCAAATTCCGCTTCTTCTGGAAGATCCTGCTGCCGATGGCACGTCCGGCGCTCGGCACGGTCTCGGTGCTGGCGATCGTCGCGAGCTGGAACAACTTCTTCCTGCCGCTGCTGGTGTTCAACGATCCGAAATGGCAGACGATCCCGGTCGGTGTCCAGCAGTTCCAGGGCCAGTACTCGACCGATTACGCGCTCGTCCTCGCCTACATCGTGCTCGCCATGGCCCCCGCCCTCGCCTTCTACGCCGTCGCCGAGCGGCAGCTCATCGGCGGCCTCACCGCAGGTGCCACCAAGGGCTGACCCGTCCGCGTGACCTCCCCTTCTCTCCCCCTCCCCGAGGAGACGTCGTGAAACGCCTGACCGCACTGACAGCCGTACTGACGCTGGCGTTGGCCTCGCAGGCCGCGGCCGCCCCCGCGCGACCCGCCATCGACTCCGCGCGATCCGCCATCGACTTCCGCTCCGCACTCCAGCCCATCGACGGATTCGGCTTCTCGATGGCCTTCCAGCGGGCCGACCTGCTGCACGGCGCGCGCGGCCTCAGCCCGGCCAAGCAGCGCGAGGTGCTCGACCTGCTGCTCAGCAAGGACAGAGGCGCGGGCCTTTCGATCCTGCGCCTGGGCATCGGGTCGTCGACCGACAGGGTCTACGACCACATGCCGACGATCCTGCCGACCGATCCCGGCGGGCCCGACGCCACGCCGAAATACGTATGGGACGGCTGGGACGGCGGCCAGGTCTGGCTCGTCAAGGAGGCCAAGGCCTACGGCGTCACACGGTTCTTCGCCGACGCCTGGAGCGCACCGGCCTTCATGAAGACCAACGGGAGCGAGAACGACGGCGGCGAGCTTCTGCCCGAATGGCGTCAGGCGTACGCGAACTACCTCGTGAAGTACGCGAAGTTCTACCAGCGGGAAGGCATCAAGATCACCGACTTGGGGTTCACCAACGAACCCGACTGGACGGCGGCATACGCCTCGATGCGGTTCACCCCGCGGCAGGCCGTCGACTTCCTCAAGGTGCTCGGGCCCACCGTTCGCGCGTCCGGGCTGAAGACCGAGCTGGTCTGCTGCGACGCCGCGGGCTGGGACCGGCAGGTCGACTACACCAAGGCCATCGAGGCGGACCCCGCGGCCGACAAGGCCGTACGGACCATCACCGGCCACCGTTACAGCGGTCCGGCCGACGTCCCGCAGCCGACCGACAAGCGCGTGTGGATGTCGGAATGGTCGCCGGACGGCTCCACCTGGAACGAGAACTGGGACGACGGCAGCGGCTACGACGGTCTCACCGTCGCGGCCGACATCCACAAGACCCTGACCGTCGGCAACGCCAACGCCTATGTCTACTGGACCGGCGCGTCCCTCGGCGCGACCCGGGGGCTCATCCAGCTCGCCGACCCCGGTGACAACTACCGGGTGTCCAAGCGGTACTGGGCGCTGGCCGCCTTCAGCCGGTTCATCCGCCCCGGCGCCGTCCGCGTGCCGGCCACGAACGCCGACCCGGCGCTGCAGGTGACAGCTTTCCGTAACCCCGACGGCAGCCGTGTGATCGAGATCCTCAACACCGCGACCACCGAGAAGTCCGCCGAGTTCTCTCTTCGCGGCGGCCACGACCGGCACCCCGACGGCTACGTCACCGACGAGAGGCGCTCGATCACCCCGGCCGACATTGCCTCCACGCACGGCACGACCCTCACGGCGACGCTCGCCCCGCGTGCGCTGACCACGATCGTCCTCGACTGAACCTCCCACCACCCGAGGAGTCCGTCATGCCCAGACCCATGCCCTTGTCCATGCCCGTGTCCCGGATTCTCACCGCCCTGTCCGCCACCGTCTGCCTCGCGGCCGGACTCGCCGCCGCACCCGCATCAGCCGAGTCCCGCCCCGCATCAGCCGAGTCCCGCCCCGGAACGCTCGGCGAACTGGCCAGGAAACACCACAAGTACTTCGGCTCCGCCACCGACAACCCCGAGTTCACCGACGCCGCCTATCTGTTGCGCCTCGGCAGCGAATTCGGGCAGACCACCCCCGGCAATGCCATGAAGTGGTACGCCACCGAGCCCGCGCGCGGCGTCTTCGACTTCACCGCCGCCGACCAGGTCGTCGCGTTCGCCAAGGCCCACCGCCAGAAGGTCCGCGGCCACACGCTCCTCTGGCACAACCAGCTCCCCGCCTGGCTCACCGAAGGCACCTGGTCCGCCGCCGAGCTGCGCGCCATCCTCAAGAACCACATACAGAAGGTGGTCCGGCACTTCAAGGGCCAGGTGATCCACTGGGACGTCGTCAACGAGGCCTTCAACGAGGACGGCACCTACCGCGAGTCACTCTTCTACAAGACGCTCGGCCCCGGCTACATCGCCGACGCCCTGCGCTGGGCCCACGAGGCCGACCACCACGCCAAGCTGTACCTCAACGACTACAACGTCGACGGGATCGGCCCCAAGAGCGACGCCTACTACACCCTGATCAAGCAGTTGAAGGCCGACGGCGTCCCGGTGGAGGGCTTCGGCATCCAGGGCCATCTGGCGCTCCAGTACGGCTTCCCCGCCGACGTACAGCAGAACATGCAGCGCTTCGCCGGCCTCGGGGTCGAGGTCGCGGTCACCGAACTCGACATCCGGATGACCCTCCCGGCGACCGCGGAGAAGCTCGCCACCCAGGCCACCTGGTACGCGGACTACGTCAAGGCCTGCCTGGCGGTCAAGAAGTGCGTCGGCATCACGATCTGGGACTACACGGACAAGTACTCGTGGATCCCCTCCGTCTTCCCCGGTGAGGGCGCGGCACTGCCCTACGACGAGAACCTGCGGCCCAAGCCCGCCTACTACTCGATCAAGGAGGCGTTGGGCGGATGATAAAAACGGCGATCGTCGGAACCGGCGGAATCGCGGACATCTGCCACGTTCCCGCCCTCCGGGCCCAGGCGCACCGGGCCATGGTCGTGGCAGCCGTCGACGTGGACGCCGCGCGCGCCCAGGCGTTCGCGGCCGAACACGGCATTCCCGCGGTCTACACCGACCTGCACGCAATGCTTGAGGAGCAGAGACCGGACCTCGTGCACCTGTGCACACCTCCTTTCCTGCACGCCGAACAGGCCGTGACCTGCCTGGAGTCGGAGGCGTGGGTGTGGTGCGAGAAGCCGGTGGCGCTGTCGCTGGCCGAACTCGACCGGATCCGAGCCGCCGAAGGCCCCGCCTTCGCGGGCGCGGTGTTCCAGCACAGGTACGGCACGGGAGCCCGGTACCTGCGCGAGCGGATCGCGGCCGGAACGCTGGGCCGTCCGCTGGTCGCGCAGTGCGTCACGGCCTGGTACCGCGACGACGCCTACTACGACGTGCCGTGGCGCGGCACTTGGGAGAGCGAGGGCGGTGGCCCGACGCTGGGCCACGGCATCCACCAGATGGACCTGATGCTCGCAGTGCTCGGCGACTGGGCCGAGGTGCGCGCGATGGCCGGCCGCCTGGAGCGCGACATCCAGACCGAGGACGTGTCCGCGGCCCTGGTCCGGTTCGAGAACGGAGCCGTCGCGACGGTCGTCAACAGCGTCCTCTCCTCGCGCGAGGAGAGCTATCTGCGCTTCGATCTCACCGACGCCACGGTCGAACTGCGGCACCTGTACGGCTACTCCAACGCGGACTGGACGTTCACCACCAGGTCGCCCCGCGCGAAGTGGGAGCCGCCGGACGACCTGCCCAGCTCGCACACCGCCCAGCTCGCGGCCTTCCTGGACGGCTACGAGGCGGGGATCCGGCCCGACCTCGGCAGATCCACCATGGAACTGGTGAGTGCCCTGTACAAGGCCGCGATCACCGGGCTGCCGGTCCGGCGCGGCGAGATCGACACGGCCGACCCGTTCTACGGCTCGCTCAACGGAGGACGCCCGGAGGTGTTCCGATGACGCGCGAAGTGCCCGAGAACTTCGAACTCCGCCAGAACGAGGACTCGTTGACCGTCCGAGCCCGCGGCGTCGACCTCTTCCGGTATGTGCACCGGCCGGTCATGGACCCCTTCGAGGCGCCCAAGCCCTATCTGCACCCCGTGCGTACGCTCGCCGGCGACGTGGTCACCGGGTACCGCCCGCACGACCACCGCTGGCACAAGGGCCTCCAGATCACGGCGTCGTGGGTGTCCGGGCAGAACTTCTGGGGCGGCGGCACCTACCTCCGCGGCCAGGGTTACGTGGATCTGCCGAACCTCGGCACGATGCGCAGCCTCACCGTGTCCGCCGAAACGGGCCACGGCCGCGCCGTGATCACCGAGGGCCTGGCCTGGCACACGAGTACGGGAGAACACTGGATCGACGAGCGCCGCACGCTGACCGCGCGCGACGTCGAGGCCGATTCCTGGACCCTGGACGTCACCACCGCGCTGACCAACGTCCACGACACGGATCTGATGTTCGGCAGCCCCGGCACTCAGGGCAGGGAGCTCGCCGGATACACCGGTCTGTTCTGGCGCGGCCCGCGCGACTTCACCGGCGGCGACGTGATCGGCCCCGCGATGGGCGAGCAGGGTGACTGGCTGGCCTTCATCGGTACGCACGACGAAGTCGACCGCTCCTCCACGCTCCTGTTCCTCGACGATCCGGACGCCCCCTGCCACTGGTTCGTCCGCAGCGAACCCCTCCCCGCCGTCAACCCGTCCCTGGCGTTCGACAAGGAACTGGCGCTGGCCCCGGGCGACACCCTGTCGCGCCGCTACCGGATCGTCGTGGCCAACGGCGCATGGACCCGCGAGCGCCTGACCCGCCATGTCGCCCAACTCCCGTGGTGACCCAACTGCCCGGCGGCGTGGGGATCTCCGGGTTGACCGTGTACGACTGGGAGGCCGCCGACGGGCTGTGCGGTGGCACACCCCACATGCACCTCGTCTGCTCCGAGGCCTACGTCGTCATCGGCGGCACGGGCAGCGTCCAGACCCTCGCCGCCTCCGGCTTCGCCGAAACCCCGCTGCACACCGGCGACGTCGTCTGGTTCACCCCCGGCACGATCCACCGCCTGGTCAACGACGGCGGCCTGCGCCTCGTGGTGCTCATGCAGAACAGCGGACTCCCCGAGGCCGGCGACGCCGTCTTCACCTTCCCCGCCCCTGTGCTGGCCGATCCCCCCGCCTACCGGGCGGCGGCCGCCCTGACCGGCGACCGGGCCGCGGCAGCGCGCTGCCGCCGCGACCTGGCGCTCGAGGGTTTCCTGGCCCTGCGCGAAGGCGGGCTGCAGGAGTTCCACAGTGCGGCCCACCGCCTGAAGAGCGAGCTCCTGGACACCTGGCTGGTGCGCTGGCGTGACGGCCCCCTGGCCGCAGCTGTCGAGACCGGCCGTCAGCTGGAACAACTGAAGGCGGGAGACCTCTCCCACCTCGGCCACGGCGAAGTGTCACGACTGGAGCGCCCGGAGCACCCGCTCTTCGGCATGTGCGGCCGCCTGCACCCCTATGCCGTCCCCGACCCTCCGGCGCGGCCGCTCCACGGTTCGCCGGGGTCACCCCATCTCCGTCCCCCGAAGGAGTACTTCTGATGTGGTTTCGCCGTCCGCCCCGGGTCCTGAGACTCGTACTCGTGGCCCTTTCGTCCTTACTGCTCGGGGCCACGCTCCTCTACGCCCCGCCCGCCGCCGCGGCGACCGTCGACCCCAACGCCTCGTACGTCCTGGTCAACCGCAACAGCGGCAAGGCCCTGGACGTCCACAACCTGACGACCAATGACGGCGCGCGCATCACTCAGTGGACCAGGAACGACCAGAACCAGCAGCTGTGGCAGTTCGTCGACTCCGGCGGCGGCTACTACCGCATCAAGTCCCGCCACTCCGGCAAGGTGCTGGACGTCCAGAACGCGTCCACCGCCAACGGCGGCGCGATCGTCCAGTGGACCGACCTGAACGCCACCCACCAGCAGTGGCGGCTTGCCGACAGCTCGGACGGCCACGTGCGGCTGGTCGCGCGCCACAGCAACAAGGCCCTCGAAGTACAGGGCGCCTCCACCGCCGACAACGCGAACGTCGTCCAGTACGACGACTGGGGCGGCAGCAACCAGCAGTGGCAGCTCGTCAAGGTCGGCGCCGACACCCCGGGCGCCTGCGCCCTTCCGTCGTCGTACCGCTGGTCGTCGACGGGCGCGCTGGCGCAGCCCAAGCCGGGCTGGGCCTCGCTCAAGGACTTCACCGTCGCCCCCTACAACGGCAAGCACCTCGTCTACGCGACGACGCACGGCGCCGCGGGGACGGGAGCGGGCTGGGGCTCGATGAACTTCGGCCTGTTCGGCAACTGGTCGGAGATGGCCTCGGCCGGCCAGAACACGATGTCGAACTCCGTCGTCGCGCCCACGCTCTTCTACTTCGCGCCGAAGAACATCTGGGTGCTCGCCTACCAGTGGGGCGGTGGGAGCGCCTTCTCCTACCGGACGTCGAGCGACCCCACCAACCCCAACGGCTGGTCCTCGCAGCAGGTGCTCTTCTCCGGCAGCATCACCGGCTCCACCACAGGTCCCATCGACCAGACGCTCATTGCCGACGGCACGAACATGTATCTGTTCTTCGCCGGCGACAACGGCAAGATCTACCGGGCGAGCATGCCGATCGGGAACTTCCCGGGCAGTTTCGGCTCGGCCTACACCACGATCATGAGCGACACGACGAACAACCTGTTCGAAGCGCCGCAGGTCTACAAGCTCCAGGGCCAGAACCGCTACCTCATGATCGTCGAGGCGCAGGGCGCGCAGGGCCGCTTCTTCCGCTCGTTCACGGCCACCGGCCTGAACGGCTCCTGGACGCCCCAGGCCGCGACCGAGAGCAACCCCTTCGCCGGCAAGGCCAACAGTGGCGCCACCTGGACCAACGACATCAGCCACGGCGAACTCATCCGCACGAACGCCGATCAGACCTTCACCGTCGATCCCTGCCACCTGCAATTCCTCTACCAGGGACGCAGCCCCGACTCCGGCGGCGAATACGGCCAATGGCCCTACCGACCGGGCCTGCTGACACTGCGCCACTGACGGCACGACAGGTGTCCGGCTCCGGCACGGAGCCGGCAGGTGCTTCGGTGCCGTACGTCATGAAGGCGCGTCCGGCCCGTCCGCGTCCGGACCGTCCGCCTCCGGCACTCGGGGCAGCGGGCGTACGGCGGGCCCCTGGAGGACCTCTCCGTCCACCCCGAACCTGGACCCGTGGCAAGGGCACTCCCAGGTGCGCTCGGCGTCGTTGAACCGGACCAGGCAGCCCATGTGGGTGCACCGGGCGGACAGGCTGTGGAGCGTCCCCTCGTCGTCGCGGTGCACCGCGAGGTGCCGCGCCCCGTCGCGCACCACCGCGCCGCCGCCCGGGGGGACGTCCTCCGCGGAGCCGGTGCGGTGGGGCAGCCGGTCTCCGACGAAGTGAGCCGCTGCGCTCGCCGACGTACCGAGCAGGGAAGGGATTTCGTGCCGGGGGCTCAGGCGCACGGGGTCGTAGAGATCCGCCCATGACAGGACGTCCTGCACACGCCCGGAAGCGCCGCTGCCGTCGCCCGTGCCGTCGCCGGCCTCGCGGGTGATCCGTGCGGCGAGCAGCCGCCCCGCCATCACCCCGCTGCTCATCCCCCAGCCGTTGAACCCGGCGGCCACCCAGGAGTGCCGCGCGCCCGGACGCAGCCTGCCCACGAAGGGCACCCCGTCCGACGGTTCGTTGTCCTGGGCCGCCCAGCGGTGCGTCAGCCGTACGTCGGGAAACCGCTCGACGGTCCACCGCTCCAGCCGCGCGTACCGCTCTTCGACCCCGCCGTCACCGGGGGTGAACTTCTCGCCGGTGACGATCAACAGCCGTCGGTCCTCGCCGTCTCCGCCGTCTCCGTAGGGGGCCGTACGCACGGACCGGGTCGAGCCCTCCGGAGTCAGGTACATGCCCCGCGGGTCCCGGCCGGCCGGAATCGGTCCCGCCACCACCAGCTCACGGTGTGGTTTCAGCCGGGTGAACAGCAACGACCGGTCAAAGACCGGCCAGTGGGTCGCCACCACCACGTCGCGCGCCCGCACCACGGGCCCGCCCCCCACCGTCAGCCGGCACGGGTCTCCCTCGTGCAGCCCGGTCACCCTCGCACCCTCGAAGACCGATCCGCCCCGCCGCTCCAAGTCCTCGACCAGGGCCAGCAGATACTTGCGCGGATGGAACTGGGCCTGGTCCTCCACCCGCACCGCGCCCGCCACCGGGAACGGCAGCCCGGTCTCGGTGACGTACGTCGCGAGCAGCCCCGCCTCCCGCGCGGCCTCGGCCTCCGCCACCACGGCGCGCGCCTGCTCACCCGATACGCAGTAGGTGTACGCGGCGAGCCGTTCGAAGTCGCAGTCGATCCCCAACTCCTCGCACACCGCCGCCACATGGTCGACGGCGTCGCGCTGCGAGCGCGCGTAGAGAGCCGCGTCCCGCGCACCCCGGGTGTCCCGCACCCGCTGGTAGGCGAGGCCGTGCAGGGCGGACAGCTTGGCGGTGGTGTGGCCCGTCACGCCGGAGGCGATCCGGCCCGCCTCAAGGAGGGCCACCGACCTCCCGGCGCGGGCGAGCTCCCAGGCCGTGCAGATCCCGGCGACGCCCGCCCCGATCACGGCGGCGTCCACCGTGATCCCGGCCGGCGGCGGCGGGTGCGGCGCTCCGCCCCCGTACTCCATCCAGTACGAACCGGAGCGGACGGTGGCACTGCTCATCAGCTGCTCCTTGCGAGGAAGCCGTTTCGTTCTTGGCACTGCCAGGTACCCGAGTTTCCCACGCCCATACGACACGCGCCTGCTCGGAACGCAGCTCGACCAGGGAGGTCACCAGCCAGGGCGTCTCCCCCCGACCGGCTCCGACTCCGGCCCACGGCGTGGCACCCGTGCTCGAAGCGTCAGCGGTGCGGACTGCCCTGCTCGGGGTCGTCGTCGATCGTCTGCCAGGTCTCGCCGCGCTGGCTGCCCCCCGATTCGTGTGCCACCCGGGCCTCCTCCACGGCGGGTGACTGCCTCTTGCGGGTAGTGCGGCGGCTTCCGAGCACGAAGGCCGCCAGCAGCACAAGTACCACCGCCACGCCCACCACGATGAGCAGGAGAGGAGCACCGCCGCCGGCCGCCAGGACCATTGAAGAATTCATGTCCCGCCGAGTACCCCGGATCGGCGCGTCCAGCACAAGGCACGGCCGATGAGGGTAAAAAGGACCGCCCGCGCGGTCCGGCCGTCGGGCTCCTCGTGGCTCGCCGTGCAGTGCAACAGAGTGGTGGCAGGGTAGGAGGGGCGACAAGGACACGGCCGAACGCGAAGGGAGTGACGACTGTGGCAGAGCAGTCGCAGGACGTGGTGGAACTGATCCTGGACGACCACCGGCGGATGGAGGAGCTGTTCCGCCGGATGCGCAGCGTGGAGGAGGACCGTGCCCAGGCGCTGCACGAATTCTCCGCGCTGCTGATCGCTCACGGTGAGGCGGAGGAGTCCGAGGTGTATCCCGCTCTCAAGCGGTACAAGCACATCGACGACGACGAGGTCGAGCACGGCGTCGAGGAGCACACCGAGGGGAACGAAGCCCTTCTGGCGCTGCTCCAGGTCGGCAAGGTCGGCTCGGCCGACTGGGACGACAAGCTGGAGAAACTGGTCGAAGCCGTGGCCCATCACACCGACGAGGAAGAGCGCACGATCCTGAACGGCGCCCGGGAGAACGTTGCCGATTCCCGCCGCGCCGAACTCGGTGCCGCCTTCTGGCGCGCACGCGAGGAACACCTCAAGGCCGACTGCGGCAGCATCGACCATGTGCGCAAAGTCGTCGAGGCGTCCTGAACCCCTCACAGGGGCGCCACTGACCGACGCCGCTTCTGGATGCGGCTCTGAGAACTCGATGCCTCATGGCCCGGGGCACGGCTGCGGCCTGCCCGAGGGGTGGTCAGGTGCGCGTGAGCACGCGGGAGCACGCCGGACAGCTGCATCGGATGCCCCGTGCCCGTGCCCCGTGCCCCGTACGACCGAGGAGAAAGCTCCATGTCTGTGAATCACGCCGAGGCGCCCGTCCTCGACGCGCTCGCCGCCTACCACGCACGGGACGAACTGGCCTTCACCCCACCCGGTCACAAGCAGGCGCGGGGCGCTGACCCGGAGGTGCGCAAGGTCCTGGGCGACGCGGTGTTCTTCGGCGACGTCCTGGCCAGTGGCGGCCTCGACGACCGGCGCACCCGGGGCCGGGTCCTGGAGCGCGCCGAGGAGCTGATGGCCTGCGCGGTACGGGCGGACCACACCTTCTTCTCCACCTGCGGCAGCTCTCTCTCGGTCAAGGCGGCCATGCTGACCGTGGCGGCCCCACACGAAAAACTGCTGGTGAGCCGGGACGCCCACAAGTCCGTGGTGGCGGGGCTCATCCTGTGCGGCATCGAACCGGTGTGGATCGACCCGCAGTGGGACGCCGAGCGCCACCTCGCCCACCCGCCGTCCCCGGATGCGTACGAGAAGGCGTTCACCGAACACCCGGATGCCAAGGGCGCCCTCGTCACCAGCCCGACCCCCTACGGAGCCGCCGCCGACCTGCGGGCGCTGGCCGACGTGTGCCATCGCCGGTCCCGGCCGCTGATCGTCGACGAGGCGTGGGGCGCACATCTGCCGTTCCACTCCGACCTGCCGTCCTGGGCGATGGACGCGGGCGCGGACCTCTGCGTCACCAGCATCCACAAGATGGGCAGCGGGCTGGAACAGGGCTCGGTCTTCCACCTCCGGGGCGACCTCATCGATCCCGCCGCGCTCGCCCTGCGTGCCGACCTCCTCGGCACGACAAGCCCCTCCGTACTCCTGTATGCCGGTATCGACGGCTGGCGGCGCCAGATGGCGCTGCACGGGGACCGGTTGATGTCGCACGCGCTGGAACTCGCCGCCACCGCCCGGGAGTCCGTCGAAGGCATCGACGGCATGCACGTCAACGACCGGAACGACTTCTGCGGGCCGGGTGCGGCAGCGGACTTCGATCCCCTCCCCCTCGTGATCGACCTCACGGAGCTGGGTGTCTCGGGGTACCGCGCCGCCGACTGGCTGCGCACCCGCCACCACGTCGACATGCATCTCTTCGACCACCGGCGGGTGAGCGCCCAGATCACGCACGCCGACGACGCCACCACCGTCGCCCGGCTGCTGGACGCGCTGCGCGACCTCGCCGCTCACCGCGCCGAGCTCGGCGGGAGCGTCCGTGTTGCGGTGCCTGCCCCGGCCGAGCTGCGGATGGAGCAGGCGGTGCTGCCCAGGGAAGCGTTCTTCGCCCGCACCGAGGACGTCCCGCTCGCCGACGCGGCGGGGCGCGTCGCCGCAGAGATGGTCACGCCCTACCCGCCCGGCATCCCGGCGATCCTGCCGGGCGAGCGCCTCACGGGCCCCGTCCTCACCTATCTCCGCACCGGTGTGGAGGCGGGCATGAACGTCCCCGACGCCACGGACCCCGGGCTGGACACCGTCCGCGTGGTCCACGGCGACGCATAGCCCCCGTGACGACGTGAGGACGGGCCCCGGCAGCGGGGGCCGGGGCCGAAACCGTCGGTCAGAGTTCCCGGAGAGCGGGCAGGAGTTCCTTCTCCGCCCAGGAGATGAAGGGGCGTTGGTGGTCGCCGCCCACCTGGACGAGGGCGATCTCGGTGAAGCCCGCGTCGGCGTAGGGGCGTACCGCTTCGACGAAGTCGTCCACGCGGTCGCCGCACGGAATCGACTCCGCCACGTCCTGCGGCGTCACGAACTGGGTGGCTCCCGCGAAGCCGGCGGGCCCCGGAAGTTCGGAGTTCACCGGCCAGCCGCCGGCGAACCAGCGGAACTGGTCGTGCGCGCGGGCGACCGCCGCGTCCCGGTCGGTGTCGAAGCAGACCGGGAGCTGGCCCACCCGGGGTTTGCCGCTGCCGCCGTGCCGGTCGAAGGACTCGATCAGCCCGGCCTTGGGCTCGGTCGCGATCACCAGGTCCGCGAGGCGGCCGGCGAGGGAGCAGGAGCGCTCGCCCGAAACCGCCACGCCGATCGGCGGCAGTTCGTCGGGCAGGTCCCACAGCTTGGCGTTCGCCACGTCGAAATGGGCACCCTGATGATTGACGTTGCCGCCGGCGAAGAGCGCCCGGACGATCTCCACCGCCTCTTCGAGCATCTCGATCCGCACCTGGGCCGAGGGCCAGCCCGTGCCCACCACGTGCTCGTTGAGGTTCTCCCCCGAGCCCAGGCCCAGCCGGAACCGGCCCTCGGAGAGCAGCTGCATCGTCGCCGCCTTCTGCGCGATCACCGCCGGGTGGTAGCGGACCGTCGGGCAGGTCACGTACGTCATCAGCCCGATCCGCTCGGTGGCCTGCGCCGCCGCGCCGAGCACGCTCCACGCGTACGGGGCGTGACCCTGCGATTCCAGCCAGGGGAAGTAGTGGTCAGAGGTGACCGAGAAGTCGAAACCCGCGCGCTCCGCAGCGACCACGTCCTCGACGAGAGCGCGGGGCCCGGCCTGCTCGGTCATCATCGTGTAGCCGATTTGCACCATAAGATGCGCATTTCCCGTCTCGCCCTCCATGAAACCTGCCGATCGGCCGTGCAGAGCTGCGCCTGACACCCCTGCGCCTCTGCGGACGAGCGGACGAGCGTCGGTTCCGCGGCCAAAGACCCCTCTGGCCTGCCGCTCCCCAGGCGTCGGACCTGCCACTCTGGAAGATATGACGAAGAGCGCCCTGGTAGTCATCGACATGATCAACACGTACGACCACGACGACGCGGAGCTGCTCCTCCCGTCCGCTGCCGAGGCCGTCCCCGTCATCGCCCGTCTGCTGAAACGGGCCCGTGCCGCCGTCGAAGACGTTCCGGTCATCTACGTCAACGACAATTTCGGGGAGTGGCGTTCCCACCACGGCGAGATCCTCCAGACCGCCCTCACGGGGCCGCACGCCGGGCTCGTCGAGCCGCTGCTCCCCGACGACGACTCGCTGTTCGTCGTCAAGGCCCGGCACTCGATCTTCTACGAGACCCCGTTGAGCTATCTGCTCACCCAGCTCGACGTCGACCGGGTCGTGCTCTGCGGCCAGGTGACCGAGCAGTGCGTCCTGTACTCCGCGCTGGACGCGCACATCCGCCACCTCCGGGTCGCGGTGCCCGAGGACGCGGTGGCGCACATCCACGCCGATCTCGCGGCCGCGGCACTGCGGATGATGGAGCGCAACATGGGTGCCGAGATCGCCCCCGCCGACGTACTGGAGTTCTGAGCGGGCGGTCTTCCTGCCGCGGCTCAGTCCCGCGCCCACTCCCGCAGGACGTCGCAGCAGTTCTGGCTCTCCTCCATCAGCCGGTTCGCCTCGACCACCAGTACGCCGTAGGGGTGGGCGGGCTCCGCCATCGGCAGCCCCTGCCCGGCGGCCTCCGCGGCCAGCGCTCGCCGGCACGACTGCGCCCCGCCCACCAGGCGGCACAATTGGGTGGCCTGGCGCGGCAGTTGGCTCTCCTCCAGCTCGCCGAGCACCTGGCCGAACTCCACCAGGGCATCCAGGAAGTCCGCGTAGCTCCGCAGGAACGGCCGGTACTCGAACACCTCGTACTGCCGCGCCGGCCCCTCTTCCTGCGAGTCCTCCTGCGACTCCTTTTGCGAGTCCTTTTGCGAGTCCTCGATCCTCTCCTCCTCGACCTCCGCGTACCACTGGTCGAGGCTCCGGGTGAGCGAGGCGACCTGGTACAGCGTGCGTACGAGGGCTTCCAGTACCGCCGTGTAACCGCTGAAGGTGACGTGCCCCCGGTGTCCGCGCAGCCGCCGCCGCGGGTTGAAGTGGACGCTCTCCTGCGCGGTGCGCAGCCCTGTGCGCGCTTCGGCGATGAGGTCGTCGGTGCGCGCGGCCCGCTGCCGCCACCGTGCGGCGCTCTCCCGCTCCGGCGCTCCCTGCCGCAGCTCGGGGGCCATGTCGGCGAGCAGGTCGCAGAACGTGCGCGCGAGCGTACGGATGCCGGCCTCGGCGCTCCGGTGGCGCAGCGGCGGTACGACGCAGATGTGCACGACGGTGCCGATCGCGCAGCCGATCACGACCAGCAGGACGATCTCGCCGAGCTGGGTGAGGCGCTCACCGCTGTCGGCGGCGACGTACGTGGAGAAGGCGAAGAACGCCGCCGTGGGTACCTGGGAGCCCTGCGCGCCCAGCACGCGCCACCGCCCGATCGCCAACGACACGATCGCGACCAGCGCGAACGACAGGAGGTCGGGGCCCGCGACGAACCCCAGCACCCCCTGCACCGCCACGCCCGCGACCACCGCACCGACGTATCGCAGCGACTGCACCACCGACTGGTAGACGGTCGTCTGCATGACCAGTACGGCCGAGAACGGGGCGAAGGCGGGGGACCGTGCGTGCAGGAGGTCGTGCGCGACCACCCAGGCGAGGGTCGCCGCCAGCACGCTCTTCGCCGCGAGAAGGAAGGAGTGCCGCTCGGGGCCGGACTGGTTCAGCGCCCGCCGGGACCACTGGAGCGCCCGGTGTGCCCACTGCTCCGGGCGGGCCGCCGCCCGGCCCGCCCGTGCGTCGCCGCCCGTCGCTGCGGGCTCCTCGTGCTCCATCACTCTCCTCGTACCGACGGCAGTGACAGCACTGCCGTCCTCCGGCCCGGACCGCGTCTTCCCCGTCAGGGGCTGACGACTACCCGCAGAGGCTGTGGGCACTCGTCAGCCCCCGCACTCGTCAGCCCCCGCACCGGAGTCGCGGCTCCCGGCCGCCTTCAGACGCTGCGCGGGAGCCGGTGGGCCCGGGAGCGGATACGGAAGGCGGTGACGATCTCGACGATGCCGACGGCGATCAGCCAGCAGCCACCGATGACGGTGAGGACCGCGACCGAGTCCAGCGGCGAGGTGATCAGCACGATCCCGCCGAGTGCGCTGACGATGCCGAGGCAGACCTGCCAGCCGCGGGCCGGCATCTGAGGGTCGGAGGCGGCGGCCACGGTCTGCGTGATCCCGCGGAACAGCCAGCCGATGCCGATCCACAGGGCGAGCAGCAGCAGCGACTGCATCGCGCCCCGGAAGCAGAACAGGCCCAGCAGGATCGACAGCGCGCCGCTGATGAAGGCCATCACCCGCAGGGCCGTGGAGACATGCGTGCCGAAGGCCGCGACCAGCTGCATCACACCGCTGACCAGCAGATAGACACCGAAGAGCGCGGCCACGGCAACCAGCGTGGCGCCCGGCCAGGCGAGCACCATGACGCCCAGGACCAGCGCGGCGAGCCCGGCGGCGAGCACTGCCTGCCAGGCGCCTCTGCCGAGGCGGTGCAGCGGCCCCTCCTCGGGGCGCGGACCCCACTGCGGGGCTTCTCCGGAAGCCGGGGGCGGGGCCGACGGAGGCGGGGGCGGGTCCGACGGGGGCGGGGGCGGACTCTGGTCCGTGCTCATGAAGTGGCTCCTCTCGCGTCCGGTGGATCACCGGTCGAAACCACTAGAGCAAACAGTCACCGGACCCGCACCGCGAGCAGCAGGCCGCGCCGGAGGGCCCCGCCCTCGGATCCCGCCAAATCCCTCCGTATCCCTCCACATCCCTCCAAACATGCCGAGTCGTAGTCACATTGCTACTTTGAGCGACAAATCTTCCTTTGCTCCACCTTCTCCCCCGGGATCTGACGACTATGGGCGTTCTCAAGGACCATCCTGAGCTGGCGCTCTTCCTGTGCCTGGCTCTCGGCTATCTGGTGGGCAAGCTCCGCGTGGGCCCCATCACGCTCGGCGGCATCTGCGGCACGCTGATCGTGTCCCTGCTGATGGGCGCGTGGGCCGAGGTGAAGATCTCGGACGATGTGAAGACCGTCTTCTTCGCGCTCTTCATCTTTTCGCTGGGCTACATGGCGGGCCCGCAGTTCTTCTCGAACCTCAACCGCAAGAGCCTGCGCTTCTTCGCGCTCTGTTTCATCGAGCTGGTCAGCGTCCTGGGCATCGCCTACGGACTCGCGAAGGCCTTCGACCTCGACGTCGGCACCGCGTCGGGCATCCTGGCCGGCGCCGCCACGGAGTCCGCCGTCGTCGGTACGGCCACCGAAGCCATCGGCAAGCTGGGCGACCTGTCCCCGGCGCAGATCACCCAGTACCAGGGGCACGTCGCCACCGCGTACACCGTCTGCTACCTCTTCGGCCTGATCACGATCGTCCTCTACACCAGCCAGATCATGCCGATGCTGATGCGCATCAACCTGGCCGACGCCTCCCGCGAGCTGTGGGAGAAGATGCGCGGCGGTGGCGGGCACGGCCTGGAGTCCGACGAGCGTGCCGCGCTGCCGGGCCTGGTCGGACGTACGTATCTGGTGACCCATGCGGACGGCCGCACCGTCGGCGAACTCGAAGCGGGCCTCGACGGCCGGATCACGGTCGAGGCCGTCAAGCGGGGCAGCAAGCTAATCCCCTCCGCGCCCGGCCTGCGGCTCACCCTCTCCGACCTGGTCCTGATCGTGGGGCGCCGGCCCAACACCATCGAAGCCGGCCGGCTCATCGGCCCGGAGACCCCCGGCATCCCCGGTCTGGACACTCCGCTCGCCTCCCGCCAGGTCGCCGTGACCGACAAGGCGTCGCACGGCCTGACCATCGACCAACTCCAGGCTCAGAACCCCGAGTTCATCAAGGACGGGGTGTACGTCACCGACCTCCTGCGCAACGACCAGCACCTCCCGGCCACCGGCGACACCGTGGTGCACCGGGGTGACGTGCTCACCCTGGTCGGCGCGCGCTCGGGGCTCTCCAAGCTGGTGGCGAAGATCGGCGCGGTGGTCAAGAACGACTCCACCGACTTCATCTACCTGGGCCTGGGCATCGTCGTGGGTTCGCTGATCGGCCAGCTCGTGATCAAGGCGGGCGACATCCCGATGTCGCTGGGCACCGGCGGCGGCTGCCTGATCTCGGGGCTGCTCTTCGGCTGGCTGCGCTCGCGCTCACAGACCTTCGGCGCCTTTCCGCCGCAGGCCGCGACCACACTCAAGGACATGGGCCTGGCGCTTTTCATCGCCTGTACGGGCCTGGTGTCGGGGCCCCAGGCGTGGCCGCTGCTCAAGCAGTACGGGGCGCTGCTCCCGTTCGCCGGCATCGCCATGGTCCTCGTCCCCGCCACCCTGTCGCTGATCGTCGGACGGAAGCTCCTGAAGATCGAGCAGCCGCTGCTGATCGGTGCGATCGCGGGACAGCAGTGCTCCACCCCGGCGATCACCTCCATCACCCAGACGGCCCAGAGCTCGGTTCCGATGCTCGGCTACACGATCACGTACACCCTCTCCAACTTCCTCCTCCCCCTGACCGGGCCCGTCCTCGTCGGTGTCCTGGGGGCCTGAGCACGACCGTTTCCCTCCTGAACGCCCCTTCCTCTCCTGGGAGTTGCCCCGTGCCCAAGTCCACGTACAGCCGCGAAGAGATGCGGCGCCTCTCCTCCCTCAGCCCCTTCGAGCTGAAGGCCGAGTTCATCAAGCTCGCCGAATCCGCGCAGGCCGACAAGCCGGGCCAGAAGGGCAGGGCCACCCGCACCATGCTCAACGCGGGCCGCGGCAACCCCAACTGGGTCGCCACCGGGCCCCGCGAGGCGTACTACGCGCTCGGCTACTTCGCGCTCGGCGAGTCCCGCCGGGTGTGGACCGCCGACAACCTGGGCGGCATGCCGGAGGAGCCGGGCTGCGGCGAGCGCTTCGAAAAGTTCGTCCGTACGCATCCGGAGCTGCCCGGCATCGAGATGCTGAAGGCCTGCTTCGACCTGGCGGTGGCGCGCTTCGGCTTCGAGAAGGACGCGTTCGTCCATGAGATGAGCGACTCGATGATCGGGGACAACTACCCGAGCCCCGACCGCATGCTGGCGCACTGCGAGAAGATCGTCCGCGGCTATCTGCAGGACGAGATGTTCGACGCGGACCCCCCGGCCGACCACCTCAGCGTCTTCGCCACCGAGGGCGGCACGGCGGCGATGTGCTACATCTTCGACTCCCTCATGAAGAACGGCATCCTGCGCAAGGGCGACCGGATCGCCCTGATGGTGCCGGAGTTCACCCCGTACCTGGAGATCCCCGAGCTCGACACGTACGCCTTCGACGTGGTGCTCGTCGAGGCGAACATGTTCACCGAGACCGGGGTGCGCCAGTGGCGCTACCCCACGGAAGAGGTCGCCAAGCTGGCTGACCCCTCGATCAAGATGGTCTGCCTGGTCAACCCCAGCAACCCGCCGTCCCTGGCGCTTTCCCGGCGGGTCACCGACCAGATCAAGCAGATCGTGGCGGACTCCAACCCGAACCTCGTGATCGTCACCGACGACGTGTACGGCACGTTCGTCGAGGGCTTCCGCTCGATCGCCGCCGACCTGCCGCGCAACACGCTCCTCGTCTACTCGTACTCCAAGCACTACGGGGCGACCGGCTGGCGCATCGGCGTGATCGGCCTGCACGACGACAACGTCATCGACGCGATGCTCGCCGCCCAGCCGCAGGACCAGAAGGAACGCCTCAACAAGCGCTACAGCACGCTCTCCCTCGAACCCGAGAAGATCAAGTTCATCGACCGTCTGGTCGCCGACTCCCGCCAGGTCGCCCTCAACCACACCGCGGGCCTCTCCCTCCCGCAGCAGGTGATGATGGCCCTCTTCTCGCTCTTCGACATGCTGGAGGAGGGCCAGGCGTACAAGGAGCGCATCCGCGCGATCGTGCAGCGCCGCCTCCAACTGCTCCTCGAAGGCGCCCAAATGAAGATCGCCGAGGACCCAAAGCGGGCGGCCTACTACATCGAGCTGGACCTCCTCGCAGAGGCGGAGCGGACCCACGGCAAGGCGTTCGCCGACTTCCTGGAGAAGAACTACGACCCGGTCGACCCGCTGTTCCGCCTCGCCGAACAGACCTCCGTCGTCCTCCTCAACGGCGGCGGCTTCGACGGCCCCCAGTGGTCCGTCCGCGCCTCCCTCGCCAACCTGGACGACCTCGACTACCTCCAGATCGGCCACCACCTGCGCACCATTTTCAACGACTACGTAGCAGAGTGGCACGCCTCCCACACCTGACCCCACCCGCTGTGCCCACCCGCAAAGAGCCCCCACCCCCAAACTGGACGGCGCCCCCATGACCCGCCTCAGCAAGCTCGACCACCGCTGGTTCGACAAGGTCGCCTCCGCCCGCCTCCCCGGCGCCGACCGCCTCCTCCCCGCCCTCTCCGCCTCCGCCAACCACGGCCGCCTCTGGTTCGCCACAGCAGCGGCCCTCGCCGCCGGCGGCCCCGCCGCCCGCCGCGCCGCCCGCCGGGGCGTCGGCTCCCTCGCCCTCGCCTCCCTCACCACCAACGCCGTCGCCAAGTACGCCATCCGCCGCCGCCGGCCCCTCACCGACCTGGTCCCCCTCCGGCGGCTCCCCGCCAAGGCCCCCTGGACCCCCTCCTTCCCCTCCGGCCACTCCGCCTCCGCCGCCGCCTTCGTCACCGGAGTCGCCCTCGAATCCCCCCGCTACGGCGCCCTCCTCGCCCCGGTCGCCGCCGCCGTCGCCTTCTCCCGGGTGTACGTCGGTGCCCACTACCCCGGTGACGTTCTCGCCGGGTGCGCGCTGGGGATGGCCGCTGCCGCCGTCACCTGCCACTGGTGGCCGCCCCGTCCTCGGTACGTACGCGACGGACGCACGCGCGCCGAAGCGCCCGCGCTCACCCACGGCGAGGGCCTGGTCGTGGTCGTCAACTCCGGTTCGGGCAAGGGTGTTCCGGGCCGCCTCTCCGCCGAGGAACGCCTGCGGCTGCTCCTCCCCAAGGCCGAGATCCTCGTACGTGAGGAGGGCGCCGACCTCGACGACGTCCTGGACGATGCGGTCATGCGGGCCGGTCAGTCGGCCAAGGTCCTGGGCGTCTGCGGCGGCGACGGCACGGTGAGCGCGGCCGCGGCGCGCGCCGCGGAAGCCGGTCTGCCGCTCGCCGTGTTCCCGGGCGGCACCCTGAACCACTTCGCGCTCGACGCGGACTCCGACACCTTCGAGGACACCACGCACGCGGTCCATCACGGCGAGGCGGTACGGGTGGACCTGGCCCGGGTCACGGACGGCGAGGGCCGCCGCGTGACCGACTTCGTGAACACCTTCAGCATCGGCTTCTACCCGGAACTGGTGAAGCGCCGCGAGCGGTGGGAGGGCCGGATCGGTAAGTGGCCGGCCGCTGCGGTGTCCCTGGTGGGCGTGTTGCGCGACGCCTCGCCCCTGAACGTCGTCCTCGACGGCGAACCCCGTTGCCTGTGGCTGCTGTTCGTGGGCAACGGCCGCTACCTCCCCGACGGCCTCGCCCCTTCGCACCGCCCGCACCTGGACGACGGACTCCTGGACGTCCGTACCGTCGACGCGGCGGCCCGCCTGGCCCGCACCCGCCTGGTGATCTCCGCTCTCGCCGGCGCGCTGAACCGCTCCCGGGTCTTTTGCGCCGAACGCGTGCGGCGGCTGGAGGTGGGCGGCCTCGCGGACGTCGAACTCCTCGCCTACGACGGCGAGACGGCCCCCGCGCCGGACACCCTGCTTCTCTCCAAGTCCCGTGCGGCGCTCACGGTTTACAGCCCGTCCCGCCGCTCTCTCTGGGAAGGCTAGACCCGGCTGCCCGGCTGCCGCATCCAGCACCCTCGCACCTCGTCCGTCGACGCGATCGTCGCGACGAGGGCGAGGGTGTTCTGCACCATGGCCGGGACGTAGTCCGCCGGTACGCCCGCGATCGCGTCGGCCCCCACCACCACCTGGTATCCCAGGTTCACCAGGTCGAACACCGCGCCCGGAACGGCCACGTTCGCGGACACCCCGACGACGACCACGCTGCGGCATCCGAGGTTGCGCAGCAGCGCGTCCACCTCCGTGCCCGCGACCGGCGACAGGCCGTGCAGCCGACGCACCACGAGGTCCGAGTCCGCCACCTCGATCGGGGCGGCGACCCGTACGGCGGGTGTCCCGGTCACCTGTTGCACGGGAAGCCGCGCCGCGGCACGGAAGAGGCGCGCGTTGTGGTTCGCACCGCGCCCGTCCGGCCGCCGCTCGGCGACGGCGTGCAGCACCTGTACGCCGGCCAGGTGCGCGGCGTCGACCAGGAGCGCGACATTGCGCAGGGCGCCCGACTTCGTTGCCTGCGCGGCCAGTTCGGGCAGTGCGCTGTCCGCGCCGACCACGCCTTCCTGACACTCCACGGTGAGCAGTGCGGTGCTTGCGGGGTCGAGCTGTGCCACGAGTCGTTCGTATGCCGACATGGCGCGCGAGAGTAGCGGCCATTGCGTACCGAAGGAAGAGCCCCCATGATTTCTGACGCCACATCAGAAACCTTTCAGGGGAGACCTCATGGCCACCACGGACCACACCCAGCGCCGGGGCCGCCGCATCATGATGACGGACGCCGAGCGCGACACATACCTCGCCGGGCAGCGCGTCTGCCGAGTGGCCACGGTCTCGGCGGACGGCGCCCCGCACGTGGGCGCCCTGTGGTTCGTCTGGGACGGGGCCTCGCTCTGGCTGTATTCGATCACCCGCAGCCGCCGTTGGGCCCAGCTCCGCAAGGACCCGCGGCTCGCGGTGGTCGTGGACGACGGTGTCGAGTACGGGGAGCTGCGCGGCGTGGAGCTGTCCGGCACCGCGGAGTTCGTCGGCGAGGCTCCCCGCACGGGCGAGCCGTGCCCCGAACTGGACGCCCCCGAGGGGCTGTTCGCCCGGAAGTACTTCGGTATGACGCAGCTGCCGCACGACGGCAGGCACGCCTGGCTGCGGCTGACTCCGGACGCGATCGCCTCCTGGGACTTCCGCAAGCTGGCGGACCTGTAGCGCAAGCCGGCGGCCCTTGAGCGGGGGGATTCAGCTCGCCACCCGTGTCCCCGCCGCCGCCAGCGCCTCCACCGCCGCCCTGATCGACGGCCGCCGGTCGGCGTCCGCGCGCCACACCACGTACACATGCCGCCGCATCGCATGCCGTACGGGTACGACGCGCACGCCGTCCGGCACGGGTCCGCGCCCGAGCCTGGGCGCGACGCACACCCCCAACCCCGCCTCGACCAGGGCGAGTTGAGTGGCATGCTCCTCGGCGACGTGCGCGAGCCGGGGTTCCACGCCCACTCCGCGCAGGGTGAGCAGCAGCCATTCGTGGCAGAACTCGCCCTCCGCCCAGGTCACCCAGTCGTCGTCGGCGAATTCCGCGAGGTCGACCTCGTCCTGCCCGGCGAGCGCGTGCCCGGCGGGCATCGCCACATCGGCCGGGTCCTCCAGGAGCTCGCGCTTGGCGAGTCCGGCCGGCATGGACAGCGGTTTGTTGTACCAGTCGAGTACGACGGCGAGGTCGTAGTCGCCGCGCACCACACCCCGCACCGCCGCGTCCGGCTCCACCTCCCGCATTTTCACCCGCAGTTGGGGGTGCCGGTCCCGCAGCTCGGCCAGCGCGGACGGCACCAGGCCGCGGGCCGCGGTCGGGAACGCGGCGAGCGCGAGGTCCCCGACGACCCTGCCGCGCTGGGCCTCGATGTCGGACTGGGCGCGCTCGGCCTGGGAGAGGATCCGGGCCGCGTGCCCGGCGAGCAGCCGTCCCGCCTCGGTGAGCCGTACCCCGCGCCCGTTCTTGGCGAGCAGCGGCTCGCCGACCTCGCGCTCCAGCTTGGCCAGCTGCTGGGACACCGCGGACGTGGTGACGTGCAGCCCCTCGGCGGCGCCGCTGACCGAGCCGTGCCGGGCGAGGGCGTCGAGGGTGCGCAGCCGCTCCAGATTCAACATGTAAGCAATGCTACGCGGTCACTCCAACAGAACTTGCTTGTGCTACGAGGTCGGGGCCGCCATCGTTGTTTCCATGACCCCCGTGACCGCGGCCCGAACCCGCACCACCGAGCCGAGGCCCGCCTCCGCCGCCACACCTGCCGCCGCTTCCGCGGCCCCCACCCGCCGCCGCACCCTCGACTGGCGCATCCGCTTCGCGGCGCTCGCTCTCATCTGGGGCTTCAGCTTCCTCTTCATCAAGGTCGGCACCGAGGCGTACGCGCCCTTCCAAGTGACTTTCGGGCGGCTGCTGTTCGGCACACTCGTCCTGGTCGCGGCCATGGCGGTCAAGCGCACCCGGCTGCCGCGCTCCGCCCGCACCTGGGGTCATCTCACGGTCGCCGCGTTCTTCCTCAACGCACTGCCGTTCTCGCTCTTCGCCTACTCCGAGCTGACCATCCCCTCGACGCTCGCAGGCATCTGCAACGCCACCTCCCCGCTGTGGGGAATGGCCCTCTCCCTGGTCGCCCTCTCCGAGGACCGCCCCACCCGCCGCCGGGTGGCGGGCCTGGGCCTCGGCTTCCTCGGCGTACTCACCGTCCTCGGCGCCTGGCAGGGCTTCTCGGGACTGGACCTCACCGGCACGGCGATGGCCCTGCTGGCCTCGCTCAGCTACCCGATCGGCTGGATCTACCTGCGCCGCACCCTCGCCGGCAGCACCGACTCGGCCCTCTCGATGACCGGTGCGCAACTCCTGCTCGCCACCGTCCAGTTGGCCGTCGTCACGCCCCTCTTCACCACGCTCCCCACCGCCTTCCCGGTCCTCCCCCTGCTCGCCGTGGTGGCACTCGGCGCGCTCGGCACCGGCCTGGCGATGCTCCTCCAGTACAACCTGGTGTCGGAAGTCGGCCCGACCACCGCCCAGATGGTCACCTACTTCATCCCCGTCATCGCCACGGTCGCCGGAGTCACCCTTCTCTCCGAACCGCTCACCTGGAACACCCCCGTGGGCGCCCTCATCGTCCTGACCGGCGCCGCCCTCACCCAAACCAAGCCCCGCCCCTGACCGGGGCGCACCTTCAGGGGCGCGCGCTCAGGAGCGCCCCATAGGGGCGCGGGGCTGTCACATGTGCGGCTCCGCCGCGTGGGCGCGACCAGCCACAACGCACCCGCACGTACCAACCCGCCACACCCGCCCCCACCACCCCTCACCCGTACCTCCGCCCCTCCCCCTCCGGCCCAGGACCAATCGCCGCCGCCACCGCATCCGCCACCACCCCGATCTCCCCCACACTCAGCGTGGAAACGGTGAGCCGAACCCCCGCCCCCGCCGCCACGCGAAACCGTGCCCCCGGCGCCACCCCCCACCCCGCATAGAGCATCCGCGACACCACCCCCGTCTCGTCCGCCACCGGCACCCACACATTCATCCCGCTCCGTCCGTGCGCCCGCACCCCCCGCTCCGCCAGCGCCGCGACAAGCGTGTCCCGCCGCTCCCCGTACGACCGGGCCACGACGTCCGCGTCCACCACGCCGGAAGTCCACAACCGCACGACCGCCCGCTGGAGCAGCCGGCTCACCCACCCGGGCCCGAGCCGCTGCCGGCCCCGCACCCGGTCGACCGTCACCGCGTCCCCGGTCAGTACGGCAACCCGCAGGTCAGGCCCGTACCCCTTGGAGACGGACCGTACGAACACCCACGGCCCGCCGCCCGCCCCCGCCAGCACGTGCACCGGCAGGTCCACGATCCCGTGCCCGTGGTCGTCCTCGACCAGCAGCACCGACGGATGGGCCGCCAGCACCTCCCGAAGCGCGACCGCCCGCTCCGCGCTCACCGCAGCCCCCGTCGGGTTCTGCGCCCGCGCGGTCACCACGACGGCCCGCGCTCCGCCCCGCAGCGCCCGCTCCACCTCGTCCGGCAGCGGACCCTCGTCGTCCACCGCCACCGGCACCGCCCGCAGCCCGAGCGCCGGAACCAGGTCGAGCATCGCGCCCCACCCCGGGTCCTCCACGGCGACCGTGTCCCCCGGCTTCAGATGTACGGCCAGCACCCGCTCGATCGCGTCCAGCGAACCCGACGCGACGGCGACCGGCCCGTCCGGAACCCCCGCGGCGTCGAAGTCCGCCCGCGCCAGCCGCACCAGTTCGGGATCCCGCGCCTCCTCCCCGTACAGCCCCGGCGTCGCGTCGGCCTGCTCGGCCGCGTACAGCAGCGCGTCCCGCAGCGGCGGCAGCAGCGCGGTGTCGGGATTGCCCTTGGAGAGATCCCGCACGCCCTCCGGGACGTCGGCCCTGATCGACTCGCGCGCGGTACTGACGGGCCTCGCCCTGATCCGGCTGCCCCTCCGTCCGGCCGTCTCGATCACTCCGCGCTCCCGCAGCGTCCGGTATGCGGACGCGACCGTATTGGGATTCACGCCCAGCTGCGCCGCCAACTCCCGCATGGGCGGCAGGAGTTGACCTGGTTCCAGCTCACCCTCACCCACCGCCCGTTCCACGCTCGCAGAGATTTCTGATGCACGCCTGCCACTGATCCGATACTCTCCTAGCACAAAACGCAGTATGCACTAGTGCAATGGAGAGCGCAATGCAGGACGCCCCTCAGGATAGCCCCACCGCGACGGCTGTCACCCCTGATTCCTACACCCCCACCGACCGCACCGTCCCCACCCGCTCCCCGGACCGCGCGTCGTACGACCGCGAGCTGGTGCACTCGATACTCGACGAGGCGTACGTCTGCCACCTGGGCTTCGTCCGCGACGGCGCCCCGGTCGTGCTGCCGACCCTGTACGGCCGGATCGGCGAAAGCCTCTACGTCCACGGCTCGACCGGTTCGCGCCCGTTGCGCGCCGCCGGGCGCACCGAGGAGGCCCCGGGCATCGAGGTCTGCCTGACCGTGACCCACGTCGACGGCCTGGTGCTGGCCCGTTCCGCCTTCCACCACTCGATCAACTACCGCTCCGTCGTCGTGCACGGCACGGCCCGCCCGGTCGTCGACGAGGAGGAGCGGCGCATCGCGCTGGACGCCCTTGTCGACCACGTCGTCCCCGGCCGCTCCGCCGACTCGCGCCCCGCGAACGCCAAGGAGCTCGCCGCAACAGCCGTACTGCGGCTGGATCTTGACGAGGTGTCTGCCAAGGTCCGCACCGGCCCGCCGAACGACGAGCCCGAGGACGCCACCCTCTCGTACTGGACCGGTGTCGTCCCCCTCACCCGCGGTCACGGCACGCCGATCCCCGCCGACGACCTGGACCCGGCCGTCACGCTCCCCGACTACCTCTCCACCGTCTGAGAGGCCGGCCGTGCTGATCCATCCCTGGGACGCGCCCGCCGACGACTCCGAGTGGCAACTCTGGCTCGCCGCGCACGACTTCGGGCAGCTCGCGGTCAACGGCGTGGGCGGCGAGCCGCCGTTCGTGCAGCCCACCCACTTCTCGTACGACGCACGGACCGGCCCGTACGGCGAAGTGATCATCCATCTCGCCCGCCCGAACCCGATCTGGGCGGCCTTCGAGGCGAACCCGCAGGTCCTGCTGAGCGTCGTCGACGACTACGCCTTCGTCCCGGGCCCCTGGCAGGCCCCGGAGGGTGCCCCGTCCGAGCACTCCACCCCGACCAGCTTCTACACGGCGGTCCAACTGCGCTGCACCGCACACCTGGTGGACGATCCCGCCGCCAAGGCGGAGCTCCTCAACCGGCAGGTGGCCCACTTCCAGCCCGAGGGCGGTACCGCGCCCGCCGTGCCGGGCGAGGCCCCGTTCGGCCGGATGCTGTCGGGCATTCGCGTAGTGCGGCTGGAAGTCACCGACGTACGGGCGAAGTTCAAGTACGCGAGCCACAAGCCCGACGCGGTCAAGGACCAAACGGCAGCCGGCCTCGCCGCCCGCAACGGCCCGCACGACCCGGCGGCAGCCGCACACCACGCCCGCCGCCGGTCCTCGTACAGCGCCTCGTAGTCAGACCAAGGCGGCCGCCCGGCGCACCCGGGCGGCCTCCCGTGCTTCCCCGTACGCCAGCCCCACCACTGCGGCGAGCAGCAGCAGGGTGCCCGCCACGGTGGCCGCCGTCAGCCGCTCATCGAGCAGCACGACGGCGATGACGGCGGCACTGACCGGTTCGAGCAGCATGATCACTGAGACCGTCGCGGACCGTACGACGGCGGCTCCGGCGAAGTAGAGCGCGTACGCGAGCGCCGTCGGCACGGCCGCCACGTACACCAACAGCCAGACCACCCGGGTGAGTTCGACGGTGTGCGGCAGGATTCCCTCCGCCAGTGCGAGCGGCAGCAGGCACACCGACCCGATACCGAAGGACCAGGCGCTCGTCACGACCGGGTCGTCCCCGCCGCCGTCCCGGCCCAGCCACCGCGTCAGCAGCGTCATCACCGCGTACGCGGCGGCCGACAGCAGCGCCATGAACACACCATCGGTACGCACCGAGGCGTCGTCGCCGCCGAGTGTCAGCACCCCGAGCCCGGCCAGCGCCCCGACGACTGCGCCGATTCCGCCGATTCCGAGCCGTTCACCGAGCAGCGCCCGCGCGCCCAGCGCGATGAACACCGGCCCGGCCCCGAGCGTGATCACGGTCGCGACCGTGAGCCCGGTCGCCTCGACGGCCGCGAAGTACGCGCTCTGGAAGACGGTGAAGGCGAGCCCGGTGGACAGCACCCGGGCCACCCGGACCGCCCGGCTGCCGCGCACCGCGGTCTCGACTCCCTTGCCGGTACGGCCCGTACGCATGCAGCGGCCGGCGGCGAGCAACAGCAGGAGCCCGCCCGCGCACCGCCAGAACGACAGGGCGAGCGGCCCCAGATCACTGGCCACGTACACCAGCGAGGCGGCCGCCCCCGCGGTCCCCCAGGCGACTCCGGCGACGATCAGATACAGCAGGCCACGCCCTACGGGCAGGCCGGTGGAACGTACAACGGCAGGACGGGACACCACAACGGGACTGGACACGTGACTTCCCCACGGAAAACGAAGACGGAATGGGTCGCTCGGCTGCGCACGCGGGCAGCGACGATCCACCCGGGGGCTGCCCGGGTCGAGTCTTCGTCCTCAGTGAGCCTCCACCGGCCGCCGACAGCGGCTCCGGTGGGCGCCCGCGCGCTAGGAGGCGGCGGGAGGGGGAAGTACGAGCGTCATCGGCATGATCGTCACCCTACGGCGTGGTCCGTCCGGCGGACAACGCCCTTTCCGCATCCTGGACCCCGCTCCCACCCGAGCCCCTTGCCTCACCCGAGCCTCTCGCCTCACCCGAACCACTCGCCTCGCCCGCGTCGCCTGAGCCGCCCGCCACCGGCCCCTCGCCCGCCGCCTTCGGCGTCGACGACTGTGCGATGAACGCGCCGATCAGCACCACGGCCCCGCCCACGATCTGCGGCAGCGACAGGTGTTCGCGCAGCAGCACCCACGCCGCCACGGTCGCGATGACCGCCTCCAGGCATGCCACCACGCCCGCCACCTGCGGCGACAGCTTCCGTACGGACACCACCCCGGTGACGTACGCCAGCACGGTCGCGATCAGGACGATCCAGCCGAGCAGCAGCCCTGCCTGCACCTGGCTGCCGCCCATGTCGACAGCGGCGCCGAGGAGTTCCCACTTCATGCCCCATGGCCGGGCGACCACCGTGAGGACGGCGGTGCCGATCAGCAGTCCGAACGCGATGACACCCATCGGGTCGGCCGCGTCCTCGCCGTCACCACCCTGGTCGGACAGCACGAAGTAGCCGACCTGACAGCAGGCGGCGCCCAGCGCGAGCAGGAGTCCCAGCAGGTCGAAGCTGAGCCCCGCCCACACCTCGACCACGCACGCGAGACCGCCCACCGCGAGCACCACGCCCACGGCGGCCGCCCGGGTCACCGGCCGGCGCTGCACGAACCGCACCCAGCCGAGGACCAGCGCGGGCGCCAGGTACTCGACGAGCAGGGCGACGCCGACCGGGATCAGGGACAGCGAGGCGAAGTAGAAGGCCTGCACTCCGGCGACGGCGAGCAGTCCGAAGCCCGCGAGCAGCGCGGGCCTGCGGCGCAGCAGCGTCCGGTGGCGCCAGGCGACCGGCAGCATCACCAGCGCCGCCCCCGCCACCCGCAACCACACCACGTGCAGCGGGTCGAGCCCCGCCTCGATCAGCGGCTTGGCCGCGACACCTGATCCACCGAATGCGAGCGCCGAGGCAAGGGCGAGGCCCAGGCCGACGCTTCTCCCCTGAGCGTGCATCGGCACATCATGTCAGCTGCGGTCAGGACCGTCACCGGCGTTACGCCTGTCGAGACGGGCCCCCGGCATACCGGCAGAAATCCGCAGGTTCCACCCCCGCGCGCCGCAGCACCTCCACCGCCCGGCAGTCCACGTCACCGACAAGCGCGGCCAGCAGATCGGTGCCGCCGGCCAGACCGGTACCGCCGGCCTGCGGATCCCCGCGTTCCGCCGCCCGCGCGAGCGCCGCCTCCATGGCGGCCACGGCGGCGGGCGACCAGCCCGCCACCGGTGTCACGCCCACCGCACCGTCGACGCGGGACTGCGCACCCTCGACGCGGGACTGCCAGCGCAGCCCGTACCCGATGCTGCGCTGCACGAGATAGCCGAGCACCCGCGCGACCTGTGACCCGCTCTCGAAGGCCGCCCGCACCTCGGGGTCGCTCTCCAGCAGGGAGTGCAGCAGGTGGGCGGTGTCGATCTGCCGGTCGCCGTCGCGCTGCGCGCGACGGCGCGCACCGGCGACCACCGTGGCCATCTCGACGGTGAGTCCGGCCTCGATGCCGGCACGGGGAGGGACGGCCTCCCCGTTGCCGGAGATCCGTCGGGCGGAACTGTGCACCCCCTCACCCCATCAGAGCGGGGCCCGTGCGGTCATCCACGCGGGGGAGCATTCCCGCATCCCACCGGAGTTGGGCATGCCGCGCGCCCTCTCCTCCTTGGGAAGGAGATCTCATGAATCTTCCCTGAGACGGACAGCAGGCCTGACGGTTCATCAGTATTGAATGTTCGCGGCCCGGCGGCTACGTTCCGCGACACCCAGCAGGTACCCGCGCGAAGGGACGCTCACATGGCCGAGGTCAGCGCAGAGGCACGTATCGAAGCACCCGCGGACAAACTCTGGTCCCGGCTGACGGACTTCACGTCGTACGACCGGTGGAACGCGACCCACACCAGCTTCCCGCACGGCGGCCCCGACACCCTCGCGGTCGGGGCGACGTACGAGGAAAATATGAAGCTGATGGGCTTCCCGGCCGAGGTGAACTGGACGGTCGAGGAACTGACGGAGGACCGGCTGCTCGCCGTCCGGGGCAAGGGCCCGATGGGCGTGACCCTGGCGATGCGGTACTCCCTGACGCCTACCGACGTGGGCTCCACCCTGGCCCGTATCGACGGCGAATTCACCGGCGCCGCCGTGTCACTGATGGCGGGCAAGCTCAGGGAGTCGGCGACGACGGCCCTGAACGAGTCGCTCCGGAAGCTGGCGGGACTGGTCTGCTGAGCACGGAATTCCTGCCCGCCTGCGCGGATTCCCGCCCGCCGGCCTCCTGAGCACCGCTCCCCCGCCCCGCCCGCCTACCCCAGCCGCCCCGCGAGCTTCCTGTGCATCGCCGCGCTCGCTTCGTTGAGCCCGGTGATGGTGACGGTCTTCCCGTACCGGGCGTACTTCGTTTCGACCGCGTCGAGCGCCGCCACGGACGAGGCGTCCCAGATGTGCGCCCGGGACAGGTCGACGACCACGTCCTGAGGGTCGTCCTTGTACCGGAACCGGAAGACGAGGTCGTTCGACGAGGCGAAGAACAGCTCACCGGTGACGGTGTAGACGACCCTCCCGCCGTCCACCTCCCGCACCACGTCCGCCAGGTGCGCCACCCGCTTCGCGAAGATCACCATCGCGCTGATGGAGCCGACGACCACACCGACGGCCAGGTTGTGGGTGGCGACCACGCACACCACGGTGATGACCATGACGAGCGTCTCGCCGACCGGCAGCCGCCGCAGTGTCTTCGGCAGTACGGAATGCCAGTCGAAGGTCGCGGCCGACACCAGCACCATGATCGCCACCAGTGCCGCCATCGGGATCTCGGAGACGACCGGCCCGAGCAGCAGACACAGCACCAGCAGGAACGCACCCGACAGGAAGGTCGACAGCCGGGTCCTGGCCCCGGACACCTTCACGTTGATCATCGTCTGGCCGATCATGGCGCAGCCGCCCATGCCGCCGAGGAGGCCGGTGACGATGTTGGCGATGCCCTGCCCGACGGACTCACGGGTCTTGTTGGAATGCGTGTCCGTGATGTCGTCCACGAGCTTCGCCGTCATCAGCGACTCCAGCAGTCCTACGAGCGCGAGCGCGAAGGCGTACGGCGCGACGGTGGTCAGCGTGTCCATGATGAACGGCACGTCCGGCAGCCCCGGCACCGGCAGCGACGACGGCAGCTCGCCCCGGTCCCCCACCGTCGGTACGGCGATGCCCGCCCCGACCGTGATCAGCGTCAGTACGACGATGGAGACCAGCGGCGCGGGCACCACGGTGGTGATACGGGGAAACAGCGCGGTCAGCACCAGCCCGCCCACGACCAGCGGATACACCGCCCACGGCACCGAGGTCAGCTCGGGGAACTGCCCCATGAACACAAGGATCGCGAGCGCGTTGACGAACCCCACCATCACGCTGCGCGGCACGAACCGCATCAGCCGGGCCACTCCGAGCGCCCCCAGCACCACCTGCATCAGCCCGCCAAGGATCACGGCGGCGACCAGATAGCCGAGCCCGTGCTCCTTGTTCAGCGGCGCCACGACGAGCGCGACGGCCCCCGTGGCCGCCGAGATCATCGCCTTGCGCCCGCCGACGAAGGAGATCACCACGGCCATCGTGACGGCGGAGAACAGCCCCACGCTCGGCGAGACCCCCGCGATCACCGAGAACGAAATCGCCTCGGGAATCAGCGCCAGCCCGACCACCAGCCCACCCAGAACCTCGGTCCGGAACACTTTCGGGGAGGCCAGCCAGTCGGGCCGGGACAGACGGGGGACGTGCAGGGAGGACATGGCGCCGTTTCCGTAGAAATACCGTGGCGCGGAAAACTGTGGCGCCGTGCGGAGCAAAGAGCTCCACTCTAGTGGTGGCCACCCCGGAGCCACGGAGCACCATGACCCCCGACACCATCGACCGGCTGAGCCGCCGGGTGTACGCCGGCCTGCGCACGGGAAGCCCCTCCGCCCCGGACGTCGTCGCTCTCGCCTGCGAACTGATCGACCAGGGGTACGAAGGCAAGGCCGCGCGGGAGGCCATGGAAGAGGTCCCGGCCCGGATGCCGGCGGCGGAACTCTCCGGCCTGGCCGCACGTCTCCTCGCCGAAACCGGCTTCGACCCGGGATTCGACCTCGCCCCGGAACGTCTGGAGGTCCTGCGTCACGCCCTGCGTCTCACGGCCCGGGACCTGCCCCTGGCCGGAGTCCTCGGCCCGCCCCGGCTGGTGGTCCTGAAGGACACGTTCCCGCCGGCCGCCGGGGTGGTGCTGGCGGACGGGCGGCGGCTCAACGGGGGCCTTCAGGCCCCGACGGGTGACGACCCGACCTGTGCGGTGGCGGCGATGGCACGTCACGTACAGGAAGAGCTCATGGACCGGACCCGCGAGGTGTGGCCGGTGTGCACCCGGCACGGCCTGGGCGCACACGCGGTCGTGCACGAGGACTCGGCACTGTGGTGGTGCGCGCAGGGCCACTCGCTCGCCCCCATCGGCCGGCTCCCGTCTCAGTAGCACCACCAAGTACCGCTCGCAGGCTGCGGAATCCACCCGTAGCTCCCCGAGTCACCCGGCCCGCGCCGGAAGACCGCGGTCACCGTGTCGGGCCGATAGGTCCTGATCCGCACGGGATTCCCCCGCTCGTCGACGGACTCCAGCACGATCTCCCCCGACCTGGTCCGCCCGGCCGCCCGCGCCTCCACCACGTCATCGACACCCTCGGCCAACTGCAACATAAATACGGCCACAACGCCTCCTCAGCCCCAACAGCGAACCGAAGCACCCTAACCCCCCAAATCCCAACACCCTTCCCACAACCACCCATTGAGCCCATCCCGACAAACGTCCACCACCACCTCCCAACCGACTGCGCCGCCCGCTCCCGCCCACCTCGCGGTCCACCCACCCCGAATTGGCCATACCCGCCGGTCATCACCCCTCCCTACGCTCGCCCCATGCGCATGCGAACGGTCGACGCCTTCACGTCAACTCCCTTCCAGGGGAACCCCGCCGCCGTCCTCCTCCTGGAGGACGCCACCTCCTTCCCGAAGGACGAATGGCTCCAGCACGTAGCCACCGAACTCAACCTCGCCGAAACAGCCTTCGCCCACCCCCTCCCGCCCACGGACGCAGCCACCGACGCCCCGGACGAGCACACCGGTCCCGCCGGCTGGGCCCTCCGCTGGTTCACCCCCACCACCGAAGTCGACCTGTGCGGCCACGCCACCCTGGCCACGGCCCACGTCCTGCACACCACGGGCACCGCCACCGGCACGGTCCGCTTCACCACCCGAAGCGGCATCCTCACCTCCACCACCCACCCCGACGGCACCCTCACCCTCGACTTCCCCACCGCACCCCTGGTCCCCGCAGAGGCACCGCAGGGACTCGCCGAAGCCCTCGGCACCGAACCCCTCACGGTCCTCTACACCGGGGACCAGGTCGGCGACTACCTCGTCGAGTGCCGCAGCGAGCAGGAAGTCCGCGCACTCGCCCCCGATCTGAAGGCCCTGGCAGCCCTCTCCCGCCGCGGCATCATCGCGACGGCGCCCGCCGAAGACCCCTCCCGGGGCTACGACTTCGCCTCCCGCTGCTTCTTCCCCGCGGTCGGCATCGACGAGGACCCGGTGACCGGCAGCGCCCACACCGCGCTCGCCCCGTTCTGGTCCGCCCGCCTGGGCCGTACCGAACTGACCGGCCTCCAGGGCGGCGCCCGTACCGGCCTCGTCCGCACCGCCCTGCACGGCGACCGCACCCACCTCACCGGCCACGCGGTCACCGTCCTCGACGGCGAACTCCTCGCAGCCCCCCAGTAGCCCCCTCCCCGACGGCCTAGAGGGTGGGCAGCCAGTCCACCTTCCCGGCCAGCACCGCGTATCCCACGAAGGCCCCGATGTCGAGCAGCGCGTGGGCCGCCACCAGCGGCCCCACCCGCCCCCACTTCCGGTAGAGCAGGACGAACACCACGCCCATCACCATGTTCCCGATGAAGCCCCCCACCCCCTGGTACAGGTGGTAGGACCCCCGAAGCACCGAACTCGCCACGAGCGCGGCCATCGGCGTCCAGCCCAACTGCCCCAGCCTGCGCAGCAGATACCCGACGACGATGACCTCCTCCAGCACCGAGTTCTGGATCGCCGACAGGATCAGCACCGGGTACTTCCACCACACCTCGGGCAGCGACTCCGGCACCACCGTCAGGTTGAACCCGGTCGCGTTCGCCACCAGGTAGAAGGCAAGACCCGCACTCCCGATCCCCGCCGCGATCAGCGTCCCGCGCCCCAGGTCCGACCACGGCCGCAGCCGGTCGAAGCCGAGCGCACGCAGCCCGCTTCCCTCCCGCAGCAGCAGATGCGCGACGAGCGCCACCGGCACCAGGGCGGTCGAGATACCGAACAGCTGCCAGACGAGATCCAGCCACGGACGCCCCGGAGCGGCAGAGCTGTTGAGATGCGCCGCCTGGTCCTTCAGCCCACCCGGCTTCGTCATCGCCCCGATGAACCTGATCAGCGCGGACAGCCCGCTGGCCCCCAACGACAGGGCCAGCACCAACAGCAGCTCGGCACCCAACACCCGCCGCGTCAGCGGGCGTTCACCCACCGGAGCCGACTTCCCTGGTGACATGTCGGCCATCTGCCCCGCATCCCCTTGCACTCCAACCTCCACTTGTGTAATCCCCCCTCATCCCGTTCCCCGCACCACTAGGGTCTCGAATACAGGTACGAAGATCGCGCGCGACAGGCCGGGGGGCCGAGCGCCAAATCCACCGGCCGAACCCCCCTTTTTTCCTTGCTGAATGGCTTCACGGCGCACAGCCGCAGGACTCAAGGAGGGGCACCACCGCATGGGACGTCACAGCTTGCCCGACGAGCACGGACCGGACGGCAGCAGGTCCGCCCGGCCACGCGTGCGTACCCGTACCGTCGTCCTCACCACCGCGCTGGTCCTGGCCATGGCGGCAGCCACCACTTATGCCGTACGCAGCGGAGTGCTCGGCTCCGGTTCCTGCGGCGACGGTACGGTACGGCTCGGCGTCGTGGCGTCTCCCGACATCGCCCCCGCCCTGCGCGCCGCCGCCGACGAGGTACGCCGTACCCGGGCCAAGTCCGACGGCAACTGCCTCGACGTCCGGGTCACCGCCCAGGACTCCGCCCGGACGGCCGACGCGCTCACCAGCGGCAAGGGGACCGGGGGCCACCAGGTGTGGATCCCCGACGCCGACATGTGGCCCCAGCGGGTGCGGGGTTCGGCGACCGCGCAGCTCACCGCGGCCGGCAACGTGGCCTCCTCACCGCTGGGAGTGGCCACGGTCCCTTCCGCGGGCAAGAGCCTCGGCTGGCCGGGCAAGACGTACACCTGGGCCGAACTGACCACCGCCACCACCTCGGGGAACGCCCCGCACCTGGGCACGGCCGACCCCTCCCGCAGCGCCACCGGCCTGATCGCCCTCACCAGCGTCGGTCAGTCCGCGGGCGCCTCGGACCCGGAGGGGACCAGGACCGCGGCCGTCGCCAAGATGCTGTCGAAACGCATGTCGGACGGCGAAGGCCCGCTCCTGAACACCCTCGCCCGCAACGACTCCCCCACGGAACGCAGCGATCCGCGGCGCAACCAGGCCCTCTTCCTCTCCGAACAGGCCGCGTTCGCGCACAACGCCGCGGGACGCACCCCGAAGCTCCAGCTGTTCTACCCGAAGGACGGCACCGCGCTGCTCGACTATCCGTACACGCTGCTCGACCAGCCGGGGACGACCACCGACCAGAGCCGGGCCGCGATGCTCTTCCAGACGTACCTCGGACAGTCCGAAGGCCGCCGTGTCCTGGCCCGGCACGGCTTCCGCGCCCCGGGCAGGCCGGCGGACGAGAAGGTCGTACGCACCGCGGGCGGGCTCGCTCCACAGCCGTACGTACGGACGGCGGACGCTCCGCCGACCACGAAGGCCGTCGAGGAGACGCTCGGCATGTGGACGATCACCCTCCAGAGCGCCCGGCTGACGACGGTCGTCGACGCGTCGGGTTCGATGGCGACCCTGGTGCCGGGGAGCGGCGGCAGGTCCCGGATGGACGTCACCAAGACGTCGCTGGCCGGAGCCCTGAGCCAGTTCACCGACGAGGACGAGATCGGTCTGTGGAAGTTCGCCACGAACCTCGACGGCCCCCGCGACTACCGCAGGCTCGTGCCCACGTCCCGGCTCGGCTCCCCCGTGCCGGGCGGCGGCACCCACCGCACCAGGCTCACCGCCGCGTTCCACGCCCTGCAGCCCGACCCGAACGGGGCGACCGGCCTGTACGACACCACCCTCGCCGCCTACCAGGACGCCCGAGCCGGCTACTCCCCCGGCAGGTTCAACGCGGTCGTGATCCTCACCGACGGCTCCAACCAGGACGCCGTCTCCCTCTCCCGCAGCACCCTGATCGCCCGGCTCAAGACCCTCGCCGACCCACAGCGCCCGATCCCCCTGATCGCCATCGCGGTCGGCCCCGAGGCCGACAAGGACGAGGTCCAGCAAATCGCCAGGGCAACGGGCGGCGGCGGCTACCAGGTAACCGACCCCGCCGAAATCCACTCCGTCATCCTCAAAGCCATCACCAACTCCTCCCAAACCCCCTAACCACAGTCACGCACCCCACCCACACCCACACGCACCGCCACCGTCACCGTCACCGCCACCACCACCGGAAGGCCCCCTCACCCCCGCCCCGGAAACCCCACCCCCCACAAATGCACCGGCTCCCCCAAATGCATCAACTCCCCATACCTCCGCGTCATCGCCGCCAGCGCCGCCTCCCTCCCCAACCCCGCCTCCAGCGCCCGGTGATACGTCTCCACCTGCCAGGAAGCCCCGTTCACCTTCCGCCGGCACCGCTCCTCGATCACCCCGAGATACCGGTCCCGGTCCGCCGCCTCCACCCCCCACGCGTCCAGCCCCGCCGCGGCCAGCGGCAGCAGCTCGTCCCGTACGAGCTTCACCGCCGGCACCTTCTGCGTCCCCGACCCCCGCCCCGCCCGCGGCCACACCAGCTCCGCGTCGATCCCGTACCGGCAGGCCGTATCGAAATTCGCCTCCGCGTCCGCGAACGACATCCGCCGCCACACCGGCCTGGTGTCCTCGGCCAACGCCCGCACCAGCCCGTAGTAGAAGGCCGCGTTCGCGATCACGTCGGTCACGGTCGGCCCCGCCGGCAGCACCCGGTTCTCCACCCTCAGGTGCGGCACACCGTCGGCGATCCCGTACACCGGCCGGTTCCACCGGTACACGGTCCCGTTGTGCAGCACCAGCTCCTTGAGCTGGGGCACCCCGCCCTCGTCCAGCACCCGCAGCGGCTCCTCCTCGTCGCAGATGGGCAGCAGCGCGGGGAAGTAGCGCAGGTTCTCCTCAAACAGCTCGTAGGCCGAGTCCACCCACTTCTCCCCGAACCAGGTCCGCGGTCGCACCCCCTGCGCGATCAGCTCCGGCGGCCGGGTGTCCGTCGCCTGCAGGAACAGCGGCGGCCTCGACTCCCGCCACAGCTCGCGCCCGAACAGGAACGGCGCGTTGGCCCCCACCGCGATCTGCACCCCGGCGACGGCCTGCGCCGCGTTCCACACGTCGGCGAAGCGACCCGGTGTCACCTGGAGGTGCAACTGCACGGACGTGCAGGCCGATTCGGGCACGATCGACTCGGAGTTGCAGACCAGACGCTCGACACCCTCGATGTCGAGCCGGAAGGGCTCGCCCCTGGCCGTCACGATCTGCTCGTTCAGCAGCTCGTAGCGGTCCACGTCCGAGAGGTTCGCGTGGACCAGGTCGCCCTGCCCCAGCGTGGGCAGGATGCCGATCATCACGATTCCCGCGTCGACCTCGGCGGCCTTCCGGTGGGCATAGCCAAGACCGGTGCGCAGTTCCTCCGCCAATTGATCGAGAACGCGACCGCCCAACCGGTGCGGAACAATGTTCACCTCCAGGTTGAACATCCCGAGCTCGGTCTGGAAATCCCGGCTCGCAATGCGCTCCAGCACCTCCGCATTCATCATCTTCGGCATCCCGTCGGCCCCCGCGAGATTCAGCTCGATCTCCAGCCCCATGAGATTCTTCGGCCGGTCGAACTTCTTCTCCTCCAGGAGCCTCCCGAGCCCCGCCAGACACTCGTGGAGCTTGTGCCGGTACTTCTGCCGGTCGACCAGATCGAATCCGTCTGCCACGACCTTCTCACCCATCGAAGCGTCCTTCCTCAGCCGGGGCAGCCCGCGGCAACGACCGCTGCGTCCTGTGGTTCACGGTCGATGATGCCCCGGCGGACTGATCCATAACGCCCCGCGCGCGACCGGTACGCAGTACTCTCGATGCGAATTCCGGCAGGCACATTCCGCGGGCATGGCGCAGAGCGCAGTTACCAGCTTCACCGAAGTGGTCAAAAACGCCGACGAGTATCGGCCGACCACCCTTGTGGTAAATGCCCTGGAAGGACCCTGCATTCCGGCCCCGAACCGGGATTTTTCCCTCACGCAATGCCCTTCCCGCAAGGCCGAATACCGCCTTGCGGGCCATACCCGCGACGACTAGCCGAAACATCGCGTGAACACGTGTCGTATAAACTCCGCGAACGAGGCGGAGAGTTGACGCCAGGCCATTGCCCACGGCCCCCTCCCGCCCCGCACCGCTGACAGCGCCGTCCGCACCGCCCAGGCTTCACCATGTCTCCCAGAGCGAGAGGCGACCCACCATGCCGCTGCACGTACCCCCGGCTCCCGCGCCCGCCCTGCGCAGCGTTCTCGCGGCACTCGGCTCCCCCACAGCCGTCACCGAGGCCCGCACCCCGGCCCTCCGTTCCCTCCAGGGGCCGTTCACTCCCGAACTCCCGCTCCCCGTCCACGTCCTGGACCAGATCACCGGAGGCGCCAGGCCGGCCCGCACCCGCCTCACCGGATGGCGGTTCCTGATCCGCAACGGCGACCGGGCGGTGGCCGCGGCCGACACCGTACTCACCCCCGACGGCTGGACCTTCTCGCACTTCTTCGAGGGCCCCTATCTGAGCTCCACCGAGCGCGCACTGCGCCAGGCCGAGGGCATGGCAGCCGCCTACCAACCCCGCCTGCTGTCCATTCCCGCCCTGTACATGCTGACCCTCTGGCTGCACGGCGACCCCACCGCCGACGCCTCCACCGGCTCGCCCGCCCCGTCCGACATCCTGGTGCCGCTGGCCCCCGCCCCGCCCGGCATCGCTCCGCACCACCCCTGCAAGGTCGCCGACCTGCTGCCCGTCCTCGCCCTGCGGCTGAACCCGGTCCCGTCGGCCCCCCTCCTCGGCCAGCCCGCCTGACCGTCCCCATGCACGGCGCCCCGCCCCTCCAGGCCCGGAGGCGCGGGGCGCTGCCTTGCCCCCGTATGACCCATCCGGACTAGCCCGCCCGGGTCACCCCGAACCACCCGAAAAGAGGGGCCAGTTGAGCTGAACCGTCCGCACGGGTGATGCGTCCTCAATCAGTGAGAAGAGCTGCCGTGAAATCCCTGCGGATCGACGCCCGTGGGGCAACACTGGGACCGGACCAACTGATACGGGGGGCGGCCATGAACACCGATTCAAGCCGCAGGAACACCTTCACCACCACCACGCAGCGAAAGAACCCTTCCATGTGCCAGCACCAGCCGTCCTGCCCGACCGCCGAATCAGCCGACCGGGAGGCCGCCCGTCCGACGGCGAACCACCCGGAGCAGGGCTGGAGCCTGCTGTGCAACGGCGTCCTCCTCTTCGAGGACACCGGCGAACTGCTGCCGAACGGGCAGATCATCGCACCGCACCGCCCGCTGGACGTGGCCACCGCTGCCTAGGCAATCCGCGCAGGGGCTTATCGCAGCCGCCACACGCACCACGCAGCAGGACGTACGACAAAGGGGCCGGCCCGGAGCATCCACTCCGAACCGGCCCCCACTCATGTCAACCCACCGACGGCGCCCGTCAGTTGTCGTACTCGTCCATCGGCGGGCACGAGCACACCAGGTTGCGGTCGCCGAACGCACCGTCGATCCGGCGCACCGGCGGCCAGTACTTGTCGGCCGCCGAGACCCCGGCCGGGAAGACGGCCTCCTCGCGGCTGTACGCGTGCGTCCACTCGCCACCGAGCGCGGCAGCGGTGTGCGGGGCGTTCGCGAGGGGATTGTCGTCGGCCGGCCATGCGCCCGCCGCGACCTTCTCGATCTCGCCACGGATGGCGATCATCGTGTCGCAGAACCGGTCCAGCTCGAAGAGGTTCTCGCTCTCCGTCGGCTCGATCATCAGCGTCCCGGCGACCGGGAACGACATGGTCGGCGCGTGGAAGCCGTAGTCGATGAGGCGCTTGGCGATGTCGTCGACGCTGACGCCCGTCGCCTTCGACAGCGGGCGCAGGTCCACGATGCACTCGTGCGCGACGAGGCCGTTCGGACCGGTGTAGAGCACCGGGTAGTGCGGCTCAAGACGCTTCGCGATGTAGTTCGCGGCGAGCACGGCCACCTGGGTGGCCCGCTTCAGGCCCTCGCCGCCCATGAGCCGTACGTACGCCCACGAGATCGGCAGGATGCCGGCCGAACCCCACGGTGCGGCAGAGATCGGACCGACGCCCGTCTCAGGGCCCGCCGCCGGCTGGAGCGGGTGGTTGGGGAGGTACGGCGCGAGGTGCGCGCGCACACCGACCGGGCCGACGCCGGGACCGCCGCCGCCGTGCGGGATGCAGAAGGTCTTGTGCAGGTTCAGGTGGCTGACGTCGCCGCCGAACTTGCCGGGCTTGGCGAGGCCCACCAGCGCGTTGAGGTTGGCACCGTCGACGTACACCTGGCCGCCGGCCTCGTGCACGGTCGCGCAGATGTCGGCGACGTGCTCCTCGAAGACGCCGTGCGTGGACGGGTAGGTGATCATCAGCACCGACAGCTCGTCCCGGTACTGCTCGATCTTGGCCCGCAGGTCCTCTACGTCTACCTCGCCGTCGTCCGCGGTCTTCACCACGACGACCTTCATGCCGGCCATGACCGCGCTCGCGGCGTTCGTACCGTGCGCGGAGGACGGAATCAGGCACACGGTGCGCTGCTCGTCGCCGTTCGCCCGGTGGTACGCCCGTACGGCGAGCAGTCCGGCCAGCTCGCCCTGCGAACCGGCGTTGGGCTGGATGGACACCGCGTCGTACCCGGTGACCTCGGCGAGGCGCTCCTCCAGCTCACGGATGAGCGTCAGGTAACCGGCGGCCTGCTCGATGGGCGCGAAGGGGTGGATCGCACCGAACTCGGGCCAGGTCACCGGCTCCATCTCGGTCGTCGCGTTCAGCTTCATGGTGCAGGAGCCGAGCGGGATCATGCCGCGGTCCAGCGCGTAGTCACGGTCGGCGAGCTTGCGCAGGTAGCGCAGCATGGCCGTCTCGGAGCGGTGCTGGTGGAAGACCGGGTGGGCCAGGAACTCGTCGGCCCGCAGCAGCGCGTCGGGCAGCGCCTCAGCGACGGCCGTGTCCAGCGCCTCGATGTCGCCCTCGACGCCGAACGCGGCCCAGACCGCGGTGACTTGGGCCCGCGCGGTGGTCTCGTCGCACGCCACGGACACCAGGTCGGCGTCGACCAGACGCACATTGACCCCGTGATCACGGGCGGCGGCGACGACCTCGGCGGCCTTGCCCGGCACCCGTACGGTCAGCGTGTCGAAGTACTCGCCGTGCACGACCTCGACGCCGCCGGCGCGCAGCCCCTCGGCGAGGATCGACGCGTAGCGGTGGGTCCGGCGCGCGATCCCCTTGAGCCCGTCCGGGCCGTGGTAGACGGCGTACATCCCCGCCATCACCGCCAGCAGCACCTGCGCCGTACAGATGTTGCTGGTCGCCTTCTCGCGGCGGATGTGCTGCTCACGCGTCTGGAGCGCCAGCCGGTATGCCTTGTTGCCGTCCGCGTCCACGGACACACCCACGAGCCGCCCCGGCAGGCTGCGCGCGAACTTCTCGCGTACGGCCATGAACCCGGCATGCGGACCGCCGAAGCCCATCGGCACACCGAACCGCTGCGTCGTACCGACGGCGATGTCGGCACCCAGCTCGCCCGGCGAGGTCAGCAGCGTCAGCGCCAGCAGATCCGCGGCAACGGTGACGATGGCGCCCAGCTCGTGCGCCTGCTCGATGACCGGCTTGATGTCCCGTACGACACCGGAGGCGCCCGGGTACTGCAGCAGCACACCGAACACACCGCGCTCGGCGACCTCGGCCGGAATCCCTGCCGCCAGGTCGGCGACGACGACCTCGACACCGGTGGGCTCGGCGCGCGTCTGAATCACGGCAATGGTCTGCGGAAGCGTTTCCTCATCGACGAGGAACACTCCCTTCTTGACCTTGCCCACCCGCCGCGCGAGCGACATGGCCTCGGCGGCGGCAGTGCCCTCGTCGAGCAGCGAGGCGCCGGACGTCGGCAGCCCGGTCAGCTCGGCGACCATCGTCTGGAAGTTGAGCAGCGCTTCGAGGCGCCCCTGCGAAATCTCCGGCTGGTAGGGCGTGTAGGCCGTGTACCAGGCCGGGTTCTCCATCACGTTCCGCAGGATGACGGGCGGGGTGAACGTCCCGTAATACCCGAGCCCGATCATCGGGGCCAGCACCTGGTTGCGGTCGGCGAGCGTACGCAGCTCGGCCAGCACCTCGGCCTCGGTGCGCGCGTCCGGCAGGTTCAGCGCCTCGGCGTTCTTGATGGCGTCCGGCACCGCGGCAGCAGTCAGCTCGTCGAGCGACCCGTAACCGACCTGCGCGAGCATCTTGGCCTGCGCTTCGTCATCAGGTCCGATGTGGCGCTGCTCAAAGGGGATTCCACGCTCAAGCTCTGCGAGCGCAATACGACGGTTGGCGGTCATCTGCGGAAGGCCTCCTGGTCTGACACGACCTGCGAGGGGCACCACGGCACGGGTACCCGGACGGCCTCCCCCTCTGTCATCTCAACCTGAGAGCTTCACCGGAACACCGCGTACGGAGCTCCGACTTTCACCGTCGGTGAGGAAGGGTCACGCACCGGCCTGCGCCGTGCCCGCCACCCGCCCTGCTTTCCAGAGTGACCTCGTCCGTGCGGTACAGGGGCCTGAGAGATTCCGGGGAGGAGTTGCTCCTTCGGCGCCTCCGAAATCCACCTCGGAGGACTCTCCCGCGCGGGGTCAGCAGCCACGGCCAGCCTACCAGCGCACTCCCGCCTCAATCCCTCGAGTGGCCAGGCTCTCAATTCTGCTCTTTCGTATGTTTTACGGGGTTCACACAGCAGTTGCGACCAGTTGAAGGGACCGACCGTGCAGACCGACATCGATCCGCGCAGCCTGATCGGCCGCAAAGCATTCGACCGCAACGGCACCAAGATCGGAACGGTGGACGAGGTCTACCTGGACGACGCCACGGGCATCCCGGAGTGGGCAGCCGTCCGCACCGGCCTCTTCTCCCGCGACGCCTTCGTCCCCCTGGAACCCAGCAGCCTCGTCGACAACGCCCTCCGCATCCCCTTCGAAAAGTCCCTGATCAAAGACGCCCCTGACTTCGGCGTGGGCCGCCACCTCTCCCCCGAACAAGAACTCCAGCTCTACCACCACTACGGCCTGGACTCCGCACCCCCGACCACCCCCGACCAGGACTTCGGCACCCTGACCAACGGAGAAACCTAACCCCCACCCCACCCCGGTCCCCCGCTACCCCCACACCCGCCCCACCCCACGGACCACCACGCCCCCAAACACACCCCCACCTGCACACCGTGCACACCCGCACCCTGCTCAACGACAAACACACCTCACCCGCACCAACAGCCACTCAGCCACAAACCACCACCCCACCGGCACCACCCCACCCATCCATGCCACCACCCCGACCGGCCCCGCCCCGCCCTGCCCAGCGATGCCGCCTCCCTACTGGCACGCCCCACCCAGCCTTGCCCCCCACCGACACCGCCCCGTCCAGCCATGCCACCACCCCACCGGCACCACCCCATCCAGCCATGCCACCGCCCCGACCGGCCCCGCCCCGCCCTGCCCAGCGATGCCGCCTCCCTACTGGCACGCCCCACCCAGCCTTGCCATCCCCCCACCGGCACCGCCCCATCCTGCCGCGCCCTCGGCCGGCGCGACCCCACCCAGCCGCACCTCCACCCCGACCGGCCCCGCCCCACCCAGCGATGCCACCGCCCCGACCGGCCCCGCCCCGCCCAGCCATGCCATCCCCCCCACCGACACCGCCCCATCCAGCCGCGCCCTCGGCCGACGCGACCCCACCCAGCCGCACCACCACCCCACCGGCACCACCCCACCCAGCCATGCCGCCGCCCCACCAGGGAAAGGCCCCAGACCCCTGTCCCGCCCCTAAACCCCCACGTCCTCCCCCGGCACCCCCACCAACGGCAACGGCTCCGCCGCTTCCAGCTCCGGATCGTCCACCCGGAAAGTCCTCACCCGTCCCGGCGCCGGCGACCCCGGCTCCTCGAACCGCACCGTCACCCGCCCCACCCCGCTCCCCTGCACCCACCCCGCGCCGTACTCCGCATGCCGCACGTCGTGCCCCGCATGCCACCGCCGCGCAGAAACCGGCTCACCCCCGCCACCCCCGGCCCCAGCTCCACGCCCAGCCCCGGCTGCCTCGTCCGCCCCGCTCTCCCCCGCCTCCTCAATGCCGCCCGCAACGCCCTCCCCCACCGCGTCCACCGCTCCCGCACGCCCCGAATCCACAGACCCCGTCCCCGGCACAGCCCCCGCCGCCGCCGCCTCCTCCCGGGCAACCTGCGCCGCCTGCGCAAAAAGGTCCTCCTGCGTAAAGTCCGCCAGCCCCGTCACCCCCACCCCCAGCAACCGCACCCCGCCCGTGGTGTCGACACCCTCCAGCAGCCGCGCGGCCGCCTCCCGCACCACCCCGGTGTCGTCCGTCGGCCCTCGCAGCGTCTCCGACCGCGTCAGCGTCGAGAAGTCGAACCTTCGCACCTTGAGCACCACGGTCCGCCCCGACCGCCCCGCCGCCCGCAGCCGCTCCACACAGCGCTCGGCCAGCCGCTCCACCTCGGACCGCACCCGCACCCGGTCGTGCAGATCCACGTCAAAGGTGTCCTCGACCGACACTGACTTCGCGTCCCGCTCCGCCACCACGGGCCGGTCGTCGATCCCCCGCGCCATCCGGTACAGCGACGCCCCGTGTGACCGCCCCAGCAGCCGTACGAGCTCGTCCTCGCCCGCCGCCGCGAGGTCCGCCACCGTCGTCATCCCGGCTCGCCGCAGGTGATCCCCCGTCGCGGGTCCCACCCCCGGCAGGATCCGCACCGACATCGGCGCGAGCAGCTCTCTCTCGGTCCCCGGAGTTATCAGCACCAGCCCGTCCGGCTTGGCCTGCTCGGACGCGATCTTGGCCAGCATCTTGGAGCCCGCGAGCCCCACCGACCCGCTCAGCCCGGTGACCGCCCTGATCCGCTTCCGCAGCCGCTCACCGACCTCCCGCGCGGACGCGGTGTCCGCGGCCGTCCCGCCCGCCTCCAGGTCCACGAACGCCTCGTCCATGCTGAGCGGCTCCACGAGGGGCGACAGCTGCCCCAGCAGCTCCATCACCTGCTCGCTCACCGTCCGGTAGAGCGAGAAGCGCGGCACCAGATAGGCGGCGTTCGGCGCGAGCCTGCGCGCCTGGGCCATCGGCATCGCCGAGTGCACCCCGAAGCGCCTCGCCTCGTACGAAGCGGTGGCGACCACCCCACGCGGCCCCAGCCCGCCCACGACCACCGGTTTCCCGCGCAGGCTGGGTTTCGCCGCCTGCTCTGCGGCGGCGAAGAAGGCATCCATGTCGAGATGCAGAATGGTCGGCGCGGTCCTCACACCACCGATGCTGCCCTACGCCACTGACAATCGGCCGAAGAGCGTCAGCCGGCCCGGTTCCGCCGGCGCGCCAGCTCGTCACCCGGGTTGTTCCCGACGAGCGTCTCGCCCGTGTCGACGCGTTCCCCGTGCAGCTGCGACAGGGCCGTCTCCACGTCCCGCCACACCACGCCCACGGCGATCCCGAAGATCCCCTGACCGCCCTGCAGCAGGCTGACGACCTCGTCCGGCGAGACACACTCGTAGACGGTCGCCCCGTCGCTCATGAGCGTCATCCGCTCCAGGTCCTGGAAGCCGCGCTCCCTGAGGTGCTGCACGGCGGCACGGATGTTCTGGAGCGCGACACCGGTGTCCAGGAACCGCTTGACGATCTTGAGGACCACGACGTCACGAAAGCTGTAGAGCCGTTGCGTCCCTGATCCGTAGGCGGGCCGCACACTCGGCTCGACGAGCCCGGTACGCGCCCAGTAGTCCAGTTGCCGGTACGTGATACCGGCTGCCGCGCACGCGGTGGGCCCCCGATACCCGACCGACTCGGTCACTCCCGCGGCGGCCTGTGCCGCCGCGAGGGAGTGCTGACCTGCTGTGGGGTCGGCCGAACTGCCGAGCGGATACGGCCCGCCCGTCGCCGTACCATCGCCGCTGATTCTCACGCCGACCTCCGTCCTTGACCTGCCTTGTCGACGGTAGGCAGTCACCCGGGGTGCGTCAACGATCGCCACACTCGGCATGCCGAGTGATAATCACCCTGAGAGTGGTTTCCCGTGTCTCTCATCGGGGAAAGGCTGCCTGAATGCGCTGAAATCCCCTGAGGAACGGCAGGCCCGGCCGGGAACCACGGCTCACCGGCCACGGCTCACGGCCGGCAGCAGCTCACTGGCTGTTGGTGCCGAAGTCCTCCGGCGAGATCTGGTCGAGGAACTCGCGGAACTTCTCCACCTCGTCCTCCTGCTCGTCCGGAATGGCGATCCCGGCGTCGTCCAGCACCCCGTCACTGCCGTAGATCGGCGTCCCGGTGCGCAGCGCCAGCGCTATCGCGTCGGACGGCCGCGCACTGACCTCCACCCCGCTGGCGAAAACCAGCTCGGCGTAGAAGACCCCGTCCCGCAGATCAGTGATCCGCACTTCGGTGAGCTCCTGGCCGACCGCTTCGAGCACGTCCTTGAAAAGGTCGTGCGTCAGCGGCCTGGCGGGTGCCAGCCCCTGCTGGGCGAAGGCGATGGCCGTGGCCTCACCCGGTCCGATCCAAATGGGAAGGTACCGGTCGCCTCCCACTTCACGCAGGAGCACGATCGGCTGGTTGTTGGGCATTTCCACCCTGACACCTACGACGTCGAGCTCGTTCACACAGCAACCCTAGGACGTGCCCGACCGGTTTGGGTAGTCGGGCTCCTGTTCACTCCAAGTACGGCTCAGTTCGAACCGGACCTCAGCGCCGTCTGAACCAGCGCAGCATGCAGTCGTACGGTCAGGCCCGCGAGCTCCCTGGTGGTCGCCTCGGCATGTGCCCTGGTCTGCGGATTGCGGTGCCGCCGCAGCGGTGCGACGACATTGCCAATCAGCCCGGCCTCCCGGTCCGCCGCGGCCTTCATGGCCCGCAGGTGCCGCGGCTCCAGGCCGAATCGCCCCAGATCCGCCACGAGCTTGGCGACCGTGACGGCCTCCGCGTCGTAGCCGCCCTCCGACAGCTCCGCGATGAGTCCGTACGCCTCCCACTCGACGAGGTCGCTCTCCTCCACCTCGGCGGCGGCGAGCAGCTCCTCCCGCCCGAGGCGGGCGACGGTCACTCGCTCGGGCGCCGTCTCCGGCGCCCCTTCGAGCAGCTCGCGCGGGCCGCCGGGGGAAGGCAGCTGAACGTCCTCGCCGCGCTCCAGCGCGTCGAGGTGCTCCTTGATGACCTTGAGCGGGAGGTAGTGGTCGCGCTGCATGCGCAACACCTGGGCGAGCCGCTCGACATCTGCCGGGCTGAACTTCCGGTACCCGGACGGCGTGCGCTGCGGTTCGACCAGCCCCTCCGCCTCCAGAAAGCGGATCTTCGAGATCGTGACTTCGGGAAATTCCTCACGCAGCAGGCTGAGCACCGAACCGATGCTCATCAGCCGACTGCCGGCAGGGGCGGTGCCGCGCACGGCACCGCCCGTCTGGATTCGCAGCATGGACCTTCCCTGGAAGGATCAGACGACCTGCTGGCTCGCATAGAAGACCAGCCGGTACTTACCGATCTGCACCTCGTCGCCGTTCGCCAGCAGGACCGCGTCGATGCGCTCCCGGTTGACGTACGTGCCGTTGAGGCTGCCGACGTCGGAGACGGTGAACCCGCCGTCCGCACCCCGGCGGAACTCCACGTGCCGTCGCGAGACGGTCACGTCGTCGAGGAAGATGTCGCTCTGCGGGTGGCGGCCGGCCGTGGTCAGCTCACCGTCCAGCAGGAAGCGGCTTCCCGAGTTCGGACCGCGGCGCACCACCAGCAGCGCCGCACCGAGCGGAAGGGCGTCGACCGCGGCCTGAGCCTCGGGCGACAGCGACGGAAGAGCGGTCTGCCCGGTCTTCTCCGCCTCGTACGCCTCAAGGCCCGAGATGGAGATGGTCGACGTGGTCTCCGACGGACGCTCCGCAGCGGCGCCGCCCCGCAGCGGCGCGCCGCAGTGGGAGCAGAATCGGCTGTCCGCAGCGTTCCGGTGACCGCACCTCGTACAAACCGGCAAGGCCGACATGGACGGATCCTCCTGCCGCGGCTGCCCCGCGTGGTGGGCGCTGGTTGCGTACGGATCGGGGGTAAACCCTCCACCCGTACTTGAGGTTGATGGTTCTCCGGAACCTATGCGGCCGGGACCGGCCGGGTCAACAGACGGCGCGCCGTGGCCGCCGACCTCGTCGCGGAAGAGCGGGCGCTCTCCGCTCTGCTCCTCCCCGTCACCAGGGCGCGGAGCACGGTGACGAGCAGTGCGCGAGCTGCTGTCCTCACGTGCGCTCTTGCCGAACAATTTCGCAAACAACTTCACGGGCGATTCCCCTTGACCGAAACAGACCCGCCCGTGGGGCAGGACGAACCCTGCATCAACAAACCTGCTGACTTGGACATCTTCACAACGTCCGTATCACTCGGACAGTTTCCACCACGCACCACGTCCTTGATGCGCCGACCCCCCGCAACCTCATGCCCGTGTCCGACAACGCTCATTCGCCCCCGCTTCACTGGGATGACGACCGAGCGTAGTCAGGCCGCTTCGCCGGTCGCAAGGCATTCACGACGATCTTCTCAAGTCGCTGCACCGTGGCGGTGGCCTGCTCCTTCTCCAGAGTCTGCACGACCCCGCCCGGAATGTTCAGCGCGGGCTCCAGATCCTGCGGCTTCCCGATCACCTTGAAGGTGTACGGGGCTCGGACTTCCTTGCCGTCCACCTGGATGCTGCCGGCGTCCCCGGAGAAATAGGTGTTGGCCACGACCCGTACGTCATTGATCTGAATCGCTTCCGCACCGGCCGCCCGGAGTTCCTGAATGGTGTCGAGCAGCCGGTCGGGCTCGACCGCGGCGCTCGGGTCATTGACGGTCAGCGTGATGCCGGGCCCCTGCGCACCGACCGTGCCGGCGAGCACTCCGAGCTGACGCTCCTTCTCCACGGTCTGCTTACGGGCTTCCTCGGCCTGGTCGGAACTGCTCTCCAGCTCCGTCCGCTGCGCCTCCAGCCGCTGCTTCTCGTCCTCCAGCCGCTGCGTACGGTCGTCCAGCTCGTTCAGGATCCGTACGAGGTCCTCCTGTCGCGCCCCCCGCAGCGCGCCGTCGGCGTTGGTCGAGTTGACCTGAATGGCCAGCCCGAGCCCGAGACCGAACAGGAGTAGAGCGACGATCAGTTGGGCCCTGGTGACCCGCGGCGGCCACAGCCCCGCGACCAGCCGCTGCCGGCCCGTCACTTCCTTGTGGCTGTGGTGCTCCTCGTGCTGGGGGTTCTCTTCGCCCGCGTGCTGCTCTTCGCTGCTCACCGGCGTCACGCCCGGAAGATGTGCCGGCGGATGGCGGCAGCGTTGGAGAAGATCCGGATGCCGAGGACGACGACCACGCCCGTCGACAGCTGCGCACCGACACCGAGCTTGTCGCCGAGGAAGACGATCAGAGCGGCCACCACCACGTTCGACAGGAAGGAGACGACGAAGACCTTGTCGACGAAGATGCCGTCGAGCATGGCCCGCAGCCCGCCGAAGACCGCGTCCAGCGCGGCGACGACGGCAATCGGCAGGTAGGGCTCGACCACCGCCGGCACTTCGGGCCGGACCAGCAATCCGACCACGACTCCCACGACGAGGCCCAGTACGGCGATCACGATGTGCCCTTCTCTGTCTTCTGTGCGTCGGCCACGCCCTTCCCGGCGCCTGCGGCCTGTGGTTGGGCGATGCGTACGATCAGGGTCGGCGCGGCCGGCAGCCGCACGTCCTCCTGGTCGGAAATGCTGGTGCGAATGCCGTAGCTCTCCTGCAGCACATGCAGGTACTGCCCGTCGGCACTGTCATTGAACGTGGTGTTGAGGTGCTTCCCGCCCACGGCGAGCACCGTGTAGGGCGGCGCGAGGGGCTTGTTGTCGACCAGTATGGCGTCCCCCGCCGCCCTGATCGCCGACAGCATCGTCAGACGCTGCCCGTTGATCGCCACGGCCTCTGCGCCGGACTGCCAAAGGCCGTTGACGACCCGTTGCATGTCCCGGTCCCGTACCCGTCCGGTGTCGGTGAACCCGCTGCTGCCGCGCGGCCCGTCACTGCCTTCGCCGGTCTCCTTGGCATCGTCCACGACGAGTTTGATGCCGGGCCCCTGGACGGGGGTGGCGCCGGACAGCAGGGCCACCAACTGACCCTGGTCGCCACCGTGCTCCTCAAGCGCCTTGCGCTGGCGCTCCCCCACGTCCACGCGCAGGGCGTCGACTTCCTTCTCCAGCTTGTCCGCGGCCGCGGTCTCCGAATCGATCCGGCCGACGAGCTCCTCGCGCTCCTTGGCCACCACCGGTGCCGCTATCCGGGCATTCGCAGCGCCGAGCGTGACGACGGCGGCAGCAAGGACAAGACATGCCGCCAGACCGAGCTTCCGCCGCAGGGTCCGCGGCATCCCGGCGGTTCCGTCGGCCTTCTGACGGGCCGCCGCCTCCGCGTATCCGTCGTCGAGGCTGTGCTCCATCACGTTCGTCAGCAGCGACATGGAGGCGTCTGGACGCCGCGGTGGAGAAGGGGTGCTCCGAACGGGGGGCTGCTGCGACATGCCGCACATCGTCGCATGTCGCAGCACCTGCCACCGAATGGCCCCACCGGTGTGCCGGAGGCCGTCTTGCGACGGCCTCCGGCACACCGGCCCGACCTCAGTGACCTGCGCTGTCGACGATCGCCGACCACTCGTCGAGGAGTGCCTGGGCGGATTCGTCGTCCGGCCCTTCGGCCCACAAATGAGTGACGGCCTCCGCCGGATCGGGCAGCACCATCACCCAGCGCCCGTCGGCCTCGACGACCCGCACACCGTCGGTGGTGTCCACCGAACGGTCCCCGGCCGCCTCGACCACCCGGCGCATCACGAGACCCTTGACCGCCCACGGCGTGGCAAGGTCGCGCCGCAGCACGTGCGCCCGCGGAATCCGCGCATCGATCTGACTCAACGTCAACTGCGTCCTCGCAACCAGCCCGATCAGCCGGACGAAGGCCGCTGCCCCGTCGAAGACACTGCTGAACTCCGGCACGATGAACCCGCCGCGCCCGTCCCCACCGAAGATGGTCTCGTCCTCACGACCCACCCTTGTCAGATCGTCCGGCGAGGTGGTCGTCCACTCCACCTGGGTCCCGTGGTACGCCGCCACCTGCTCGGCGACCCGTGTGGTCGTCACCGGCAGCGCCACCCGCCCGCTGCGCCGATCGGCGGCCACCAGGTCGAGCATCACGAGCAGCGCCCGGTCGTCCTCGATGATCCGCCCACGCTCGTCCACCAGCGAAAGCCGCTCCCCGACCGGGTCGAACCGCACCCCGAAGTCGGCCCGCGCCGACGCGACGATCTCACCGAGCCTGACCAGCCCGGCCCTCCGCGAATCAGTGGTCTCGGTGGGCCGCGCCTCGTCGAGCCCGGGGTTGATGGTCAGCGAATCGACCCCCAACCGCCCCAGCAGACTGGGCAGCACCAGCCCGGCGCTCCCGTTCGACGCATCGACGACGACCTTCAGCCCGGAGTCGGCGATCCCCGTCGTGTCCAGATTCCTGAGCAGCGATCCGGTGTACGAGTCGAAGACGCTCGCCGGGAAGTGCAGATCCCCGATCTCCCCGGGGAACGCCCGCCGGTACTCCTGACGCGCGTACACGCGATCCAGCTTCCGCTGCCCGCCCTGCGACAGGTCCGCGCCGCGCTCGTCAAAGAACATGATGTCCACCGAGTCCGGAACACCCGGTGTCGTACGGATCATGATCCCGCCGGCACTGCCCCGCGCGGTCTGCTGCCGCGCCACCGGCAGCGGTACGTTCTCCAGGTCCCGTACGTCGATGGCGCTCGCCTGCAACGCGGAGATCACCGCCCGCTTGAGCGCCCGCGCACCACGGGAGTGGTCGCGCGCGGTGGTGACAGTGGACCCCTTCTTCAGGGTCGTCGCGTACGCCCCGGCCAGTCGCACCGCGAGCTCCGGGGTGATCTCCACATTCAGGATCCCCGAGACACCACGTGCCCCGAAGAGGTGCGCCTGGCCCCTGGACTCCCAGATCACCGACGTATTGACGAAGGCGCCGGCCTCGATGGTCTTGAACGGGTACACCCGCACATTGCCCTGAATGATCGATTCTTCACCGACCAGGCACTCGTCCCCGATGACGGCCCCGTCCTCGATCCGGGCCGCCCGCATAATGTCGGTGTTCTTGCCGATCACACAGCCGCGGAGGTTGCTGTGCTGCCCGATGTAGACGTTGTCGTGGACGACGGCCCGGTGCAGGAACGCACCGCTCTTCACCACCACGTTCGACCCGATAACGCTGTGCTCGCGAATCTCCGCCCCGGCCTCAACCTTGGCGTAGTCGCCGATGTAGAGCGGCCCCCTGAGCACGGCATCCGGATGGACCTCGGCACCTTCGGCGACCCAGACTCCGGGCGAGATCTCGAACCCGTCGAGTTCGACGTCGACCTTGCCCTCAAGGACATCGGCCTGGGCCTTCACATAGCTCTCGTGGGTACCGACGTCTTCCCAGTAGCCCTCGGCGATGTACCCGTATACCGGCTTGCCTTCCTTCATGAGCTGAGGGAAGACGTCGCCGGACCAGTCCACCGAAACGTCAGCGTCGACGTAGTCGAAGACCTCGGGCTCCATGACGTAGATGCCCGTGTTCACGGTGTCGGAGAAGACCTGACCCCAGGTCGGCTTCTCCAGGAAACGCTCCACCTTGCCTTCCTCGTCCACGATCGTGATGCCGAATTCCAGCGGATTCGGAACCCGAGTCAGGCACACCGTGACGAGTGCGCCTTTCTCCTTGTGGAAACGGATGAGGTCGGTCAGGTCGAAGTCGGTCAGGGCATCGCCCGAGATGACGAGGAAAGCGTCGTCCTTCAACGCTTCTTCGGCATTCTTCACGCTGCCCGCAGTGCCGAGTGGCTTCTCCTCATTGGCATAGGTGAGCTCCATTCCGAGCTCTTCCCCGTCGCCGAAGTAGTTCTTGACGAGCGAGGCCAGAAACTGCACGGTTACGACGGTCTCATTGAGCCCATGCCGCTTGAGCAGCCGCAGCACGTGCTCCATGATCGGCCTGTTGGCAACCGGTAGAAGCGGCTTGGGCATGCTCGAGGTCATGGGGCGAAGGCGTGTACCTTCACCACCGGCCATCACGACGGCCTTCATGTCGGAAGCGTCCTCCTTTGAAGAGAAGATCTAACCGACTGCGCCCGCCCGGGGCCCTCGCACGGACATCAGAGGTCCGGAAGGGCCGGCGCTGCGCTGCGCCACTTCGACAGACTCAATCGGCCGCGGTGTCCGCCTTGACCAGCCGACGGACCTGTACCACGTAGAGAATCCCTGCCCACCAATACAGGGTTGTACCCCATCCTGCGAACGCCCATCCGAAAATAGCACCGAGTGTGCCAAGCCACCCGTCGTAACCGCTGAGCAGCAGCAACGGGAAGGCGTACATCAGATTGAACGTGGCTGCCTTACCCAGGAAGTTCACCTGCGGCGGCGGATAGCCGTGTCGTCGGAGGATACCCACCATCACGAGAAGCATGAGCTCGCGCACCAGGAGGACTGCCGTCACCCACCAGGGAAGGATCTCCCGCCAGGTCAGCCCCACCAGGGTGGACAGAATGTAGAGCCGGTCGGCTGCCGGGTCGAGCAGCCGCCCAAGATTGCTGATCTGGTTCCACTTGCGCGCCAGCTTGCCGTCGAGGTAGTCGCTGATGCCGCTGAGCATCAGCACCAGCAAGGCCCAGCCGTCGCTGTTGGGCCCACCGAACACAGGGCGAAGAATCAGCCACAGGAACAAGGGCACGCCAACGAGACGAGCCATGCTCAGAATGTTGGGGATGGTGAGGACTCGGTCCGTCTGAACGCGAGTCTCCTGGACCTCCACCCGGGAGCCTCCTGTGGGAACGTGCCAACGATTTTCACACTGACCTTACCCTCAGCCACTACCGATGGCCGCACAGGGGTGCGGCCTGCCTGTGAACGCAGAAAAGCCCCGCACCAGTTTCCTGGTGCGGGGCAATCCCACAATAATTGTTCGGCGGCGTCCTACTCTCCCACAGGGTCCCCCCTG
>NZ_JBEZKB010000036.1:0-91675 GCF_040651475.1 Streptomyces sp. NPDC048442
TGCCCTCCCCAAACAGCAACGTCGGCCTTCAAGACCACAACCAGGTCTCGAAGGCCGACGTCACGCACAGGGCCCACATTCGCCAACAGCATCCGGACATCCGGTGCGGGCCCTCTCCCGTACGAACTTGTACGAACTTGTACGAACGGCGACGGGGTAGCGGCGACGGGCTTTACGTCGGGTCGAGGCCGCGGCTGCGGTACCAGGCCAGCGGGTCGACGGCGGACTCGCCGCCCGGCCGTACCTCGAAGTGGAGGTGCGGCCCGGTCGAGTTCCCGGAGCTGCCGGAGTAGCCGATGACGTCGCCGGCCTTCACCGGTCCCGAGCGGATCTTGGTGGTGGAGAGGTGGCAGTACCAGGTCTCGACGCCGCTCGGCGAGACGACCTTCATCATGTTGCCGTACGCGCTGTTGAACTCGGCGCTGACCGTGCCGTCGGTCGCCGCCATCACGGGCGTACCCAGGCCGACGGGGAAGTCGATGCCGGTGTGCACGGCTGCCCAGTTGACACCGGCCTGGCCGTAGTACGCGCTGAGTCCGTGCTGGGCGACGGGCAGGGCGTACTTGGGGCGGGCCGCCTCCTTGCGCGCGGCCTCTTCGGCCTTGCGCTTCTTCTCGGCGTCCTGGCGTTCCTTGAGGTCGATACGTTCCTGCGTACGGCTGGCGCGGTCACCGAAGTCACGGGCGTCGGCGCTCAGTCCGGCGAGCTGGGTGTCGAGCTTGTTGTTCACGGCGACGGGCTTCACGGTCGCCGGGTCGGCGGCGGCCATGGTCGTCGGCTTCGGCTTCGCCTCGTCGGCACCGGCGATTCCGCCCACGGAGGCGGCGGCGATTCCTGCGACGCCCATGACGCAGGCGGAGGGTACGGCGACGGTGAGGAGTGCGGAGCGTTTGGCAGGGGGGCGGCGGCGGCCGCGGCTCGCGGGGACCCGGCGGGCGGCTCGGGGGCCGACCGCCGCGGGTTCCGGCTCGGGGCCGGGGCCGGAGTCACCCGCGTCGTGCGCGTGCGGGTGCACGTCGTCGGGGGAGACCACGGGGAACTCGGTGGTGTGGGAGTCGGTTTGCTGCGCGAAGCCGGCCGGTGCGGCGGCCGGTTCCGGCGACTCGGCTGCGGCGGAATTCCAGCTGGTGGCGTCGAAGGCCCCGGTCTCGAAAGCCCCGGTCTCGAAGGAGCTGGTTTCGAAGGAGGCGGTCTCGAAGGCCGCGGTGTCGAAGGAGCTGGCCTCGAAGGAGCCGGTCTCAAGGCTCGGGTCGTACGCCTGCCACTGGTGTCCCGACGACGAGTCGGCCGCGTAGGCGAACTGCGTCGCGTCGAACTGGCCGGTCTCGAAGGGGTCCTGATGCGCCTGGTGCACCTGGTCCGCCTGGTTCCAGGCGCTCGCGTCCCATTGTCCGGTGACCGTGGCGTCGCTGTCGTACGAAGCGGTGCTCCCGTACGAGCCGGTGTCGTACGAAGCGGGGCCGCCCTGGGCGGGGATCTCCGCGCTCTGCGGGTAGCCGCCGAGGTGGGACCAGGTGCCGGTGGAGTCGTAACCCTGCTGCGTGTGCGCGGTATAGGCGTCGTACGCCACGTGCTGCGACGAGCCGGTGTCCCACTGGGAAGTGTCGTACTGGCCGCTGGGGTTACCGGTACCGGGCAGTCCGCCGAAGAGCGGATCGGTGTCGAAGCTGTCGGTGGGGTACGTGTCGTACCCGGCGTGGGGTTGCTGGTCGTTCACCAACGTCTCTCTCGCCTCGGCAGCAGGATCTGGTTTCCGGGGGGTACGGGGGGCACCCCGAGGGAAAGCAGTGGCGCGACTGTACCCGGCGGTATGCGGCGGCGACAATCTCCGGCAGGTTTTGCGGATTCAGGAAACGGGCATTCGGCCGCCTTTTGGGGGACGGCGGGCATCGGCTTGGCGCTGCGTTCGGCAAATGTTCGAGGAATGCAAGGCCTTGATCACGTCACATTCACACCTTGAGCACCGCAGCTGCCGGATACTCCGCGTTTCACGCGACGGATACGCCCGGCGAGCCTGTGTCGGTCGCGTCCTGCGCCTGAAGCGCCTGCCGGATTCCGGCGGCGACGGCTGGGTGCACGGGCAGTGCGAGATGACCGATCCCGCTGACCTGCACGTTCTGGGCGATCAGATCGGGGTGGTGGATACGGGCTGTTTCCACCGGCAACATCAATTGATCAAGGTCGCTCCAGAAACTTACGAAACGGGTCCGGCAGCCGGGGGCGGGCAGAGCCAGTTCTTCGATCAAGGAAGAGCCGGGGCGCATCTGTCGTACGAGAGGGTGCGCGCTCATCGGCGGGGCTACACGCGTTCCCTCGTGCGGAGTTCCGAGTGTGACAAGTGTCCGTACGCGCGTGTCGCCGCCGAGTCGCTGCGTGTAATAGCGGGCGATCAGACCGCCGAGGCTGTGCCCGACGATGTCCACTTCGCTGTGCCCCGTCCTGGCGCAGATCTCCTCGACGTGGCGGCGGAGGAGTTCGGCGGCGGTGCGGATGTCGCAGGTGAGGGGTGAGTAGTTGAGCGAAGCGAGATGGCACCAGCCGTGCCGGGCGAGCGAACGGCGCAGCAGCACGAACACGGAACGGTTGTCGACGAATCCGTGCAGCAGTACGACTGGCGGGCGGGACCGGCCGGCGGTGGGAATCTCGGGCTCGACGGAACGCTCCGGCCGTATCCCCGAGGGATAGAGGAGCAAGTGCCCGAACAGGATGGCCACTTCGAGCACGGTGGATCGCAGCAGAGGGCTCAACGGTGCGGTGGTGGGTGGTGGGGGTGGGGGTGCTGAGGGCGGCAGGGGGGACTGGGGCAGCTGGGGTGAAAGTTCCATGGCGGCCGACCTCCCGAACGGCACGCGGGGGGACGGCCCTGTCCCCCGTATGCCCTCGTGGGGTGCCGTGGCGGAGGCCGGTGAAGAAGGGGAGTGGGCCGTACCACCGTGCCGCGCGGCTGACGGCGCGGTGGTACGGCGACCTCGTTGCGGCTCCCCGTGCGACCGCCCCGGCTGCGGCGGCAGTGTGTGGCTGCGGCGCCGGCTGATGCGGGTACGACGCACAGCGAACGTTTCCCAACGTGTGATTTCCCCCTCTCCGTCCACCGCGAAACGGCGGCGTGCGGGATGCTGTGGATAACGTTCGTTCACTTCCCTGTCCCTCCTGGGGCGGGGGACGTTGCGCCAACGGCGGCGCGGTGCGTACTGGGAGGCAGCAGCGATGGGTGTAACTGGACCGATCCGTGTGGTGGTGGCGAAGCCGGGTCTTGACGGACACGACCGCGGGGCCAAGGTCATCGCACGGGCGCTGCGGGACGCCGGTATGGAGGTCATCTACACGGGCCTGCACCAGACTCCCGAGCAGATCGTGGACACCGCGATCCAGGAGGACGCGGACGCGATCGGCATGTCGATCCTGTCCGGCGCCCACAACACGCTCTTCGTGAAGGTCATCGACCTGCTCCGGGAGCGCGACGCGGCGGACATCAAGGTCTTCGGCGGCGGGATCATTCCGGAGGACGACATCGCTCCGCTGAAGGCGAAGGGCGTTGCGGAGATCTTTACGCCGGGGGCGACGACGACGGCGATTGTGGAGTGGGTACGGGCAAATGTGAGGCAGCCGGCGGGGGCGTGAGCGGGGCGTCTTCAGCCCATCCGCAGATCTTCAGCCGGTCCGGCGTTTGAGGACGCGCGGCGCAGCCGTTCACCGGGCCGCACGGGGTGCGGTGGTGCAGCGGGTGCGGTCGCGAGGGGGGCGTGCTCCGCGTGGGTGCCGCCCCCTTGCCCACCCGTCCCGCCCCCGGGGGGCGGCCCCGCTGCCCAAGGGGGCTAGGGGGCTAGGGGGCGGAGGGGGCCTCGCTGCCCAAGGGGGCTTGGGGTGAGGGGCGGGCTTTTAGGGGCGCGGGGAACTGCGCGACCAGCCGCGACGCGCCCGCACGACGACCACCGGCCCGCCCCCGCGCGACGACCACCGGCCCGCTCCCGCCCAAGAGGGCTGGAGGCGGGGGTGTCTGTGCGGCTACCCCTCCCCGTTCAGTTCTCGTGCCATCGCTGCCCGAAGCCTCAACGTCCCCACCAGACGTTGGAATGCTTCCGACCAATAGCCCCCGGCCCCCGGTGACGCTCCTTCCGCCTCGTCCGGTGTGGTGGTGAGGATTTCCAGGCGGTCTGCCTCGCCCGGGTCGAGGCAGCGTTCCGCCAGCCCCATCACTCCGCTGAAGCTCCACGGATAGCTTCCCGCGTCCCGTGCGATGTCGAGCGCGTCGACGACCGCCCGGCCCAGTGGCCCCGACCACGGCACCACGCACACCCCCAGTACCTGGAACGCTTCCGAAAGCCCGTGCGCCGAGATGAACTCGGCCACCCAGTCCGCCCGTTCCCCGTCCGGCAGGGTGGCCAGCAGCTTTGCCCGTTCGGCGAGCGAGGCCGTGCCCGTGCCCGCCTCGGGTGGCACCGACGGTGCCCCCAGCAGGGCCCGTGCCCAGTCCGAGTCGCCCTGCCGTATCGCCGCCCGGCACCAGGCCGCGTGCAGTTCCTCGCCCCACCCGTCGGCGACGGGCAGCCGTACGATCTCCCGTGCCGTACGTCCCCCGAGCCGCGCCGACCAGGCCCCGAGTGGTGCGGACTCGACCAACTGGCCGAACCACCAGGACCGTTCGCCCCGCCCGGCCGGGGGTTTCGCGACCACTCCGTCCCGCTGCATCGCCGCGTCGCACTCGTGTGGCGCCTCCACCGCGATGCCGCCGCCATCGCCCGTACGGTCCAGGCCGACGCACGACGTGGCCCGGCCCGCCATCCGCGCACCGAACGCGGTGGCGGGCAGCGCGGAGAGCAGCTCCGCGGCGACGGCCCTGACGTTGCGGCTGCGGTCCGACAGCGCCTGCTCCAGGAACTCCTCGTCCTTCCCGCTCAGCCCGATGCGCAGCGAGTCCAGGAACATCAGCCGGTCCTCGGCACGCTCCGTTGCCCAGCCGGTGGTGAGCAGGGCGAGCGCCGCGGCCGGGTCCGCTGCCCGTACGGCACCGAGCAGTCCCACCCGCTCGGCGAACAGCCCCTCCTCCCACAGCGTCCGCACGGCCTCGGCGTCCTGTACGTCAGGGAGTGCGGCCCCGCCCGCGGTGCCGCGCAGGGCGTACTTCCACTCCGGGTTCAGCCGAGCCAGCCACAGTCCGCGCGACCCCGCGAACTCCAGGGTCTGGGGCCGCAGATCCGTACGGGCGCGGGCCGCGTCGAGCAGGGCGGGCAAGAGGGCGGCGGGTGCCTGGAAGCGGTGCCGGTTGGCGGTGGCGAGCCACTGGGGGAGCAGTTCGGTCAGGTCGGGGGCGCTGCCTCGGCGTCCGCCGGACTGGGCGGGGGCGGCCCGGTCGGCGAGGAGCAGGGCGAGCCGGTGGCGGGCGGGGGCGGGGAGCGGCGGGCGGGAGTCCTCCGGGGCGGGTGGAGGGAGCTCGCCCGCTGCGGCGGGGGTCAGGCCCGCGCGGCGGCGGAGGGTGTGGAGGGCGGCGGTATCGAGGAGGGCGGCGGGGGGATCCTGCGCGGGGGACCCGGGGCCGGGGCCGGGGTCGAGGTGGGGGTCGGGAGGTGTCGGACGGCGGTCGGTGCCCAGGAGGGCGGAGGTGACGAGGTCTTCCCAGGTGGTGGTCATCGGGTCCCTCCGGGTGGGGTGGGGTGGTGGGTGCGGGTGCACGCAGCGTCAGTGCCCGCGTGGCGGGAGACGAGGAATCGGTGCCCACGTGGCGGCAAACGTGGCGGCAAATGTTCTGCCACACGTGGGGTCAGGTGAGAGGGATGGGCGTGGGGGAAGTGGGCGACCAGGCGGTCAGAGGGTGGAAGCCCTGGTGGCCGCATTCGCCGAAGACGGACACCGGGGCGCCGCCGGAGAGGGCCGCGAGTTTCCAGAGAGCGGGTCTGCCCAGCGCCTTCCGGGCGACAGGGAGAGCCAACTTGCCGTTCTCGTCGGCAAGTTGCCACCCGTCGGCGGACGGTGCCGGTATCGCTGCCGTGAGAGTTACCGGCCAGGAGTCCAGCCACGGGTCGTCGCGCAGCGCCCGGGAGTATGCCTCCAGTGCCTCGGTCGCGGTGCCCCCCGGTGGCGGGGCGGTGATCAGCTCCGGGGTCCCGAACTGCTCGCCCAGCGTGGCCCGCAGCTGACCCGACCCGCCGTGCGGCAGCAGTTCGGCGTCGATGGCGAGGCCCACCGGGAGCGTGATCTCCGGGGCCCGGCCGGCGGCGCCGAAGGACAGCACCAGCGCGGTGCGGCCCGACCCCTGCCCGTACAGCCAGATGCGGCGGGTGGTGACCGGGCCGGCGGCCTGGTCGTACTGCGCGAGTACCAGCCAGCGGTCGCGGACCGCCGGGCCGTCCGGGGAGGACGGCAGTCCCACCCTCGTGCGTACCGTCGTCGCCAGCTCGGCGGGCAGCCGGTCCCGTCCCAGCCACGCCCCGTCGAGCAGGTGCAGCAGCGCACACTCCTCCAGGAGTCGCACCGGCCAGCCGGGCCCGGACGACGGTATCGAACCCAACTCCCGCACCCGCGCGGCAAGTCCGGGCGCCTGTGCGTCGACCATGCGGGCCGCGGTCTCCTCCCAGAGGCCGTAGCCCGAACGCTCGGCGGCGGCCAGGCCGCCGCGCAGCAGGTCCGCCAGGCGCTGCTCCAGCTCCGAGGCGCCCGCACCGATCCGGGCCGCCCGGCGCTCGGCCCGCCGACGGGCCGCCTCCGGGTCGGCGGCCTTCGCGGCAGATGTGCCCTCAGCCGTCCCCTTTCCCCCTTCTCCCGCTTCCGCGGCTCCGGTGGCTCCCGCTGCCCGCTCCCTGCGGCCCCGGATCCACTCCGCGGCCCAGTCCGCGGGCTCCGCGTCCCGCACCACCACCGGGTCCTGTGCCGCCCAGAGCAACAGCAGCCCCAGTGCGTGCTTGCAGGGGAACTTCCGGCTTGGGCAACTGCACTTGGAGGCCGCTTTGGACCCCGCCAGATCGACGACCGTCTGATACGGCCTGCTGCCGCTCCCCCTGCACAGTCCCCACAGCGCACCCGCGCCGTCGCACCCCGCGCCCGACCACGGCCCGGCGGTGCCGAGCCTGCTTCCCGCTTTGCGTGAGGCGGCGTCAGGAGCCAGTGCCAGCACCTGATCCGCCGTCCAGTGCACCCCCAGCTGATTCATGTCTCCGACCGTAGAGGCCACCACTGACAATCGCCCTGACCAGCGAATCAGCTGAGTTCGCCGCCTGGTCGGGCAGCGCCGTGACTCCCGTGGAGCGGTGGCCGGACGAAGTGCCCCCACAGGCCCTTCAATTGGGGGTCAATTGGGTCCTGACCTGCGACGACGCTTGATTGTCAGTGGCATGGTGCACGGTGGAGACCACATCCGGGAAATCTGGAGGGGGATTCCATGACCACGCCTGCAATCGACCTGGCCACCACGTCCGAGACCGGCCCGGCGGACGCTTCCGAGGTCCTGCGACCGCATGCCGAGGACGCGTTCGCGCAGGAGCTGAAGGCGCTCGCCGCAGCCGACGACCGGCCGCGGCCCGCCCGCTGGCGGCTCTCGCCGTGGGCCGTGGCGACGTATCTGCTCGGCGGCGCCCTGCCCGACGGCACGGTGATCACCCCGAAGTACGTGGGCCCGCGCCGCATCGTCGAAGTCGCCGTCACGACACTCGCCACGGACCGTGCCCTGCTGCTGCTCGGAGTTCCAGGCACCGCCAAGACCTGGGTCTCCGAGCACCTGGCCGCCGCCGTCAGCGGCGACTCCACCCTGCTCGTCCAGGGCACCGCGGGCACGCCCGAGGAAGCCATCCGGTACGGCTGGAACTACGCCCAGTTGCTCGCCCACGGCCCCAGCCGGGACGCCCTGGTGCCCAGCCCCGTCATGCGAGCCATGACCGACGGCATGACCGCCCGGGTCGAGGAGCTGACCCGCATACCGGCCGACGTGCAGGACTCCCTGATCACGATCCTGTCGGAAAAGACCCTGCCCATCCCTGAGCTGGGCCAGGAGTGCCAGGCCGTCTCCGGCTTCAACCTGATCGCCACCGCCAACGACCGCGACCGCGGTGTCAACGACCTCTCCAGCGCGCTCCGCCGCCGGTTCAACACGGTCGTACTGCCCCTGCCCGCGACCGCGGAGGACGAGGTCGACATCGTGTCGCGGCGCGTCGACCAGATGGGCCGCTCCCTCGACCTGCCGGGCGGCGCCGACGCCATCGACGAGATCCGCCGCGTCGTCACCGTCTTCCGCGAGCTGCGCTCCGGAGTCACCGCCGACGGCCGTACGAAACTCAAGTCCCCGTCCGGCACGCTGTCCACGGCCGAGGCGATCTCCGTCGTCACCAACGGCCTCGCCCTGGCCGCCCACTTCGGCGACGGCGTGCTCCGCCCCGGCGACGTCGCCGCCGGCATCCTCGGCGCGGTCGTCCGCGACCCGGCGGCGGACCGGGTGATCTGGCAGGAGTACCTGGAGACGGTCGTCCGCGAGCGGGACGGCTGGAAGGACTTCTACCGAGCCTGCCGCGAGGTGACCGCATGACGACCGCCGCGGCTGTCGCAGCCGCCACCGTCCCGGAAGGGTCCCCTCCGGGTACCACGGTCAACACCACGGTCCCGCAAGGTCCTTGGCTGCTGGGGGTCCGCCACCACGGCCCCGGCTCGGCCCGTGCGGTGCGGGACGCGCTCGACGCCGCACGCCCCCGCGTCGTACTGGTAGAGGGGCCGCCGGAGGGCGACGCGCTGCTGCCGCTCGCCGCCGACCCGCAGATGACCCCGCCGGTCGCCCTCCTCGCGCATGTGGTGGACGACCCGGGCCGGGCGTCGTTCTGGCCGCTGGCCGAGTTCTCGCCGGAGTGGGTCGCGATCCGCTGGGCACTGGCGCACGACGTCCCGGTCCGCTTCATCGACCTGCCCGCGGCCCACTCACTGGCGGTACGAGAGGGGGACGAGGAGCGCGAGGGGGAGGTCGCCACGGAGCAGGAGGGCTCCGCAGCGGAGGACTTGGCAACGGAGGACATGGCAACCGAGGGCATGGCAACGGAGGACATGGCGGCGGAGGGCATGGCGGCAGAGGACACCGGAGCCGCCGCGCTGGCGGTGGATCCGCTCGCTGTGCTCGCCGAGGCCGCCGGGTACGACGACCCGGAGCGTTGGTGGGAGGACGTCGTCGAGCACCGGGGGGCGGGCGGCGGCGACCCGTTCGCGCCGTTCGAGGCGCTCGCCGAGGTCATGGGGGCACTGCGGCAGGAGTACGGAGACGGAGGGCACCGCCGTGACCTGGTGCGCGAGGCGTACATGCGCATTCAACTCCGTGCCGCGAGGAAGGAGTTCGGCGAGTCGGTCGCCGTCGTCTGCGGCGCCTGGCACGTGCCCGCGCTCGGCGGGAAGCCGCCCACCCTCACCGCCGACCGGGCTCTCCTCAAGGGCCTGCCCAAGGTCAAGGCCGAGCTGACCTGGGTGCCCTGGACCCACCGGCGGCTCGCCCGGCGCAGTGGGTACGGGGCGGGCATCGACTCGCCCGGCTGGTACGGGCACCTCTTCGGAGCGGCGGACCGGCCGGTCGTGCGCTGGATGACCAAGGTCGCAGGGCTGCTGCGCGAAGAGGACCGCCTCGTCTCCTCCGCCCACGTCATCGAGGCCGTCCGGCTCGCCGAGACCCTCGCCGTGATGCGCGGCCGGCCCCTTGCAGGGCTCACCGAGACGACCGACGCGATCAGGGCCGTGATGTGCGACGGCTCCGACGTGCCGCTCTCGCTGGTGCACGACAGGCTGATCGTCGGCGACGTCCTCGGCGAGGTTCCGGACTCCGCCCCCGCCGTGCCGCTGCAACGCGACCTCACCCGGCAACAGCGCACGCTCCGGCTCAAACCGGAAGCCGCAGAGCGGGAGTTGGACCTCGACCTCCGCAAGGACACCGACGCCGCCCGCAGCCGCCTCCTGCACCGGCTGCACCTCCTCGGCATCGGCTGGGGCGAAACGGCCGATTCCCGTGGCAGCACCGGCACCTTCCGCGAGGGCTGGCGGCTGCGCTGGGAACCCGAGCTGTCGGTGCGGGTCGCCGAGGCAGGGGTCTGGGGCACCACAGTCCTGGCCGCCGCCACCGCGAAAGCGGAATCGCAGGCAGGCTCCGCGACCGCCCTCGCCGACATCACCGCCCTCGCCGAGCAGTGCCTGCTCGCCGAACTGCCCGGCGCGCTCCCGGTGGTGATGCGCGCCCTCGCCGACCGCGCCGCCCTGGACAGCGACGTCGGCCACCTCGCCCAGGCCCTCCCCGCGCTCGCCCGCACCCTCCGGTACGGCGATGTGCGCGGCACCGGCACCGCCGCCCTCGCCGAAGTCGCGGCAGGCCTCGCCGAACGGATCTGCGTCGGCCTGCCCCCCGCCTGTACGGGGCTCGACGCGGACGGGGCCGCCGAAATGCGCGGCCACGTCGACGCCGTGCACACCGCGATCGGCCTCCTCGAACCGGCAGGCGGCGAAGGCAATCCGCGTGACCTGCGCGGCCGTTGGGCCAAGGTGCTGCGCAGACTCGCCGACCGGGACACGGTCGGCGGCGTCGTCCGGGGTCGCGCCGTCCGCCTGCTCCTCGACGACGGACGGCTCGACGAGGACGACGCGGCCCGCCTCATGGGCCTCGCGCTCTCACCCGGCACTCCGCCCGCCGACGCGGCGGCCTGGATCGAGGGCTTCGTCGGCGGGGCATCCGGCTCGGGCATGCTCCTGATCCACGACGACCGCCTCCTCGGCCTCGTCGACACCTGGCTCACCGGGGTGTCACCGGACGCCTTCACGGACGTACTGCCGCTGCTGCGGCGCACGTTCGCGGCGTACGAACCGGGGGTCCGCCGCACCCTCGGCGAGCTGGTCAGGCGCGGGCCCGCCCCACCGGGCGGCGGACCGGCTGCCGGGGCGGGCGAGGAAGCGGGGCCGCCGGGATTCGGCCCCGTACTCGACCAGGCGCGCGCCGACGCCGTACTGCCGGTGCTGCACCTGTTGCTCGGTATCGAGGACCCGCACCACCAGGACGACCAGACGGGGGCGACCACGGGATGACCACGACCACAGGAAGCACCGGCCCGGCCGCCGCCGAACGGCTCCGGCGCTGGCGGATGGTCCTCGGCGGGGACTCCGCCGACGGCACCGGCTGCTCGCTCACCGGCCAGGACGCCGCGATGGACGGCGCCCTCGCCGCGCTCTACGGCACCGACGGCGGACCCTCCCGTACGGGACGGACCGGCGACCGGTCCGCCGGACTCGGCGCCTCCGCCCCGTCCGTGGCCCGCTGGCTCGGCGACGTCAGGACGTACTTCCCCAGCTCCGTCGTCCAGGTCATGCAGCGCGACGCCATCGAACGGCTCGGCCTGTCCGCACTGCTCCTGGAGCCGGAGATGCTGGAGGCCGTCGAGGCCGACGTCCACCTGGTCGGCACCCTTCTCTCGCTCAACAAGGCGATGCCCGAGACGACCAAGGAGACCGCGCGGGCCGTCGTGCGCAAGGTCGTCGAGGACCTGGAGAAGCGCCTCGCGACCCGTACCCGGGCCACCCTCACCGGCGCCCTGGACCGCAGCGCCCGCATCAACCGGCCCCGGCACCGCGACATCGACTGGGACCGCACGATTCGCGCCAACCTGAAGAACTACCTGCCCGAACAGGGGACGATCGTGCCGGAGCGGCTGATCGGTTACGGCCGGGCCTCCCAGTCGGTCAAGAAGGAGGTCGTCCTCTGCATCGACCAGTCGGGATCGATGGCCGCCTCCGTCGTCTACGCGTCCGTCTTCGGCGCGGTGCTCGCGTCCATGCGTGCGATCGACACCCGGCTCGTCGTCTTCGACACCGCCGTCGTCGACCTCACCGACCAGCTGGACGACCCGGTCGACGTGCTCTTCGGCACCCAGCTCGGCGGCGGCACCGACATCAACCGGGCGCTCGCCCACTGCCAGTCCCGGATCACCCGGCCGGCCGAAACCGCCGTCGTGCTGATCAGCGACCTGTACGAGGGGGGCATCCGCAACGAGATGCTGAAGCGGGTCGCCGCGATGAAGGCGTCCGGCGTTCAGTTCGTCACGCTGCTCGCGCTTTCCGACGAAGGCGCCCCGGCCTACGACCGCGAGCACGCCGCAGCCCTCGCGGCGCTCGGAGCACCCGCCTTCGCCTGCACCCCGGACCTGTTTCCCGAGGTCATGGCGGCTGCGATCGAGAAAAGGCCGATACCCGTGCCGGACACTGCGTGACACCGGTGAGGGCTCCGAGTGGCACTCTGTGACAGGTATCACCGCTCAGGTGTGACCTGCGATTTAGGGACCAACGTCCCTCGGGGATAACCTGCGAGACGGACATGCCGCGTACTGGACACCGTGTACGCCTCCCTTGTGACAGCGCCGTCACGTTGCCTTCGCGGCACGCCCATCGCATTGAACGTAACGCGATCACCAGAACCCGCGATCATCAGAAAAGGGACGGACGCGCGTGGACCTGTTCGAGTACCAGGCGAGGGACCTCTTCGCCAAGCACGGTGTACCGGTGCTGGCCGGTGAAGTCATTGACACGCCTGAGGCGGCGCGCAAGGCCACTGAGAGCATGGGCGGCAAGTCCGTCGTCAAGGCTCAGGTGAAGGTCGGCGGCCGTGGCAAGGCCGGCGGCGTGAAGCTCGCGGCGACCCCGGACGAGGCCGTCGCTCGCGCGACGGACATCCTCGGCATGGACATCAAGGGCCACACGGTCCACAAGGTGATGATCGCCGAGCTGTCCCCGGAGATCGAGGCGGAGTACTACGTCTCGTACCTCCTCGACCGCACCAACCGCACCTTCCTGGCCATGGCCTCGGTGCAGGGCGGCATGGACATCGAGGAGGTCGCGGAGAAGACCCCCGAGGCTCTCGCGAAGGTCCCGGTCAACGCCGTCGACGGCGTGGACATCGTCAAGGCCCGCGAGATCGTGGCCCAGGCGAAGTTCCCGGCCGACGTGGCCGAGGGTGTCGCCGAGGCCATGGTGACCCTGTGGGACACCTTCGTCGCCGAGGACGCCCTCCTCGTCGAGGTCAACCCGCTGGTGAAGACCAAGGACGGCCGGATCCTGGCCCTCGACGGCAAGGTCTCGCTCGACGAGAACGCCGACTTCCGCCAGCCCGACCACGAGGCTCTTGAGGACAAGGCAGCGGCCAACCCGCTCGAAGCCGCTGCCAAGGCCAAGAACCTCAACTACGTCAAGCTGGACGGCGAGGTCGGCATCATCGGCAACGGCGCCGGCCTGGTCATGTCGACCCTGGACGTCGTCGCGTACGCCGGTGAGAACCACGGCAACGTGAAGCCCGCCAACTTCCTCGACATCGGTGGCGGCGCCTCCGCCGAGGTCATGGCGAACGGCCTGGAGATCATCCTCGGCGACCCGGACGTCAAGTCCGTGTTCGTCAACGTCTTCGGTGGCATCACCGCCTGTGACGAGGTCGCCAACGGCATCGTCCAGGCCCTGGAGCTGCTCAAGTCGAAGGGCGAGGAAGTCACCAAGCCCCTCGTTGTCCGTCTCGACGGCAACAACGCGGAGCTGGGTCGCAAGATCCTCTCCGACGCCAACCACCCGCTCGTGCAGCGCGTGGACACCATGGACGGCGCGGCCGACAAGGCCGCCGAGCTCGCCGCAGCTGCGAAGTAAGGAAGAGGGACTCCAAACACCATGGCTATCTTCCTCACCAAGGACAGCAAGGTCATCGTCCAGGGCATGACCGGTGCCACGGGCATGAAGCACACCAAGCTCATGCTCGGTGACGGCACCAACATCGTCGGCGGCGTGAACCCGCGCAAGGCCGGCACGACCGTCGACTTCGACGGCACCGAGGTCCCGGTCTTCGGCTCCGTCAAGGAGGCCATGGAGAAGACGGGCGCGGACGTGTCCGTCCTCTTCGTGCCGCCGGCCTTCTCCAAGGCCGCCGTCATCGAGGCGATCGACGCCGAGATCCCCCTCGCCGTCGTCATCACCGAGGGCATCGCGGTGCACGACTCCGCCGCCTTCTGGGCGTACGCGGGTGCCAAGGGCAACAAGACCCGCATCATCGGCCCGAACTGCCCCGGTCTCATCACCCCGGGCCAGTCCAACGCCGGCATCATCCCGGGCGACATCACGAAGCCGGGCCGCATCGGTCTGGTCTCGAAGTCCGGCACGCTGACGTACCAGATGATGTACGAGCTCCGTGACCTCGGCTTCTCGTCCGCCGTCGGCATCGGTGGCGACCCGGTCATCGGTACGACGCACATCGACGCGCTCGCCGCGTTCGAGGCCGACCCCGACACCGACCTGATCGTCATGATCGGTGAGATCGGCGGCGACGCCGAGGAGCGTGCGGCCGACTACATCGCGAAGAACGTGACCAAGCCGGTCGTCGGCTACGTCGCGGGCTTCACCGCCCCCGAGGGCAAGACGATGGGTCACGCCGGCGCGATCGTCTCCGGTTCGTCGGGCACCGCCCAGGCGAAGAAGGAGGCCCTTGAGGCCGCCGGTGTCAAGGTCGGCAAGACGCCGACCGAGACGGCGAAGCTGGCGCGCGCGATCCTCGCGGGCTGATTCGCAGGATCTGTACGGTTTTCTGTACGCGGAAGGCCCGCACCCCCTCGGGGGTGCGGGCCTTCCGCGTTGTCCGGGCCGGGGCCGGGCCGGACCAGGGCCGGGTCCGGGGGCGCAGCGCACTCAGCGGTACTGCGGAACCAGGCGTTCCGGGCCGTTCGCCGGCTCGGCGCGGAGCTTGGCGCGCAGTTGCATGTCGTACTCGCTGAGGCGTTGCGGACCGCTGCGCGCCGGAACTCCGCCGACCGGTTCGCCCGGCGGGTGCGGCGCCTCGTACTGCCTCGGGGCCGTCGACAGCGTGAACATCGTCGCGCCGATGATCAGCGTGGTGAACGCGATGGCCGCCCGCGTCCAGAACCGGGCCTTGCGCTCGCATTTCGTACGTACGGCTTCGCCCGGCGGCAGGCCGTCGGCGGGCTGCGTCAGAGCGAGGGCGCTGAGACGTTCCTGCAGAAGGGCGGACTGGTCGGCGTGGGTACGGGCCTCGGCCAGTTCCGGGAGCCTTCGCGCGACGACGGTACGGGCGTGCTCCAGACGGTTCGCGGTGGCCGGGGTGCTGGCCTCGGTCTCGGCGGCGGTCTCGGGGAGGTCCAGGCCGAGGCCGTCGTAGAGGAGGAGGGTGCGGCGGTACGGGGGCGGGAGTTCGAGGAGGGCGTCGAGGAGGGGGTCGGCGGCGGTGTTGCCGCGCGCCCTGCCGCCCTTCCTGCCGCCTGTCCCGCTGCCGGTCCCGCTGCCCGTCCCGCTGCCTGTCCCGCTGACCTTCCTGCCGGTCGGCCCGCCGGTCGGACGGTCGATGTGCCGGTGGCCGCGGCGCAGGCGGTGCCAGGGGGACATCGCGTACTCGTATGCCGCGGCGCGCACCCAGCCCGCGGGGTCGCGGTCGGTCGCGACCTCGGGCCAGCGTTGCCAGGCGAGGTGGAAGGCCCGCTCGACCGACTCGTGCGAGAGGCGGTTCCGCCCGGTGAGGAGGTAGGCCTGGCGGAGGAGGGAGGGGGCGGTGTGGGCGTAGAGGCTGTCGAAGGCCTGGGAGGGGGTGGGGAAGGCTGCGGCCGCTTCCGTGGCGACTTCCGGGGTGAGGGCTTCCGGGGCAGCGGGGGCAGCGGGGGCGGCAGGGGCGTTCCGGGCGGGGGGGCGGGTGGAGGCGTGGGCGGAAGCACGGGTGCGGGCGCGGGGGCGTGCGGCCTTTTCCTCCGGCCGGGTCTTTTGGGCCGTGGGTTTTGCGACCCCGGCGCGTGAGAGGGCTGTGCTCCCGGGCCTCCGGCTCTCGGATGCCGGGCGGGCCGGTGAAGAGGCGCGGGCCGCACCGGCAGGGCTGACCGGAGCTGCCGGAGCTGCCGGAGCTGCCGGAGCTGCCGGAGCCGCCCGAGCCGCCGGAGTAGCCGGAGCCGCCGGGGTCGATGAATCCGCCGGGCCCTGCGCTGTGGGTGGGGTCGCCCGAGCAGCAGATTCCGTGAGGGTGGCCGGTGCGAGCTCGGTGGCTGGTTTGCGGACCGGGTCGGCTGTGCCCTTGGCGGTCAGTTCTTCGTCGATGCCGGCGAGCAGGCGTGTGTACACCTCGCGTTTGCGGCCCCGCGGGCTGGTGCGGCCCGTCTCCCAGGAGCGGACCGTCTCGCGGGTCACGCCCACGATCGCGGCCACCTGCGCCTGTGACAGTGCCTTCGCCTCGCGCAGCCTGCGGCGTTCCTTCGGGGAAGGCAGGGCTGCGGCGGCGGGGGCGGCTGCGGAGGCGGAGAGGGGAGGGGGAGTGGTGGGTGTGCCGCGGGTCATGGGAGCACCTCCGTGATCCCCGCGATTCCCGTGACTCCTGCGATCCCCGCGGTCCCCGTCGTACTGCACCGGGCGAAAAAGTACATAAACGTATATTGGGCGACACGTCGGCTGTTCGCGCGTTACGCGAAGATGGCGCGTGTCGTGGGCAGCATGGCCGCGTGAACCCGAATCCAGTGACCGAGCACGAGCACGAGCACCAGCACGAGTCCGCGCACCAGCACGAGTCCGCGCAGGCCGGCTCGGCCGGAGATTCCCGCGCCGGGCGGAATCGGCCTTCCGCCTGGGCCGTCTGTCTGGTGCGCGGGGTGCTGGCCGCCGGACTGGGCCTCGGGGCGTTCGCCGTGCTGGTGATGGTGCTGTGGATCAGTTCGCCCTACCCGGACTCGGGGGCCGGCGCGGCGCTGCACGTCGCCGCCGGGCTGTGGCTGCTCGCCCACGGTGCGGATCTCGTACGCCACGACACCCTGAGCGGGGTGGCCGCGCCCGTCGGGCTGACCCCGATGCTGTTCGCCGTACTGCCCGTCTGGCTCGCGCACCGGGCGGCGCGCGACGCGCTGGAGGACGACGACGGCGGTGAGGATGACGGTGAAGGCAGCGGCGAGGGCGGCGGCGGGGACGGTGCGGCGCCGCGGAACGTGCCGTCCGGGTGGGCGGCCTTCGGCGGAGTGACCGTCGGGTACCTGGCGGTGGGGTGCGCCGTGACGCTGTACGCGGCGGGCGGTCCGCTGCCCGCCGCGCCGGGCAGCGTCGCGGTGTGGCTGCCGCTCGTCGTGTCCTTCGCCGCCGTTCTCGGGGTGTGGACCGCGTACGGGCGCCCGCACGGTCCGCTGCCCGGGTGGGTCCCGGAGGGCGTGCGCCGCGAGTTCGTACGCCCCCGGCTCGGGACGGCCCTGCGTGCGGCGGCTGCCGGAACGACTGTGCTGGTGGGGGGCGGTGCGTTGGTCGTCGGGGCCTCGCTGACCTGGCACGCGGACCTGGCGCAGGAGTCGTTCCTGCAGCTCGCGGTGGAGTGGTCGGGCCGGTTCGCGGTGCTGCTGCTGGCGTTGGCGCTGGTGCCCAACGCGGCCGTGTGGGCTGCCTCGTACGGGATCGGGACGGGCTTCGGACTGGGTACGGGCGCGGTGGTGACCCCGCTCGGGGGTGCCGGGGCGGCGGCGCTGCCGCACTTCCCGCTGCTGGCCGCGCTGCCGGGTCCGGGGCGGGGCACGGCGCTCAACTGGGCCGTCGCGGGCGTTCCGTTGGCCGCCGGGCTGGCGGTCGCGTGGTTCACCGTACGGGTGGCTGCGCCTGCGTATGCCGTACGGGAAGAAGCGTGGGGGCGGCGCAGGACGGCGGGCACGGCGGCGCTGGCGGCGGTGGGGTGCGGGGCGGCGACGGCCGTACTGGCGGCGCTGTCGGGCGGGCCGCTCGGAACGGAACGGCTGGCGGAGTTCGGGCCGGTGTGGTGGAAGGCGGGGCTGGGGGCGCTGGTGTGGGTGGCGGGGGTGGGGGTGCCGGGGGCGTTGGTGTTGCGGGGGTGGAGGGTGCGGGAGGGGTGGGGTTGGGTGTGGAGGTGGGGGAGGGGGCGGGGTGGGGGGCCGGAGCCTTTGTTGGCTTCGGGGGTGGCTGGGCCTGTGCTGGAGCCTGAGCCTGTGCTGGCTCCCGTGCCCGTGTCCGTGCCTGAGCTTCCGGTGGCTCCCGTGTCCGCGCCTGAGCCTCCGCTGGCTTCCGCGACTGCTCCTGCGCCTGCCCCTGTGCCTGAGTCTCCGTCGGCTTCTGTGTCCGGGCCGGGGGTGGCTCTTCCGCCTTTTGCTCCGCCCGTGCCGGTGGCGCCGCCGGTGGTGGGGGTGGAGTTGGAGCGGGGGGCAGAGGGGGGCGGTGGGGGGTGAAGGTGCGGGTGGGTGGGCCGCTTCGCGAATTCGGCCCCTCCCCACCCCTTCACCTGAACCGCTCGCCGCGGGGCGGAAAAGCAGCACGGTTCGCGCCGGTGGGGGCGGGTGTCCCGGGCTGCGCCCGGTGCACGGCTGCGCCGCGCGTCCTCAAACGCCGGACGGGCTGAAGTGGCCAGAGAGGCTGGTGCCCCCGCTACTCCTTCACTCCGAACACCGGGATCAAGGACTTCGGGAGTTCCTCGTTGCAGGACACCTGGGCGGACTTTGTCAGGGCGTCCGCGACGCAGGTGTAGTAGTCGCGGTAGACGAGTTGCACCGTGAACGTCGTCGCCACGATCGCCAGTGCCAGTACCGCCGTCACCAGTCCGCTCACCGCGGCCGTCGTCTGCGGGCGGGTGCTCGCCGGTGGGGTGGCGGGGGTGGCCGGTGCGCCCGTCAGGGCAGCCGTGGCGTCCGGCTTCGGCTGCTTGTTGCGCAGCGAGCTGAGGCCCCAGTAGATGGCCAGTGCGCCCAGCAGCAGCGAGATCTCCCGCTGGGTGAACAGGGCGAAGAAGAACGCCCACATGCCCGCCAGCAGCGCATACCGTGCGCGGCGCTGTGATGGGTCCGTCGGGTCCCAGCGCAGGTTGGTTCCGGGGCCGCCCTCGGTACCGTCCGGCCCGTTCTGGCCGCGTCCGGTGCCGCCGGTTCCGCCCGTTCCACCGGGGCCGCCGAAGCCGCCGCTGCCCTGGCTCGGGGGCTGGCGGTTGCTCCACCGGCTGCCCCAACCGGAGCCGCCGGACGTGGAGCTGCCGGGGGCGGAGTCGTCGGATCCGGATCCGGAGCCGTCCGAGGCGGGCGGGGTGTCGCCGGTCGGCCTGCGCGGCTGCCAGGGCTGGTCCGGGCGGCCTTCGGGCGGCGGTGCGAACGGGTTGTCGTCACCACCTGAGCCCGTACCCGTACCCGTACCCGTACCCGTACCCGTACCCGAGTCCGTGCCCGTACCCGAGCCCGTTCCCGGCCCCGTCCCTGATGCTTCCGTTTCGCCGCCACCCTTGCGTTCCCGCAGCAGCAGCACTGGCGCCCCCTCGGCCGGAAGCGGCAGCAGCAGTGGGAGTGAGCTGCGGCGGAGAGCCGCGCGGCGGCGTCGGTCCGTCATCTGGTGAACGTCTTCCCCTCGGACCCTCCGGCGGAAGGTCGTATGTCGTGTGGCATTCCGCACCTGTGGCCGACCTGTTGCCGGCCCTGATGTCAGCCCCGTACGGAGCTGGGGCGGAGTCCTGCCCTGACGCTACCTCCCGCCCGTGCACCCGTCCCGTGGGGGCGGCCCGGTGTGCCGGTATCGTTGCCAGCGGTCGATGCCTTCGTAGGGTTCCCCGTACAGCGGGGTGCGATTCGTTCGTACGACCACACAAACCGCACGACCCGCGAGAAAGAGACCCGCCGTGGCCTCCCCGCCCCCCTCCGTACCCTCAGAGCCCTCCGTACCCCTTCTTCCGCCTGCCGCCGGGCGTCCCGCCCGTCTCGTGGTCCTGGTCTCCGGTTCTGGTACGAACCTCCAAGCCCTGCTCGACGCCCTCGCGGCGGACCACCAGTACGGCGCGGAGATCGTCGCCGTCGGTGCCGACCGCACCGGCATCGCCGGGCTCGAACGGGCCGAGCGGGCCGAGATCCCCACCTTCGTGTGCCGGGTGAAGGACTACGGGACGAGGGAGGAATGGGACGCGGCGCTGGCCGCCGCCACCGCTGCCCACGAGCCCGATCTCGTCGTCTCCGCGGGGTTCATGAAGATCGTGGGGAAGGAATTCCTCGCCCGGTTCGGCGGGCGGTGCGTCAATACGCACCCCGCCCTGCTGCCCAGTTTTCCCGGTGCGCACGGTGTCCGTGACGCCCTCGCGTACGGCGCGAAGGTCACCGGGTGCACGGTCCACTTCGTCGACGACGGCGTCGACACCGGCCCGATCATCGCCCAGGGCGTGGTCGAGGTCCGCGATGAGGACGACGAAGCCGCTCTCCATGAGCGGATCAAGGAAGTCGAGCGCACGCTGCTCGTCGAGGTCGTGGGGCGTCTGGCCCGGCACGGCTACCGCATAGAGGGACGAAAGGTACTAATTCCGTGAGCACGGTGCTGAAGCCCATCCGTCGCGCGCTGGTCAGCGTCTACGACAAGACCGGGCTCGAAGAGTTCGCCCAGGGGCTGCACGAGGCCGGCGTCGAGCTGGTGTCGACCGGCTCCACCGCCGCGAAGATCGCCGCCGCCGGGGTGCCGGTCACCAAGGTCGAGGAGCTCACCGGGTTCCCCGAGTGCCTGGACGGCCGGGTCAAGACCCTGCACCCGCGCGTGCACGCCGGCATCCTCGCCGACCTGCGCCTGGAGGACCACCGCAACCAGCTCGCGGAGCTCGGCATCGAGCCCTTCGACCTTGTGGTCGTCAACCTCTACCCCTTCACGCAGACCGTCGCGTCCGGTGCGACGCCCGACGAGTGCGTGGAGCAGATCGACATCGGCGGCCCGTCGATGGTCCGCGCCGCCGCCAAGAACCACCCGTCCGTGGCAGTCGTCACCAGCCCGGCCCGGTACGCCGATGTCCTCGCCGCGGTGAAGGACGGCGGCTTTGACCTCACCGCCCGCAAGCGGCTCGCCGGCGAGGCCTTCCAGCACACCGCCGCGTACGACGTGGCCGTGGCCGGCTGGTTCGCCGACGCCCGCGGCGGAGCCGCTGATGAACACGGTGCCGCTGCCGACGACTCGGGCCTCCCCGGCTTCATCGGGCAGACCTACGCCCGTAAGAACGTCCTCCGGTACGGCGAGAACCCGCACCAGGGCGCCGCGCTGTACGTCAACGGCAAGGGCGGCCTCGCCGAGGCCGAACAGCTGCACGGCAAGGAGATGAGTTACAACAACTTCACCGACACCGACGCCGCCCGCCGCGCCGCCTACGACCACGCCGAGCCCTGCGTCGCGATCATCAAGCACGCCAACCCGTGCGGCATCGCCATCGGTGACGACGTCGCCGAGGCCCACCGCAAGGCGCACGCCTGCGACCCGCTGTCCGCGTTCGGCGGCGTGATCGCCGTCAACCGCCCGGTCAGCGTCGCCATGGCCGAGCAGGTCGCGGAGATCTTCACCGAGGTCATCGTCGCCCCGGCGTACGAGGAAGGGGCCGTCGAGGTCCTGGCCCGCAAGAAGAACATCCGCGTACTGCGCTGCGACGGCGCCCCGTCCGACAAGGTCGAGGTCAAGCCGATCGACGGCGGCGCACTCCTCCAGGTCACCGACCGCCTCCAGGCGGACGGCGACGACCCGGCCAACTGGACGCTCGCGACCGGCGAGGCGCTCAGCGAGGCCGAGCTGGCCGAGCTCTCCTTCGCCTGGAAGGCCTCCCGGGCCGTCAAGTCCAACGCGATCCTGCTCGCCAAGGGCGGCGCGTCCGTCGGCGTCGGCATGGGCCAGGTCAACCGGGTCGACTCCGCGAAGCTCGCCGTCGAGCGGGCGGGCGAGGAGCGGGCACGCGGTGCGTACGCCGCGTCCGACGCCTTCTTCCCGTTCCCCGACGGGCTGGAGATCCTGCTCGACGCGGGCATCAGGGCCGTGGTCCAGCCCGGCGGTTCGGTGCGGGACGAGCTGGTCGTCGAGGCGGCGAAGAAGGCGGGCGTGACCATGTACTTCACCGGTACGCGCCACTTCTTCCACTGAGCACTGAGCACTGAGCAGCAGACGTACGTGACGGAAGCCGTGCACTCCCCCGAGGAGCACGGCTTCCGTCACGTACGGTCAGTGGGAATCAGCAGCGCGGCAGCCCCGGGATCGGCTCGTAGTTGCCGCCCTTGCTGAACGCGGTGGCGCTCACCCACACGCCCTTGTTGCCCTTGTCGTCGTCGGTCTTGGCCCACCAGGTGTTCTTGTTGCCGTGATCGTCGTGGTGGTCCTGGCCCTGGGCCTGGCAGTAGAAGTAGTTGTTGCCGGCCCAGAGGAGACCCTTCCTCGGGGTGTTCACGTTCCGGCCTTCGTAGCTGTACGCGTTGCGCCAGGTGTGGAAGTAGTACTTCCCCTGGATCTTGACCTGCGAGGCGGCCGGAGCGGCCTGGGAAGCCGTCGGAGCGGCCGGAACGGCCAAGGTGCCGGCCTGGGCGATGCCGGGTGCCACCAGTACCGCGGCCCCCGCGACCGTGGCACCGACAGCGGCGATCATCGAACGGGTCCTGCGCATGAAGTCCCCCTGTGAGGTACGAGGCTGATGCGTCGTGCCGCCGCTCCGGCGGCACACCAGAACCATCCCCCGCAGCCCTCCGCCCCGGTACCTCAGAAGTCTCAGGGTGTCTTGTCACCCGCCACCGCGTACTCCTTGAGGTAGTGCGCGACCTTGTCCGCATGGGGGCGGAGCTTCGCCGGCGCTCCGCCCCACTCGTTGACCCGGGAGGCGGACGAGCGGTGTGCGAGGGCCCCCGCGACCTGCGGCGAGACATTGAGGTTCGGCCACAGGGCCGGGGCCATCGCGCACAGATAGCGGCCCAGGGCGGGAATCGACTGGTCGGGCGGGAACGGCGGCCGGGGGTTGCCCGTGGCCGGACGCTGGTCGCTGGGCAGCCAGTAGCGGATCACCCGGGGGCTCCAACGGGCCATCCCGTACTCGTCGTTCGGGGGATCGGAGAGGTCGGGGTCGAAGTCGCTCTCTACCTTGAGGATCGCCGCGATCTGCGCCGGCGTGACGTCCTTCTCCGCACACTGGTGCGCCGAGTCGACGATCAGCTTCCGGTACGCCACCGGGATGCCCTTGTCGGTGGCCAGCTCCGCCGCCCCGTACTCCGCCGCCGGCACCGTCCCGTCGTCGCGCAGCGCCATGAACCCCAGCGACGCCCCCGTCAGCACCGCCACGAGTCCGGCCGCCCACGCCGTCCGCACGGCGCGCCGCGAGCGGGGGCGCAGCCGGGGGAGCCGGGGCGACGGCGCGGAGTCGGTCACCGCCTCGATGCGGCGCAGCAGCGCGGCGGCGGTGTGCGCGGACCGCTCCTCGTGCGTACGGGCCAGGCAGTCGGTGACGATCGGGCGCCAGGCGTCCGGGAGTCCGGGGTCGAGGTGCAGTTCCGCCTCCCCGCGCGCATAGGCCAGCAGGGCCTCCGAGCGGGCGGCGGGCCCGCCCCCGCTGCTGCCTCCGCCGGGCAGCGGGGGCTTTCCCGTCAGTACGAGATGGGCGAGCACGCCGAACGCCCAGACGTCCGTGGTCGGCCTGACCTGCCGCCCGTTGTCGCTGATCTCCGACCACAGCAGCTCCGGCGGCGTGTAGTCGGGCGTCGCGAAGGCCGGTGCGTACGCATGCGTGCCGTCCATCTCGGCGGCCAGGTTGAAGTCGCCGAGCCGGACCGTGCCGTCCGCCATCAGCAGTACGTTGCCCGGCTTGAGGTCGCCGTGCACCCAGCCCGCGTGGTGCAGCTGGTGTATCCCCTCGCAGACCTGGGCGAGGAGTACGGGCCCGGCGGCGGGCACGGGCTCCCGGGCGAGCAGCGCGTCCAGCGAACCCTCGGCCCGTTCCAGTACGAGGACGGTCGCGCCGTCCAGCTCGGGCCGCTCCGGGTCGTCCACGGTCAGCGCCTCGTACATCCGGATCAGCCGCGGCCGGGACAGCTTGCGGTGCATCGCCAGCTCGCGCTGCGAGAGTTCGCGCAGGTGGTTCAGCTGGCGCGGGGTGCGGGTGCCGGTGGGCAGGAACTTGAGCGCCGCTTCGGCCGGGAGCGACGCGGCGGCCCCGGACGCCTTGACCGCCGCGTACACACTGCCGAACGCGCCCGCGGCGAGCGGCTCGCGCACCTGCCAGGACCCGATGCGGTAGCCGGCCGGGACGGACACGGCGAAGGGTGCGGTCATCGCACGTTCAACTCGCTCTCCAGCAGTGCCAGTTCGGATTCCCGTACGAGATCGAAGCGCAGCGCGAGCGAGACCAGGGACTCCTTCTTGCCGTTCAGCCGCGGCCCGCACTCCGCCGACTCCGGGGGCTGCTTGAGGCGCAGCTTCACCGCGAGGTAGTCGATGTTCCACTGCACGGCGGTGCGCGACGCGGCGGGCCAGTGCGGCCGCAGCCGCTCCGCCACCTGGTCGACGGTCGGCAGCGCCGCGTGCGGCTCGCCGCGCAGCCGGGGCTCGCACAGTGCGACCAGTACGGCGAAGTACCGCTTCGTACGGTCGAGGGCGAAGGCGGGCGCGGTGAGCGCGCCTTCGAGGGACGGGTCCCCCGATACGTAGTCGTGCCTGGGCGCCCACACCTCGAAGCCGAGCAGCTCCCCGGCGGCGGGCAGCACCACCCGCGAGAACTCGAACGGGACGGGTGCGTCCAGCCTGCCGGGCACGACCTTGATGTGCTCCCCCGCACCCTCCGGGTTCTCGACGACGTACGTCTGCCGGGAGCTGAGGTTGCTGAGCGTCCAGAACGCACCGCTGGCCCGGATCTCCCCGGCCCTGCGGGAGATCCCGTCGTGGCTGAGCGTGAGGTGGGGCGGACCGGTGCCGGTGTCCGGTGGCGGTTCCGGTGGCGGGGTACGGCCGAAGCGCAGGCTCTCGCCCGGCGCGAGCCGGAATTGTTCCTCGGGACCCGCACATTGCGCGGGAACCACGATGATGCTGTACATGTTGCACACCCTTCCCAGGTGAACCCCCCGCCAGGTTAGGGAGGGGACGGGCCCTGAGAAAGGCGGAAGGCCGCCAATTCCCCGGAACGAGTGGGGAATTGGCGGCCTTCACCAGGCACGCAGGCGGTTACGCCTTCAGCGTGCTTACTTCTTGATGACGATCGTGCCGCCCGCGCGGTCGTGCCAGCCCTGGAGCTTGCCCGAGTTGTCGAAGAACGGGGAGAGGTAGACCAGGAGCGTGCCGAGGCCGCAGAACAGCGAGCCGACCATCGGGATGATCCAGCGGATGAAGCCCGCACCCAGGCCGGGAGCCTGACCGGTGCCCTCCTTGACGACCTTGACGCCGAGGACCATCTTGCCGAGCGTGGCACCCCAGATGGAGACCATCAGCCACTCGTAGAGCAGGGCGATGAGGGCGAAGAGGGCGATGGCGCCGAAGAAGGCGGCGACGATGCCGACGCTGGCGTTGGCGGCATCGGTCATGCAGGCGTCGTAGCTCGGCGTCCCGTAGTTCGTGCCGCAGTCCTTGATGGACTCCGAGGCACCGACCAGGCCCGCGAGGCCGATCGCCGAGAAGATGAAGTACAGGATGCCGTACGCCACGGCGTCGAGCGCACGCGCGCCCAGCCGGCGGCCCATCGTGGCGAGTTCGACGGTGCCGAGCCCCGCGACGTTGATGTAACCGTTGTTGGCCTGGAGGGTGCCACCCGGGCCCGGGGGCATCTGGCCGGCGGGCTGCTGGGGGTAGCCGTAGCCCTGCTGCGGCGGAACGCCCTGCGGGGCCTGCTGCGGGTAGCCGTAACCGGGCTGGCCCTGCGGCGGCTGCTGGGGGTAGCCGTAACCGGGCTGACCGCCCTGCGGGGGCTGCTGCGGCTGGCCCTGGGGCTGGCCGTACGGGTTGTTGGGGTCGCCGAAGCTCACGAGCGATTCCTCCGTTGGTGGTGCTGGGGACGATGCGGTCCGAGCGGAGGAAGTTACGTGAAATCGAGCGGTGTGCCCCCCTGTGCCGCCGCGGAACTGCGCGCCACATCGTCGTATTACCGTCCGCTCCTTGTCCAGCCGGAGGCCCCAGGTGTTGTGCAAGTGCAACGTTTGGTTCAAGCCGGTGACAAACCGGCGGGCGCCCGGGTGGGACCCGGGCGGGGCCTAATTGGAACCTCACCCCCGTCATCCGCGAGGATGGGTGCATGACCGCCCAGATTCTCGACGGCAAGGCCACCGCAGCCGCGATCAAGTCCGAACTCACCGGCCGCGTGGCGGCCCTGAAGAGCCGCGGGATCACTCCCGGGCTCGGCACCCTGCTGGTCGGCGACGACCCCGGCAGCAAGTGGTACGTCGCGGGCAAGCACCGCGACTGCGCCCAGGTCGGCATCGCCTCCCTCCAGCGCGAACTGCCCGACACCGCCTCCCAGGAGGAGATCGAGGCAGTCGTACGGGAACTCAACGAGGACCCCGCCTGCACCGGTTACATCGTCCAGCTCCCGCTCCCCAAGGGCATCGACACCAACCGCGTCCTGGAGCTGATGGACCCGGCCAAGGACGCCGACGGCCTGCACCCGATGAGCCTCGGCCGCCTCGTCATCGGCGAGCCGGGACCGCTGCCCTGCACCCCGTACGGCATCGTCCAGCTGCTGCGCCACCACGGCGTCGAGATCGCCGGCGCCCATGTGGTCGTCGTCGGACGGGGCATCACCATCGGCCGCCCGATGCCGCTGGTGCTCACCCGCAAGTCCGAGAACGCGACGGTCACCCAGTGCCACACCGGCACCCGTGACCTCTCCTCGCACCTGCGCCAGGCCGACATCATCGTGGCCGCCGCCGGTGTCGCGCACCTGATCAAGCCCGAGGACGTCAAGGAGGGCGCGGCCGTCCTGGACGTCGGCGTCAGCCGCGACGAGAACGGCAAGATCGTCGGCGACGTGCACCCCGGTGTCGCCGAGATCGCGGGCTGGGTCGCCCCCAACCCGGGCGGTGTCGGCCCGATGACCCGTGCCCAGCTCCTGGTCAACGTCGTTGAGGCCGCCGAGCGCGCAGCCGGCATCGACGCGGGCTGACCGGGAATCCGGGCCAGGGACCAGACCGGAACAGTACGGGAAGAGGGAGCGAGCCCATGGGCGGCAAGGCAGCGGACGACCGCACGGACGCGAGCGGTGCGGACTCGGACGGCACCGACGCGGGCGGTGCGACCGAGGAGGCCGTCACGCCCGCCGCCGAGGCGCCCGGTGCGGCCGCAGACACAGCCATGTCTGCGGCCACGTCTGCGGATACGGCCGCGGCCACGGGCACGTCTGCGGACAAGGCTGCGGACACCGTCGTGGACACGGAGCCCCGGGCCAAGGGCGTCGTCAGCGCGCCAGGTCCCGACGGCCCCGTCCGCACCACCCGTCGCTTCCCCCTCTTCACCCGGGACACCGCCCGTCCCGAGGGCGGCGGCCGGGCAGCCGCCGGGGACGCTCCGGCCCCCGCCCGGCAGTGGCCGCTGCTCACCGTCCTGGGGGCGACCGGGATCGGGCTGCTGCTGGTCGCGTTCGACGCGTTCGACATCGGGTTCCGGCTCGGCACGATCCTGATCGGGCTGGCGATGCTCACTGGCGCGGTGCTGCGCTGGGTGCTGCCGTCGGTCGGGATGCTCGCGGTCCGCTCCCGCTTCACCGACATCGTGACGTACGGCGCCCTCGGCCTGTCCATCACGCTGCTGGCGCTGATGACGCAGCCGCACGCCTGGCTGACCATCCCGTTCCTGGAATCGGCGGTCCGCTTCACAGTCCGCTGACGCACGGCACTTGCGCACACACCGGTGGCCCGGCCTCTCCCCCTGAGGAGAGGCCGGGCCACCGGTGCGTCATGGGTGGTTCCTAGCGGCAGCTCGGGCTGTTGCGGATGTTGATCGCGTACGGACGCCAGCCCGACTTGATGGTGTACGAGCGGCCCGGACGGGCGCACTCCCAGTGCCTGCCGCTGCCGTTGAGGCGCTGGAGGTAGATCCGGGCGCCGTCGTCGCGGCGGGTGTTGATGACGTGGTTGGCGGAGCGGCCGCCCGGGCCGAGCCCCTGGTAGCCCCGGTCCTTGTAGGCGGCCCTGAAGCTGCCGCCCCGGTAGAAGCAGACGTACGGCCAGTTGCAGCGGGCCGCCGCGTTGACGCCCGCGGACTGCACGGACGACGACTGGACGGCCGGCTGGGCGGCGGACTGCGTCCTGGCCGGTGCGGCTGCCGCGCCCGGAGCCGCTCCGACGGCGAACAGTCCGCCGACGGACAGGGTCGCGGTGGCGAGTGCGATGCCGCGCTTCTGAGAGAGCTGCATGGTGGTTCCTCCCCGTTGCTGTACGAGTTCCCGCTAGCGCTGTTCGAGTTCCCGCTGCGCTGTACGAGTTCTCGCGGTGCTGTACGACAACGACTGTGCGGTGCGACTTCCGGTCGCCGCCAGAGCGCTCCGCAAGGCGGGGACAGCGTGGGACGTCCCACCCTCCGAGCTGCGGGGACGCACCGTCCCAGGACGTCGTCGTGGGACGGTGCGGGACGCCACCGACTGGCCGGAAGACACCCGTGGAGAGGGAACCGGGCGCGAACCGGGAACCCCCGCGACGGCCCTTCGCATCATGAGTGGGGACTGCCGGGGGTAGGACTGTCCCGGGTCGGGGGTCCGGGGCCGCGCTCCGGAGAAGCACAAGCGCGTACGGGGTGGAACATGTCGCGTTGGAAGACACTGCCGGCGGAACTGGGGGAGCGGGACTGTCAACTGATCGTCCAGCTCCGGCGGTTGAAGGACCACAGCGGTCTCAGCCTGGCCGCGCTGGAGGGCAGGACCACCAGCAGCCGCTCCTCCTGGGAGCGCTACCTCAACGGTCGCACACCGCCCCCGAGGGAAGCGGTCGAGGAGCTGGCCAGGGTCTGCGGGAGCGACCCGACGAGACTGCTGGTGCTGTACGACGTCGCGGCCCGCGACCGCGACCGGGGGCGGACGGACGGCGGGACAAGCGAGGTCGGTGGGGCCGGGGAGGCCGGGGAGGCCGGGGAGGCCGTACCGCAGCAGGATGCCGGGCGGCGCCCGCGCACGCTGCGGGTCGGCCCGGCGGTGTGCGGCGCCGCCGCGCTCGCGCTGTTGGTCGCCTTCGCCGCCGGGTACGTGCTCGCCCGGACGGTGTCCGGTGACGGGTCGGCACCGGACACCGGCGCCTACACGTACGCGGAGGGACGTACGTACCCCTGCGTGGCCGGGCGTAAGGACGGTCTGCGCCATGCCGGGCACAGCGTCAGCCGGGACGCGCTGCTGATGCTCAACACCCAGGGCAGGGACGTGGTCGAGGCGCAGTGCCTGCTCCGGCAGCACGGATTCGACCCGGGGGTGGTCGACGGGCTGTACGGGACGCGGACGAAGGAGGCGGTGGAGGCGTTCCAGCGGCAGCAGAAGCAGCAGCGGCTGGTCGTGGACGGGCTGGTCGGCGAGGACACCTGGCGGGAGCTGCGCCGATGAGCGAAGGAGGCGGCGAGCGCGAGCAGCAGGGGGTGGGCGGGGAGTGTGCCCATCTCGCGCAGGAACTGAGGGAGTTGAAGGAGCGCACCGGGCTGAGTCTGGCCGCCCTGGCGGAACGTACCCCGTACAGCAAGTCGTCCTGGGAGCGCTATCTCAACAGCAAGAAGCCGGTGCCCCGGCAGGCGGTCGAGGCGCTGTGCGCGGTCGCGGACGAACCGGCCGCCCGGCTGCTCGCCCTGTGGGAACTGGCCGAAGCGGCCTGGAGCGGCCGGTCCGGGCCCGGCGGCGGCGAGCGGAGGGCCGCGGGCGCGTGGACGCCTGCGGCCGCGTCCGACCCGCCGACGGGTCCGGCCGCCGCCTCCGCGCACGTACCGCAACGGCGGGGGACGTGGCGGCCGTACGCCCTCATCGCGGCCGGTGCGCTGGCGGGCGCGGCAGCGGTGGTGGTGGTCGGCTTCGCCACGCTCGGCGCCCAGATCCCCGGCGGCCCCGGGCCCGGCGCCGGGCCCGCGGGCGGTACCGGTCTGTCGCCGCTGCCGACCGGCGTCACGGCGGAGGCGGGCTGCCTCGGGGTGCGGTGCGAGGGGCGTACGCCCAAGGGGATGGGGTGCGGTCAGTCGGGGGCGGCGACCTCGCTGGTGGACCGTTACGCGCGCGGCGGCCAGCGGCTGGAGATCCGGTACAGCAGCGTCTGCCGGTCGGTGTGGGTACGGGCGTCCTTCCTCAAGGTGGGCGACAAGGTGGCGCTGTACCCGGCGCTGGAGGACGAGGGGGAGAGCGAGGGCGAAGCAGGTGGAGGAAACGGGGAAAGCGGAACAAAGGTGATGAAGGCGGAGGCGCTCGATGTGGGGGATGCCACAGGCTGGGTCGTCACGCCGATGCTCGCCCCGCGGGATCCGGCCGGGGTGCGGGCCTGTCTGGAGCCCGCGGCGGGCGGCGCTCCCGAATGCTTCGACAAGTGATCGAGAGGCACAACTGGAAGGAACTATTCCGGTGTTGGGTGCCGTCTTGGGCTGCGGTGCCCCGTCGTGGATCACCTGAAAGATCTTGTTTCGCGCCAAGCCGGTGAAATCCATCGGAAGCGCGGACTTGTGTGGACATAACGGGCGCACTGGGCCGAAGGTCAGGGCTCCGGCAATCCGCACACAGCAACGATGGGACACTGGTACGGGCGATGGGTACGGAGGCGCGCAATGGGGTGCGCCGGAGTTCCGAATCGCCCCCGTGCGCTCCCGCCCCAGGAACTGACATCCTGGCTCTGCGCATCCCTCTGGGTACGCCGGCTCTGAAAAGGCAGGAGCCACGGGGGTATGGGCAGGGGGCAGGAAAGAGCGCGGGGCACATCAGGAACGTACGGGGGGACAAGGGGGAAGCAATGCCTCGTTGGAAAGCGCTGCCGGAGGGACTTGACCCGCAGGTCAGGGAGTTCGCGAACCAGTTGCGCAGGCTCGTGGACCGCAGCGGCCTGAGCGTCGCGGCCGTCGCGGACCGCACCGGGTACAGCAAGACGTCCTGGGATCGCTATCTCAATGGGCGGCTGCTCGCACCCAAGGGCGCGGTTGTCGCGCTGTCCGAGGTGACCGGGACCAATCCCGTTCACCTCACCACCATGTGGGAGCTCGCGGAGCGTGCCTGGAGCCGTTCCGAGATGCGCCATGACATGACGATGGAGGCCATCCGGATCTCCCAGGCGCGTGCCGCGCTGGGCGAGTTCGGGCAGCCCGCGGCGAAGAACGGGGGGAAGGCGGGCAAGCAGAGCAGCGCCGCCCCGCCGTCTCGCCCCGGCTCCGCCTCGCGTCCTGGTTCCACCTCGCGTCCCGGTTCCGCTTCCGGCCCGTCCCGCGGTACGAACCCGGAGCTGACCGACACCGGTCAGCAGCGGCGTGCCGCCAGGCCCGCGAGCAACGACGCGTTCGACATGACCACCAATCTGAAGATCCCGAGCGAGCTGACCAAGCCGCGCGCCGGCCAGGGCCCGTCCTCGCCTGTCCGCCCGGCTTCCGGTCGCCCCGCGACGGGTCTGCCCGCGACGGGTCTTGCCTCGACGGGCCGTTCCGAGCACGAGCGGGACTACGCCAACGACTTCGAGCGCGGCTTCAACCAGGGCCACAGCTACAACAGCCGCCCGTCGGCGCCCGAGACGCCGCGCCCCGGCCCGCCGCCGCCGAACTCGGCGCCGGACCGGCAGCGTCAGCGGCGCAAGCTGACGATGTTCCTGGCGGGCGTCGTCGGCGCGCTCCTGGTGATCGTCGCCGCGGTCCTGCTGACCGGCGGCGACGAGAAGGACCCGGAGGCGGGCAAGACTCCGGCCACCTCGCAGTCCAAGTCCACCGCGCCCAAGCTCCCCGCCGGGGTCAAGTGCAGCGGCAAGGCGTGCGAGGGCAAGGACCCGGAGGCGATGGGCTGCGGCGGCGAGCTCGCCACCACGTCCGCCCGCGGAAAGGTCGGTACTGCCGCCATCGAGGTCCGCTACAGCAAGACCTGCGGTGCGGCCTGGGCCCGTATCACCGGTGCGGGTTCCGGCGACAAGGTGACCGTCTCCTCGGACACCTCGGCGGCCGGCCAGAAGAGTGTGGTCGGCGCGGCCACCGACGCGTACACCAAGATGGTCGAGGCGGCCACGGCGGACGAGGCGAAGGCCTGCGCGACGCTGAAGTCCGGCAAGAAGGGCTGCACGATCCCCGAGTAGTGGAGCCGGCGCGGGGCCCGCACGGGACCCGCGCAGGACCCGTGCAGGACCCGCGCGAAAGAATTTCAGAAGTACGGGGCATGGCCGCCGCTCTTCGGGGCAGGCGGATGTCATCCCCCCACGGGTGTACGCCAGCCCGAGACGGCCGTTCGCGCTATTCCCCCCTCCGCGCGGGCGGCCGTCGGCGTGTCCGGGCTCCGGACGCACCCGGTCGGCGGCCGGTGTGCGCCGTCTTACACGGACCCGGGAGCCGGGTCCGCCCCGGGCGCGATAGCCTGACGGGCGGACATCTCTCCACATCGAGATATCCCGCACACAAGGGGCAGGGACCCCCGCCACTTCGCTTGCCTTACGGAGATCGCCATGACCCGCACTCCCGTGAATGTCACCGTCACCGGCGCGGCCGGACAGATCGGCTACGCGCTGCTCTTCCGCATCGCATCCGGTCACCTGCTCGGCCAGGACGTGCCGGTCAAGCTGCGTCTTCTGGAGATCCCGCAGGGCCTGAAGGCCGCTGAGGGCACCGCCATGGAGCTCGACGACTGCGCCTTCCCGCTGCTCCAGGGCATCGAGATCACCGACGACCCGAACGTCGGCTTCGACGGCGCCAACGTCGCGCTGCTCGTCGGCGCCCGCCCCCGTACGAAGGGCATGGAGCGCGGCGACCTGCTCTCCGCCAACGGCGGCATCTTCAAGCCGCAGGGCAAGGCCATCAACGACAACGCCGCGGACGACATCCGCGTGCTCGTCGTCGGCAACCCGGCGAACACCAACGCGCTCATCGCGCAGGCCGCGGCCCCGGACGTACCGGCCGAGCGCTTCACCGCGATGACCCGCCTGGACCACAACCGCGCGCTCTCGCAGCTCTCGAAGAAGACCGGCACGCCGGTCTCCGAGCTGAAGAAGCTCACGATCTGGGGCAACCACTCGGCCACCCAGTACCCGGACATCTTCCACGCCGAGGTCGCAGGCAAGAACGCCGCCGAGGTCGTGGGCGACGAGAAGTGGCTGGCCGACACCTTCATCCCGACCGTCGCCAAGCGCGGCGCCGCGATCATCGAGGCCCGTGGCGCGTCCTCGGCCGCCTCGGCCGCCAACGCCGCCATCGACCACGTCCACACCTGGGTCAACGGCACGGCCGCCGGCGACTGGACCTCGATGGGCATCCCGTCGGACGGCTCCTACGGCGTCCCCGAGGGCCTCATCTCGTCCTTCCCGGTCACCTGCAAGGACGGCAAGTACGAGATCGTCCAGGGCCTGGAGATCAACGACTTCTCCCGCACGCGCATCGACGCGTCGGTGCAGGAGCTGAAGGAAGAGCGCGACGCGGTGCGCGAGCTCGGCCTGATCTAGGCATACCCGCACAAAGCCCCTCGGCAGTTCCACTGCCGGGGGGCTTTTGCTTGCCCGGAGTGTTGTGCACCTGCTGCCAGATGTAGTACTTCTTATACATGAGCGAGCAGGTGCACAACAGAATGGCCGTGGTGAGAGCCGAGCGAAAAGTGTCGCGGCAGGCCCTCGCGGAGGCAGTGGGCGTCCACTACCAGACCATCGGCTACATCGAGCGCGGGCAGTACAACCCCAGCCTCGACCTGGCGCTGAGGGTCGCCGCGTACTTCGAGCTCCCGGTGGAGGCGCTGTTCTCCCTGGAACCCTTCGGTTCGCTCACGCAAGAGATCTACGGCAGGAAGGCACAGCCATGAACGCGAACGCCACGGTGACCGGGTACGACCGGCGCATGTACGCCCTGATGAACAATCCGAAGACGCGCGTGCTGCACGCCACCGCCGCTCGCCGCAGGGCCGCCGTCGCCACCCACGTCGTACTGACCGTTACCGAAGTCGCCCTGATGGTGCTGCTGTACACCCACGACCAGCTGTGGGCCGCCTTCGCGCTGCTGGCCCTCCTCCTGCCGTACGTCATCACCACCGGCATCCTCAACAGCGCCACCCGCGGCGTCTTCGAGCTGCGCCGCCGGGTGCTGGACGAGCGGCAGCTGAGGGAGCGCGAGCGCTCGCGCTCGATCGCGCACAAGATGACGGGTGCGCTGATCCTGGGGGCTGCGGCCGGTCTGTGGCTGGCCGCGCTGTGCACGGACGGACAGCTGACCCGGGCGTACGTAGCCCCGCTGCTCGCCGGTGTCTTCGTGCTGCACTGGATGATGCCGCTGTGGGTGGCGAGCCTGATGGTGAAGGACGAGCCCGCCGACGACCTGGAGTAGGGGCGAGCAGGGGCGGGGCAGGCGTAGAGACGGCGTAGTTGGGGTCGTACGGGGTTACTGTGCGGGCCCCCGCCGCTCTACGATGGCTGTCCTCTCAAAGCACTTCCACGGGAAGCCAGGGACCACCGGTGACCACAAACGTGGTGCCACCCCAAACCTCCGGCAGACGGCCCGTAGACCCGGCCGCCAGCGAGGCCTGCCGACTGCTCTGCGCAGGGTCCTACCTCGACAGCGCGTACCGCGACGCCGTGATCGACGAGCTGTACGTCCACGAGGAGCGCATCGCCGCCCCCTCGTACGGCATCGACGCGACCCGCGTCCTCGCCCACGCGCTGCGGGCCCGCCGGGCCGAACTGGCCTGGGCCTTCGGAATGTTGGCGCTGTGGGTGCTGGCGGTGGCGCTGGCCGGGCCGATGTTCCTGCTGCTGCTCGTCTCGTGCTTCACGCTCACGATCGCCGGGTGGATCAGGGGGCGGGAGGAAAACCCGCCGTGGGTCCGGCTGGCCGCCGCCTTCCTGGTCCGGCTGTACGGGCGGATCGCGCTGGCCGTGCTCCTGCTCTCCCTCCTCCTGGTTGCGTTCTCGGACGACGGGTCCGACGTGCCCGATGTGTCCGGCGGTTTCGGCGGCGTGGGCGTTCCGGGTCCGGGCACGCTGCTGCCGGACGCGGCGTCGGTGCCCACGGTGACGGCGGACGCGTCCGGCCAGGCGTGGATCACCCTCGTCCTGTTCGCGGTGATCGCCGTCGGAGTGGGGCTCCAGCGCGGGCAGTTCGCCCGGGTGCTGACGCACGAGCTGTCGGTGCGGCAGTTCGCGAACCGGTCGGCGGACCCGGCCGACGAACTGTCCGGGCTGCGCTTCGAGCGGCTGCGGGACCGGATCCGCACCGAACAGCGCTCGCCACTGATCATGTACAGGTCCGGCGACCCGTTCTGCGGGGCCGGACTCTCCTTCCGCCCGTGGGCCCTCGCCGTCGAGCTGAAGCCGCGCGCGGACCGCAAGGAACCGCCCGAGCCGATCACCAACGCGGCGGTACTGCGCCGCATCGTCCCCCTCCTCGAAACCCTGCGCGTCCCTTCCGGGGACCCGGTGCGGGCCGCCGCCGTACGCGACCGGCTGCGCGAGCTCCAGCTCGACGAGTGCGTGTTCCTACCGGTCACCGGCCTGTCGCGGCGCGAGGCGGCGCCGTACGAGGCGGACCGGGTCGCGTGGCACCGGGTGAACGCGATCGAGGAGGGCGGCGAGCCGCGGCGGCACTTCCTGCGGATCAGGGTGGGCGGCTGGAGCGAGGAGATCGTCACGACCGTCTTCGTACGGGTGCACACCCAGGGCGGGATGCTGATGCTGGAGGTCGCCCCGCACGTACTGCTGCCGGTGCGGCCGCTGTTCCAGGCGGCGGACCGGCTCGCGCACCAGTACCGGCACAACAGCTGGTTCGGCAAGGCCGCCTGGGCGCTCGCGCGCACGCCCGCCTCGCCGGGGCAGGCGCTGGTCACTCTCGTACGGAGCGTGGTCAGCACCTGGAAGCTGCTGGCCGGGGGCTACGGCGGGGCGATGCCGGACGGACCCGCCCTGTCCGTACGGGAGTTGGGATCCGACGTGGACGCGTCGCTCTTCCAGCAGATGGACTTCAGCCGCTACCTCAAGTCCATCGAGGACCGGGTGGCGGGCGGGGTGAAGGCCGAGCTGTACGCGGCGGGCTGGGACACGGCCGAGTTCGTGCAGCAGGTCAACAGTGTTTTCAACCAGGCGAACTTCTTCGGCCCGGTGAACAGCAGCGCCATCGCCCAGGGCGACCACAACACGCTCAACAACCAAGGGGGAGGCGGCCGTGGCACGGCGACAGGCACGGGATGACGATGCGGGCGCGGGGTCCGGGCGAGTGGTGAACGTCGGCCCGGTCTCGGACAGCGCGTTCGCGGTCGGCGACCACAACGACGTACGCAACGAACACCACGGGCGTACCGCGGTCGCCCCGCGCGACGAACAGCAGGCGGAACTTCTTCTCGCCGTAAGGAACTTGAGGATCGACCTCACGCGTTGTCTGCGTACGGAGACCACCGCCGTGCTCGATGCCGAACTCGCCGCCACCGAGGACGACATCACCGGCACGGGCGCAGCCGCCCCCTCCCGGCTCGCCAGACTGCGCACGGCACTGACCACCGCCGAGGGCGTGACCGCGATGCTCGCATCCGGTGCGGCCGTCGGGCAGGCGGTCGGGGTGCTGGGGGGCTGACCGGTGGCCGCCAGAGGCGGAGCCGACGACTCGTTCTGGAACGAGGAGACACAGAGCTGGGACACCGCAGGACCGCACGGCCCGCGCCGCACACCGCCACGGGAGACACCACCGCCGGCGCCACCGCCGCCCGTGCCACCGCCCGCGCCTCCTTCCGGCGGGCGGGCTTCCGGCGGGCGGGGGCCGTATCGCGAGCCCTCCCGCGAGCCGTATCGCGCACCCTCCCGCGAGCCGTACCGTGAGCCCTCGGCGGACCGCTCGCCGCAGCCCCCGCTGGTCCCGCCGACGCTGCCCTCTCCGCCGCCGGGGCGAGCGGCTCCGCAGCCGCCCACGCCGCCGCCGGGCGGAGGCCGTCCACGGGTGCGGGTCACCCCGGTCGGTGCCCTCGTGGTGGTGTTCGCCCTGCTGGTGGGCGGGGGCACGGCCTGGTTCCTGCAACGGGACCAGGGCGAGTCGCCTGCCGTGTCCGCCGGTTCGCCGCACGTCTCCCCCTCGCCCAGTGCCTCGCCGCTTCCCCCGGCGGAGACGGAAACCCACGACGAGGGCGACAGCGCCGTGCCCACCGTCGCGAGCGACCGTCCCTCCGAAGTCGCCAAAGGTTTCGCCGTGACCCAGGACACGTCGGGCATCACCCTCGCCGTGCCCGACGGCTGGCAGCGCTCGGAGGAGACGCCGACGGTCGTCTTCTACCGCCCGCCCGAGGAGCCCAAGGGCCCCAAGGGGAGGCACTTCCTCCAGTTCTGGCCGCTCCTTGAGGAGAACATCACCTCGCAGTACGCCCTCACCGTCACCCTCACCGACAACATGCACAGACCCGGCTTCAGGCGGGTCGCGCAGCGAGACCTGCCCGACTACTCATTCGCCGAGGCCGCCGAGATGATCTACGCGTACGACAGTCCCGAGGTGGGGCGGCGGATGCAGTTCGTGGAGCGGGTGTTCCGCGCCGACGACGGCCAGCAGTACGCCTTCCTCGCCGGCGCGCCGGCCAACGAGTGGCCGTCCCCGTACCAGTCACTGGACCAGGCCCTGAGGCACTTCGCCCTGCCCGGCACCCAGACCCCCTGACTCCCGCCGGTGGTGACGACGACCTGGTCTGATGCGGCACCCGGTCCTACGATGTCCCTCCGTTCGTACGGGAGTTACTGCGGAGGGGGCCGGGTGTCGGTACCGGTGTACGACGAGGAGGGTGGGCAACAGCCGCACCCCCGCTCACCGTTCAGTACGGGAAGGGCCCGGAGCAGGTTCCGGCCGACGCCGCTCGGGGTGCTCATGGTGGCGGGCGGTCTGGTGCTCGGGGTCGGGACGGGGTGGCTCGTCAGGGATCCGGGCGAGGAACGGGCGGTGTCGCCACCCTCGGCCTCGGCCTCGCCGACGGCCCGGAAGCCCGCCGCGCCCACCAAGTACCCTCCTCCTGCTGCCGGTTCGCCGACCGCGATCCCCGCTACCGCCCCCACCCTCCCGCCCGACTTCGCGGTGGTACGGGACCCCTCCGGGGCCACCCTCGCCGTCCCCACCGGCTGGCGGCGCGACCGCGCGGCCTCCGTGTACTACCGGTCGCCCAAGGCCCCGTACACACGCTTCCTCCAGTTCTGGCCGCTCGCCGAGAGCAGGATGAGCGCGACCCGGGCCCTGCGCGTCACCGTCGCCACCCACCGGAACCTGCCCGGCTTCGAACTCCGGGCCCTGCACCCCACCACCCGGGGCGCCGCCGAACTCGTCTACTCGTACGACAGCACCCGCACCGGACAGCGGCTCACCTTCATCCAGCGGGTGTTCCCCGCGCCGGACGGGAAGCGGTACGCCTTCGCGGTGGTCGGCCCGGCCGGCGAGTGGCCCCGGCAGCGGGTGGTCCTGGGCACCGCCCTGCAGCACTTCAAGCCCGCCGAGGACTGATCCGGGGTCAGCCGGGGCCGTCAGAGGCATCGGGGGCATCAGGGGCGTCAGGGGCCGTCCGGGTCCCCTCGGTGCGCCCGCCGCCCCGTACCTCAGATCTTGATCAACTACCGTGCCGCCGCGAGATGATTCCCGCACGCTCGTAGGACGTACGGGCGGACGAACCATTGGAGGCCCCCATGTCCGGCATCTTCACCAAGCGCGAACTCCAGGTCATCGGACTCAGCGACCGCGACGAGATCGTCGACACCCTGCGGCGCGCGCTCGACGCCGCCGACGACACCGAACGCCCCGGTCTCGCCCGTGCCCTCGCTCTCGTCGAGGCGGCCCCGGCCCGTACGGAGGTCGAGCTGCGCGGCCGCTGGGCCCGGGAGCGCATCGAGGCGGCGGGCGTCGAGGTCCGGGCGGACTCGGTCGTCGCCATCAGGGCGCTGCGCAAGTCCGAGCCCGCGCTGAGCCTGGCCGCCGCGCTGAAACTGACCAAGGAAGCCGCGGAGGCCCCGGCGCGCTGACCGGCGGGGACGGCGAAAACCTGCGGGAACCGGCCAGGAGCCACCGGGAACCCGCGGGGAGCCGCCGGGAACCGGCCGGGAGCCACCGGGAACGGGCCGGGGGCCCGCCGGGAACCCGCCGGGAGTCGTCATGACCCGTCAGGGCATATCGGGCAGGATCAGGTCTTATGTCCCCTCTGTAAGTGACTCATGGCACTTTCAGCCATGTAAACGGCATGCTTTCCGCCCCCTGGGGGAGGGGTCCAGCCGCCAGTTCTGCTGGCAGGACCCTCGGTACCGGACCAGTGACCAGACCGGTACCGGAAGTGACGGAAGGCGAAAACGACGTGTCGGCTGAAAAGACCATCCATGTGGGCGGGGAGTGGCAGGCAGCCATGTCCGGCGCCACGCGCGACATCCTCGACCCCGCGGACGCGAAGCCGTTCGCCGTGGTCGCCGAGGGTGGCGTCCAGGACGTCGACGCCGCCGTCGCAGCGGCGAGTGAGGCCTTCGCGGGCGGGCAGGGCGCCTGGCCGCTGACCCCGACCGCCGAGCGCGCCGCCCTGCTGCGCCGGGTGGCCGACCTGCTCCAGCGGGACCGCGAGGAGCTGGGCCGGCTGGAGGCGCAGGACGCGGGCAAGACCGTCGAGGAGGGCCGCGTCGACATCGACTGCGTCACCGACGCCTTCCGCTACTTCGCGGACCTCGTCATGAACGAGAGCGGCGGTCGCGTCGTCGACGCGGGCTCGCCCGAGATCCACAGCGTCGTCGTGCACGAGCCGGTTGGCGTGTGCGCGCTGATCACACCGTGGAACTACCCGCTGCTGCAGGCGAGTTGGAAGATCGCTCCGGCGCTCGCCGCGGGCAACACCTTCGTGGTCAAGCCCAGCGAGATCACCCCCATGACGACCGTCGCGATCATCGCGCTGCTCGTCGAGGCGGGCCTGCCGGCCGGCGTCGCCAACATCGTGACAGGACCCGGCGCCTCCGTCGGCGCGCGCATGGCCGAGCACCCCGACGTCGACCTGGTCTCCTTCACCGGTGGCCTGCTCAGCGGTACGAAGGTGATGCAGGCGGCCGCCGAGACGGTCAAGAAGGTCGCGCTGGAGCTGGGCGGCAAGAACCCCAACGTCGTCTTCGCCGACGCCTGCGCCACCGAAGAAGGCTTCGACACGGCCGTCGACCAGGCCCTGAACGCCGCGTTCATCCACAGCGGCCAGGTCTGCTCCGCCGGTTCGCGCCTCATCGTCGAGGAGTCGGTCAGCGAGCGCTTCGTCGCCGAACTCGCGCGCCGCGCCGAGAAGATCCGGATCGGCCGCGGTACGGAGAAGGGCGTGGAGTGCGGACCGCTGGTCTCCGCACAGCAGTTGGAGAAGACCGAGTACTACGTCGCGGCCGCCCTCGAAGAGGGTGCGGTCGTGCGCGCCGGCGGCAAGCGGCCCGAAGGCCCCGGCTACGAGGGCTACTTCTACCGCCCGACCGTCCTCGACGGCTGCCACCGCGAGATGCGCGTCGTCCGTGAGGAGACCTTCGGGCCGATCCTCACCGTGGAGACCTTCACCACCGAGGCCGAGGCGATAGCCCTCGCCAACGACACCGAGTACGGCCTCGCGGGCGGCGTCTGGTCCGCCGACGCCGGCCGTGCGCGCAGGGTGGCGGCGAAGCTGCGGCACGGGACGGTCTGGATCAACGACTTCCACCCGTACCTTCCGCAGGCGGAGTGGGGCGGCTTCGGCAAGTCCGGCATCGGCCGCGAGCTCGGTCCGGCGGGTCTCGCCGAATACCGCGAGTCCAAGCACATCTACCAGAACCTGGCCCCCCAACCGGTCCGCTGGTTCGCGGGCTAGCGGTTAGCGGCTGACCCCTGGGGTTGCCCGGCCGGGCGGGGTTTTCTCCGTGCGGGTGCGTCGTGGCTGGCCGCGCAGTTCCCCGCGCCCCTAACTGCCTGCCCCTCAGCCCCGATCCGCCTTGGGCGGCTGACGCCGCCGACCCCTAGCCTCCTTGGGCAGCGGGGCCGCCCCCCGGGGGCGGGACGGGTGGGCAAGGGGGCGGCCCCCACGCGGAGCACGCCCCCTCCGCGACCGCCCGCACCCGACACCGCTCAGCGCCCCGCGACCGCCCCCCGGCCCCAACCCCCCTTACGCGCAGCACCTTCCGCCAGAAGAGGAGCAGCTTCCATGCCCGAGACCACCCACGAGTACGACTACGTCGTCATCGGCGGCGGCACCGCCGGCTCGGTGATCGCCTCCCGTCTCACCGAGGACCCCTCCGTCCGCGTCGCCGTCATCGAGGGCGGCCCCACGGACGTCGACCGCCCCGACGTCCTCACCCTCCGCCGCTGGATGGGCCTCCTCGGCGGTGACCTCGACTACGACTACCCCACGGTCGAGCAGCCGCGCGGCAACTCGCACATCCGGCACAGCAGGGCCCGCGTACTCGGCGGCTGCTCCTCGCACAACACCCTCATCGCGTTCAAGCCGCTGCCGTCCGACTGGGACGAGTGGGAGGCGAACGGGGCCGAGGGCTGGGGTGCCGGCGCCATGGCCCCGTACTTCTCCAAGCTGCGCAACAACATCGTCCCGGTCGACGAAAAGGACCGGAACGCCATCGCCCGCGACTTCGTCGACGCCGCGCAGAGGGCCCTCGGCGTCCCGCGCGTCGAAGGCTTCAACCAGAAGCCCTTCGAGGACGGCGTCGGCTTCTTCGACCTCGCCTACCACCCCGAGAACAACAAGCGGTCCTCCGCCTCGGTCGCGTACCTGCACCCGTTCCTCGACCGCCCCAACCTCCACATCCTGCTGGAGACCTGGGCGCACAAGCTGGAGCTCGAAGGCACCCGCGCCCGCGGCGTCCACGTCCGTACGAAGGACGGCGAGGAGGTCCTCGTACGGGCCACCCGCGAAGTCCTCGTCTGCGCGGGCGCGGTGGACACTCCCCGCCTGCTCATGCACACCGGCATCGGCCCGGCCGCCGACCTCGAAGCGCTCGGCATACCCGTCGCCGTCGACCTCCCCGGCGTCGGCGAGAACCTCCTCGACCACCCCGAGTCGGTCATCGTCTGGGAGACGAACGGGCCGATCCCCGAGAACTCGGCGATGGACTCCGACGCGGGTCTGTTCGTGAAGCGCGACCCGGAGCACGCGGGCCCGGACCTGATGTTCCACTTCTACCAAATCCCGTTCACCGACAACCCGGAGCGCCTCGGCTACGAGCGCCCCGCGCACGGCGTGTCGATGACCCCGAACATCCCCAAGCCGCGCAGCCGCGGCCGGCTCTACCTCACCAGCGCCGACCCGGCCGTGAAGCCCGCCCTCGACTTCCGGTACTTCACCGACGAGGACGACTACGACGGCCGCACCCTCGTCGACGGCATCAAGACCGCCCGCGAGATCGCGAAGGCGGCCCCGCTCTCCGGCTGGCTGAAGCGCGAGGTGTGCCCAGGACCCGAGGTCACCTCCGACGAGGACATCAGCGAGTACGCGCGCAAGGTCGCGCACACGGTGTACCACCCGGCGGGTACTTGCAAAATGGGTGCCGCCGACGACGAACTGGCCGTCGTGACACCGGACTTGAAGATCAAGGGACTCGACGGGATTCGCATCGCCGACGCGTCCGTCTTCCCGACGATGCCCGCCGTCAACCCGATGATCGGGGTCCTGATGGTCGGAGAGAAGTGCGCCGAGCTGCTTGTGCAACCGACCCTTCCCGGAGGTGCCGCGTAATGAGTACGACGCCCGACATTGCTGCCGACAGCAACGAGCCCGTCTTCTCCGTGAAGAACCTCTGGAAGGTCTTCGGCCCCAAGGCCGACAAGATCCCCGGAGACAAGGACCTCACCGGCCTGTCCGTCCCCGAACTGCGCGCCCGCACCGGCTGCACGGCCGCCGTGCGCGACGTGTCCTTCGACGTCCGCAAGGGCGAGGTCTTTGTCGTGATGGGCCTCTCCGGCTCCGGCAAGTCCACGCTCGTACGCTGCCTGACCCGGCTCATCGAGCCGACCTCCGGCAGCCTCGCCATCGACGGCGAGGACGTCCTCTCCATGGACAAGGCGCGCCTGCGCGAACTGCGCCGGCACCGCGCCGCCATGGTCTTCCAGCACTTCGGCCTGCTCCCGCACCGCACCGTCCTCGACAACGTCGCGTACGGCCTGGAGGTCCAGGGAATGGGCAAGGCCGAACGCCGCGCCAAGGCCGCCGAGGTCATCACCAAGGTCGGCCTCGACGGCCTTGAGGACCGCCGCCCCGGCCAGCTCTCCGGCGGCCAGCAGCAGCGCGTCGGCCTGGCCCGCGCGCTCGCCGTCGACCCCGAAGTGCTGCTCTTCGACGAGCCGTTCAGCGCACTGGACCCGCTCATCCGGCGCGACATGCAGGAAGAGGTCATCCGCCTCCACGAGGAGGAGGGCCGCACGATGGTCTTCATCACGCACGACCTCAACGAGGCGCTGCGCCTGGGCGACCGCATCGCGCTGATGCGCGACGGCGAGATAGTCCAGCTCGGCACCCCGGAGGAGATAGTCGGCTCGCCGGCCGACGACTACGTACGGGACTTCGTCCGCGACGTCCCGCGCGAGCAGGTCCTCACGGTGGCCTCCGCGATGCGGGCCCCGGAGCCGGGCGACGCGGAGTCCGGCCCGGCCGTGGCCCCGGAGGCCCCCGTCTCGGACGCCATCGAAGCCCTGGTCCGCACGGGCGAACCGACCGCCCGCGTTATGTCCGACGGCCGCCTCCTGGGCGTCGTCGACCGGGCATGCCTGCTGGGCGTGGTCGCAGGTACTCCTGCCGCCGTGGCGGTGACCGCCTGATGAGGTACGCGAGTACGCCGCACCACCACCCCAGCCCCCTTGGGCGGCCGGGCCGCCGCCCCAGCCCCCTTGGGCGGCGGGGCCGCCCCCCGGGGGCGGAACGGGCGGGCAAGGGGGCGGCCCCCCACGCGGAGCTCCGCTCCCCGGCCTCGGCCCACTCCCGCCCGGCTCACCCCCGCCCGGCTCACCCCCGCCCCACCGGCGAGGTGACCGCATGACCGCCGTCACCACCTCCGCCGCCCCCAAGCCCCTCGACCAGAGGACCGGTTGGCGAACCACCCTCACCCGCCACCCCTCCCTCCTCAAGCTCGCCGCCCTCCTCCTCGCCGCCGCGATCCTCATCCCCCTCGCCCACGCCCGCTGGGCGTCCGGCAGCTGGCCCGCCGCCCTGACCGTCGACGTGACCGAGCCCCTCGGCAAGGTCAGCGACTGGATCATCGACAACCGCGACGGCCACCCGCTCTTCCTGTACTTCTTCGGCCACATCTCCAACGCGGTCGTCCTCTCCGTCCGCGCCGTCTACCTGGTCCTCCTCGCCCTCGGCTGGGCCGGCACCACCGTCCTCGCCGCGCTGATCGCCTGGCGCGCCGCAGGCGTGAAGCTCGCCGTCGGGACTCTCGCCGCGCTCGCCACCTGTGGCCTGCTCGGCATGTGGGTGCCGACGATGCAGACGCTCGCGCTGATGGCGGTGGCCGTCGCCGCGTCCGTGGCCCTCGGCGGACTGCTCGGCCTCGCCGCCGGGCTCTCGGACCGTACGTTCCGGGCGCTGCGCCCCGTCCTGGACACCATGCAGGTGCTCCCGGCCTTCGCGTACCTGCTGCCCGTCGTCCTGATCTTCGGCATCGGCGTCCCGGCCGCCGTCCTGGCGACCGTCGTGTACGCGGCCCCGCCGATGGCCCGTCTCACCGCGCTCGGTCTGCGCGGCGCGGACAAGGGCGTACTCGAAGCGGTCGAGTCCCTGGGTGCCACGGCCCGCCAGCGCCTGCTGACGGCCAGGATCCCCCTCGCCCGCAAGGAGATCCTGCTCGGCCTCAACCAGACGATCATGATGGCGCTGTCCATGGCCGTCATCGCGTCCGTCATCGGCGCCGCGGGTCTCGGCGACCGCGTGTACCAGGCGCTCGCGTCGGTGGACGTCGGCCAGGCGCTGGCCGCCGGACTCCCCATCGTCCTGATGGCGATCGTCCTCGACCGGGTGACCGCCGCAGCGGGCTCGGGGAGCCGTGAACACGGCCGCTCCTGGACCCCCGCACTCATCGGCCTGGCCGTCGTCGCGGCGGTCGCCGTCGCGACCCGCCTGGCCGGCGGGCTCCTGTGGCCCGCCTCGTGGTCGGTCGAGATCGCCCCGACCGTCAACACGGCCGTCGGCTGGATGACCGACCACCTCTACTCCGGGGTGCCCGTCATCGGCGGCACCGCCGACTGGGCGGCCCACTTCACGTCGTGGATCCTCGACCCGGTCCGCTCGGGCCTCACGTCCCTGCCCTGGTACGCGGTACTGCTCCTGGTCGCCGCCCTGGCCTGGCTGATCGGCACCTGGAAGTCGGCGCTCACTGCTGTACTCGCGATGGCCGGGATCGGCGTCCTGGGCATCTGGAAGCCGTCCATGGACACGCTCTCCCAGGTCCTCGCGGCCGTCGCCGTCACCCTGGTCATCGGCTTCGCGATCGGCATCGCCGCCTCCCGCAGCGGCCGCCTGGAACGCATCCTGCGCCCGGCCCTGGACGTGATGCAGACGATGCCGCAGTTCGTCTACCTGATCCCGGTCGTCGCCCTCTTCGGCGTCGGCCGCGCCCCAGCAGCCGCGGCGGCCGTGGTCTACGCCCTCCCTGCCGTCGTACGCATCACCACGCAGGGCCTCCAGCAGGTCAGCCCGGCCGCGATGGAATCGGCCCGCTCGCTCGGCGCCACCAGCGGCCAGCAGCTCCGCCAGGTCCAACTCCCGCTCGCCAGGCCGTCCTTGCTCCTCGCCGTCAACCAGGGCGTCGTCCTGGTCCTCGCGGTGGTCATCATCGGCGGACTGGTCGGCGGTGGCGCACTCGGTTACGACGTCGTCTTCGGCCTGGCCCAGGGCGACCTGGCCACCGGCCTCAAGGCGGGCGCCGCGATCGTATGCCTGGGCCTGATGCTCGACCGGGTGACGCAGCCGTCGCGCGCAGCCCGCAAGGAGGACGCGTGATGAATCGCCGTACCGGAATCAAGGCAACCGCATTGGGCCTGTCCGCCCTGGTCCTCACCGGCTGCGGGGCGGCCGACATGACGCAGCAGGCGTCCCCGTACGCAAACGCGGAGGGCGCGAAGACCGTCACCCTCTCCGTCCAGTCGTGGGTCGGCGCTCAAGCGGACGTAGCGGTCGCCAAACTCCTCCTCGAACGCGAACTCGGCTACCGCGTCGACACGGTCCAGGTCGACGAGGTCCCCGCCTGGGACGCCCTCAGCCAGGGCCGCGTCGACATGATCATGGAGGACTGGGGCCACCCCGACCAGGAAGCCCGCTACGTCAAGGACAAGAAAACCATCGTCCCGGCGGGCGAGGTCGGCGTCATCGGCCACATCGGCTGGTGGGTCCCGAAGTACTTCGCGGACAAGCACCCGGACATCAAGGACTGGCGCAACCTCAACAAGTACGCCGACCAGTTCAAGACGGCCGAGAGCGGCGGCAAGGGCCAACTCCTCGACGGCTCCCCGTCCTACGTCACCAACGACAAGGCCCTGGTCGACAACCTCAAACTCAACTACCAGGTCGTCTTCTCGGGCTCCGAAGCCGCGCAGATCACCCAGATCCAGCGCTTCGCCAAGGACAAAAAACCCTTCCTCACCTACTGGTACAAGCCGCAGTGGCTGTTCGAGCAGGTCCCGATGGTCGAGGTGAAGCTCCCCAAGTACTCGGACGAGTGCGCGGCGAAGGCCCCGGAGAAGATCGACTGCGAATACCCGACCACCCCGCTGGCGAAGTACATGAACGCCAACTTCGCGAAGAAGGGCGGCAAGGCGGCCCAGTTCCTCAAGAACTTCAAGTGGAACGCGGAGCAGCAGAACGCGGTCTCCCTGATGATTGCCGACCAGAAACTGTCGCCCGAGGCGGCGGCGGAGAAGTGGATCGCGGACAACGAGTCGACGTGGAAGGCGTGGCTGCCGAAGTAGGCACCACGCAGCGCACCTGCACCCACGCGCCGGGCGCGACGGAAGAGATTCCGTCGCGCCCGGCGCGCGTGCGTTCCGTCAGCTCCGGGGGCCACCGTCCGAGCTGACTGCCGCAGCCCACAGGTCGGCCACGTCGGTGAGGGTCACGGCGAGGTCCACCCACTGGTCGAGCACGGCGAGGTCGGTACAGGCGGTGATGCGGGCGCGGTCGTCCTCGGTGAGCGGCACCTGACGGAGGTCGAGGACACGCAGGACACTCGTGGCCTTGCCGGCGGCTTTGCCTTCAAGGTAGGCAGTCTCCCGGTAGGTGCCCCGCCCGGGGAAGAAGGTGCTGTTGTCCATGAGTTGCCTCCAGTAGGCCCGGGTGGAAGAGCCGATGAGACCGACCTCCACCAGCTCCGAGAAGTAGACGGCGCCGTCGCTGCCCTCCGCCGCGAGGGCTTCTGCGGTCGCCTTCAATACGGCGAGGCGGTCGGCGGCCCCGGGGGCGGGCGCGTTCAAGCCGCAGCCGCCAGCTCGCACCACACGTACTTGCCGCCGTCGCCGGTGCTGGTCAGCGGATGCCAGCCCCACTCGTCCGAGCAGGTGCGTACGAGTGCCAGCCCGCGTCCCTCTTCGGCGTCCTCGGTGGCGGTACGGAGCGGGGGAGCGGGTGGGGTGGGGTCAGCGTCCCAGGCGCCGATGCGCAGGATGTTGCCGGTGCGGCGGACGCGGAGGGCGGCGGGGCCCTTGGTGTGGCGGACGGCGTTGCCGATGAGCTCGGTGGCGAGGAGCTCGGCCAGGTCGGAGAGGTACGCCAGCCCGTGCAGGGCGAGGATCAGGCGCAGGGTGTGGCGACTGACGGTGACGGCGCGAGGGTCGTGCGGGATGTAGAGCGAGTACTCCCAGTTCTCGGTGAGGTACGGGTCCACGTCGGATCGCGGCATGGCTAACTCCCTGTTGGATTAGGCGAGTTGAGGTGAGAGGCGATCCTTGGGCGGTGGCATTGGCGCGGCCGTCATGGCATGGCGGGGCGGTGCGCTTCCGGGATCCCGGGATCGCTGTGTGTGCGACGCATTACAGACCGTAGGGCGAAACATTTAGCCGTCGCAAGCCGTTCGCGTAATCTGACCCCCGAAAGGGGTACTCAACCCCGGGCGTTCGCAAAGCTGTTGGAGAAGTGGAGATCGCATGCCGGCGAGGACCCAGCCGACTGCTCGCCAGGTTCGCTTGGGGGCTGAGCTGCGCAAACTGCGGGAGGCCGCAGGCCTGACGGGCCGGGAAGTGGCGGGCCTTCTCGGCTCGAACCCGGCGCAGGTGAGCCAGATCGAGGCGGGCAATGCCGGAGTCAGCGAAGAACGAGTCCGGCGGCTGGCCGCGCACTACGCCTGCTCCGACCCGGAGTTGATTGATGCACTTGTCGCGATGGCGACGGACCGCGCGCGGGGGTGGTGGGAGGAGTACCGCGGCGTCCTGCCCACGGCCTTCCTTGACTTGTCGGAGCTGGAGCACCACGCCCGCTTCATTCGGGAGGTGGGCACCGGGCATGTGCCGGGGCTGCTTCAGACCGAGGAATATGCGCGAGCCGTCTTCGCCTACTGGCAGCCGGAGCTGCCCGGTAGTGAACTGGACCCGAGGGTGGCGCATCGGATGCAGCGCGCATCGGTGCTCGACCGCGTCGAGCCGGTGCCGTACGAAGCGGTGCTGCACGAAGCCGTGTTGCGTACACGCGTCGCCGACAGGCGCACGGCTCGTGCCCAACTGGAAACCATTCTGACCTGCTCGGAGAAGCCCAATGTGGCTGTGCGCGTCATCCCGTTCGACGTGGACGGCTTTGCGGGTGCGGGCACGACGATGAAGTATGCGGGTGGGGTCGTGGCCGCTTTGGACACGGTGTGCATGGACACCGTGAGCGGGGCGGTCTGGGTAGATGCGCCCGCGCAACTTGGGGCGCTGCGATCGATCTTCCGGAAGGTCGCGTCGGTCGCGCTGGACCCCAGCAGCTCACGGAACCTCATTTACCGTTTGGCAAAGGAGATCTAGCGCATGACCCAGTGGCAGAAGTCGAAGTTCTCCAACGGTACGGAGGGCGGCGACTGTATAGAACTCGCCTGCGAGGGGCGCGGGTTGCTCCTCCGTGAAAGCGAAGACCCGACCCACATCCTCGCCCCCGCTCCCACCGCCCTCGCGGCCCTCCTGAGCCACTTCCGTGACGATGCGGTCCGGCCCTCGCGCGTGTGACGCCCTCTTGTGCTGGCCAGTCGCAAGCGGGACGCTCGTGGAACTACTCGGAACCCGTGAGAGGCGGCAATCGCCATGGCGCTGCAGTTCATTGCGAAGGACCCGAACACCAACGGGACTCAGTGCCCCACGGCCTGGGTGGACGACGAAGCGGAAGAGATCGTGGTCCAGGGCTGGAAGGCCGGGGCGGAGCTGTTGGCGCAGTGCCGTAGCACCGGGCCCATCCCGGACACGGAGGCGGTTGTGCGGCTGCCCATTCGCATGGTGCCCGTACTGAGGGAGGCGTGTGATGTCGCAGACCGACTTGGCGTTCGTTGAGCTGCTGGCCAACACCCGCCATTCGGCAGTGCACTTGGAGATGCGCGACTCGTACGGGATCGGCGAGGAGACGTCGGAGTTCGGGCGGTGGCGGGCGGGCTGGTACCCCGACCGTGACCGGGCCAGCTGGTGGGGCGACTTCCACACCTGGGTGCGCGATGCGACGCTGCGAGGTGTCGAGTTCCGTCGGGCCCGCATCGTCTCCGAGCCGGTGAGCGAGTACATCGGGTACGAGCATGCGTGCACCTATCAGAACGTCGAGGCGGGCGAGTTGGTTCGGTGGCTGCCTCGACGCAAGGCATCGGACATCGCGCTTCCCGGCAACGACTTCTGGCTGTTCGACGACAGCGTGGTTATGTGGAACCACTTCACTGGTGACGGTGCATCCGCAGGCCCGGAACTGGATGAGCGGCCTGAGGTGGCGAAGCTGTGCGCGTCGGCGTTCGCGACTGTGTGGGAGCGAGCCACGCCGCACGAGGACTATCGAATCTGACGGATCATTCCGTACATGCCTGCATCTCCTTCATCGAGTGCTCAGTCTGCCCGCAAAGCCCTGGCCGACAGACTCCGCGAGATCCGAAGGGACGCGGGCGTTTCCGGCAACGTCCTTGCTGCCAGCGCAGGTTGGTACAAATCCAAGGTCTCGCGCATCGAGAACGCGGTAACTCCCCCGTCCGTCGAGGACATCCGGGCCTGGTGCCGCGCGTGCGGGGCCGAGAGTCAAGCCGCTGACCTGATCGCTGCTGCCCGTACCGCTGACAATATGTACGTGGAGTGGCGGCGAGTCCAGCGCTCGGGTCTGAAGCAGCTCCAGGAGTCCTACCTTCCGCTCTACGAGCGGACACGGGTCTTCCGCACCTACTGTGCGAACGTCGTTCCCGGCGTACTCCAGACCCATGCCTACGCCTCCGCGCTGTTGCGCTCCATCAGCGAGTTCCACGAGATCTCCGACGATGTGGAGGAGGCCGTGGAAGCCCGGCTCGACCGGTCCGCGCAAGTGGTGCGGGCGGGCGACCATCGCTTCGCCCTGGTGCTTGAGGAGTCCGTACTCAGACACCGGGTCGGGGACGCCGAGACCATGGCGGGACAGCTCGGGTACCTGCTGTCGGCCATGGCCTTCCCGTCCGTGGCGCTCGGCGTGATCCCGTTCGCCACGGAGCGGCGCATGTGGATGATCGAGACGTTCAGCGTTTACGACGAGATACAGGCCGAGGCGGAACTGCTGACGGCGCGTGTGAACGTCACGGCACCGACCGAAGTCCGGCAGTACCTGAAGGCGTTCGGAGAGTTGTCACGGCTGGCGGTCTACGGCTCGGATGCCCGTGCTCTGATCACTTCCGCCGTGGACGCGCTGGAGTGATGTGTGTGGAACTCTTTGGAACTTCCTGGCAGCCGGACTCCCGCCGCTCCTAACGTGCTTCTCACCGAGCACCTGAAAGGGGACGGCCCACCATGAGCGACCCCAGAACCGACCCCAGAACCTACCCCGACCCTCCGGTCCAGCTGCCGATGCCGGATCTGCTGGAGCCGGTCCCGGTGGAGGGGTGCGACGTCTGCGCGGCGCTGGCCCGGCAGCGGGCGGAGGCGCGGGTGGGGCGGGACATGTCGTGCGTGTCCGACTCGAACGTGGAGCTGCGGCGACACCCGCATCCGCATCGGACTCCGACACGGCGGCCCGCCAAGTGATCACGGCGCAGCACATCGGTCTCCGCGTCGAGGACCGCGCAGGACACCTCGGCATCCTGCGCGACCTGATGCCCGACTGGGAAGACCCCGCCGAACTGCCGTGCAGGCGCCAGCCGAAGCCGATGGCCTTCGTACACCCACTGACTGGCGGCCGGGAGTGGCAGAGCGCCCCCTCGCAGTGGGCGCCGTGGACGCGTGCCACGTCCGAGTACCTGTAACCGATCCGTACTACCGAGCACCCGCGGTCTTGGGAAGCTCCGCAGCTACGCGTCGCGATGCTCGCGGAACCACTGCACCACCAGCTTCATCGAGCACCGCCCTCTCCCCGGCCACCGGTCTCCAATTCTCCGGCTTTCGGCCGCCGGTCTCCCCGGCCGATTCAACCTCGCGGGTACAGGGACGGCGCTCGGCCCCGCCGGGTTACGCGCCCGCCGCCTCCTCGATCAGATCGGTCACCGCGTCAGGGCGGGAGGCCAACGAGGCGTGGCCGGTGTCCAGTTCGATGACCTTGCGGGGCTCCATGCGCTTGGCCATGCGGCGCTCGTTGTCGGGGTGGATCATGCGGTCCTCGGTGGAGACCTGGTACCAGGTGGGCTTGGTGCGCCAGGCCGGCGAGGTGACGTTCTCGCCGAACGCCGAGCCCAGCGGCGCCTTCTGCGTCACGGCCATCACCAGCGCCTCGTCCGCCGACAGGTCCTGGGCGAAGCTCTCATGGAACTTGTCCTGCTTGACCCACAGATAGCCATCGGAGTCCGGCGCGATGCTCGCGAACGCCGCCGGAGGGTGCTCCTCGGTGAGCCGGCCGGCGCTCTCGCCCGCGTCCGGGGCGAACGCGGCGATGTAGACCAGGCCGGTGACATTGGGCAGGTCACCGGCCTCGGTGATGACCGCGCCGCCGTAGGAGTGGCCGACGAGCGTCACCGGGCCCTCGATCTGCCGGATCATCTTGCGGGTGCGTTCGGCGTCGTCGGCGAGGGAGGTCAGCGGGTTCTCCACGGCGTGCAGCGAGTCGAAGCCGCGGCGGTGGAGCTCGGTGATGACCTTGGCCCAGTGGGCGGCGCCGCCCCAGAAACCGTGCACCAGGACGATTGCGGGCTTGTCAGCCATCGGGGAACCGTGCCTTCTCTGCGTAAGCGGGACGTGCGGGGGCCTGCGGGGGAAGTGCGGGGGCCTGCGGGGGCTTGCGTGCTCCGCCGCCCAGCACACTCCGCCCCGGCCGCCGACGCACCCCCGGGTCCGCCGGTCGGGTGACGGCCACCACCCCGGCCCCGCTCACCTGCCAAGCCATCGCTGCCCGGCCCTCACCCGGCCACGCCCTCCGGCCACCCTCCGGCCACACCCGCCGCACTCCCCTCGGCGGCAGCCTCGTCGGGCGGGACTTCTGGTTCGTCTCGGAGTACGGCGAGAAGGCGCAGTACGTACGCAACATCCTCGCCGACCCGCGCGCCCGGGTCCGCCTCAAGGGCCGCTGGCACCAGGGCGTGGCCCACCTCGGAGCTGACCGAGGCTCGAGCCCCCGGCGCTTGAGTCTCCAGCGGCTGGAGGGTCCAGGATCTCGCCCATGGACGAAGAACGCCCCGACGTGCTCACCATCGGCCGGCTCGCGCACCGCACCGGAATTCCGGTGCGGACCCTGCGCTTCTGGTCGGACGAGGGAGCGCTGCCGCCCGTGGCCCGTTCCGCGAGCGGTTACCGGCTGTACGACGCCGGGTCCGTGGCCCGCGTCGAGCTGGTCCGCACCCTGCGGGAGCTGGGCCTCGGGCTCGACGACGTGTGCCGGGTGCTGAGCGGCCGGACCACTGTCGCCGAGGCCGCCCACGCGCACGTGGCCGCGCTCGACGCGCAGATCCGCTCGCTCAAGGTGAGCCGGGCCGTCCTGTCCACCGTGGCGACACGCGGATCCACCGCTGAGGAGACAGCACTGATGAACCGGCTGGCGCGGCTTTCCGCCGCCGAACGCAAGCAGATCGTCGACGAGTTCAAGGAGGAGGTGTTCGGCGGCCTCGACGTCGAACCGCAGCTGCGCGACCGCATGAGCACCTTCAGCATCGAATTGCCCGACGATCCCACGCCCGAACAGGTCGACGCCTGGATCGAACTGGCCGAACTGGTGCAGGACCCTGGTTTTCGCGCCCGGTTGCGCACCTGGATGGAGCTCAACACGCCCCTGCCGGGGCAGCGCCGTCCCCCCGGGGCGTCCATCTGGTGGGCAAGGCAGGTCGTGCAGACCGTCGCGGCGGCCAGGAAACGCGGGGTCGCCCCCGACGGCCCGGAGGCGGCCGAGATGCTCTCCGAGCTGTTCGGCGAGGCCGATCGGAGCGCCGTACTGCGCAGCCTGGAGGCCGGGATCGAGGCAGGGGCGGAGCACTACCGCAGACTCGCCGCCCGCGTGCGCGGGCAGGAATCGGCCCCCGACGCGACCGGGGAACTGGAGTGGCTGGCCCGAGCCCTGCGCACCGCTTGACCAGGCCTGACCAGACCTGACCTGACCGGGCCCCCGCCCCGCCCGCGACCGGTCGGCTTCTTTCGTCGGCAGGAGGACCGGACCCGCCCCGCCGGTTTATTCGGTTGCCGCTCCCGCGCCCGCCCTTCAGCATGGGCGGGACGCCGGGAGCTGCCCGGTGCTTCACGAGAGGAGGCACGACGTGACAACGACTGTCCTCGGCCTGCCCGCAGTCCGACTTCCTCTCACCTCATGGAGCACCCCCAGCGATGTCGTACGCCGACCTCCCGCAGAACCCGCAGCACCTTCAGCACTCCCAGCACCCGGCATTTCCTGACGCCTTCGGCAGCGAGCCCTCCCGCTACGTCCGGCCGAAGGCCGACCTGAGCGATCTCGACGACCGGTTCGTCTTCGACTTCCAGGCCTACGGCGACCTTGAGGACGGCCAGCGCTGGTCGACCTGGCTCAGCGTCGAACCCCTCAGCCGCGGCCCCGAGCCGCTTCCGGACTGGGTGGTGACCTCGCAGGGCGCGATCGACACCGAGCTCGGTGTCCTCAAGACCGGCAAGGAAGCCGACGTCCACCTCATCGAGCGCGCCGACCCGCTCGAACCCGGCGCTGGCGTCGTCATGGCGGCCAAGCGTTACCGCTCCTCGGAGCACCGGTCATTCCACCGCGCCGCGTCCTACACCGAGGGCCGCTCGATGAAGCGCTCCCGCGACGAGCGGGCAGTCAAGCGGAAGAGCACCTTCGGCCGACAGGTGGCGGCCGGTGAGTGGGCGGTGTCCGAGTGGGCCGCGCTGGTGCGGTTCTGGAACCTCGGGCTGCCGGTTCCCTACCCGGTCCAGATCGACGGCACCGAGATCCTGATGGAGTGGATCACCGTCACCGACGCGGACGGCACCGTTCAGACCGCGCCCCGGCTCGCTCAGGTCCGACCCTCACCGGAGCTGCTGGCGTCGTACTTCGAGCAACTCACCGACGCGCTCGCGACCATGGTGCAGAACGGCGTCGTGCACGGCGACCTCTCGGCGTACAACATCCTGGCCGCGGGCGAGCGGCTGGTCGTCATCGACCTGCCCCAGATCGTCGACCTGGCCGGCAACCTCAACGGGATGAACTTCCTCCAGCGCGACTGCGCCAACATCTGCGGCTGGTTCCGCTCGCGGGGCCTCGACGCCGACGAGCACGCGCTGTTCGGGGAGCTGATGGCGCACGCCTTCTGAGCGCCGGCCCGCGACCCGTACCAGGGCCTGTACCCAGGGGCGGTCGCCGCCCCGTCGCAGGCCATGACCGGCGCGTCAAGCCGTCTGCGGGCCCCTGGCGCTGCCCCGGTGCCGGGCGCCGCACGTCGTGGGGCCGGCGAGCGACGTGTCGCCCGGCTCACACCTCCTCGTTCGAGGAGGGTGACCGTGCGGCCGCCCGGCCCTCCCGCCAGGGGAGAGCCGGGCCGCTCTTCGGTCGCACCGAGCGGCTCCTCGGCGACGACCTTCCCCCGGCTCAGCGGTAGTAGTACGCCTTCGCCTCGACCGTGTGGGCTTTGCCCTTCAGGTAGATGCGCATGTAGTACGCCGTGCCGGACGACGTGCTCGCCTTCACCGTCATCCAGCCGCCGTTGCAGTAGCCCCAGCCGCCCTTCTTGACGACCTTCTTGTCGCGGGTCCGCACCACGTCGATCTTGTACTTGGTGCCGTCACCGCCGTTCCAGCAGCGTGCGTTGACGCCGAGCGTGCGGCTGCGCGGGGCGAAGTCGGGCGTGGCCCAGTACTTGGTGGGCTTGTGGCTCTTCGGCCCCCAGATCAGGTGCCAGCCCGCCTTCGCGGCGGAGGCTTCGGTCCGCGCAGCGGCGGCGCCCGGTGCGCTCTGCGCCGCCGGCGCCGACGGCGCTGCCTGGGCGGCCGGAGCGGCCAACGCGAGGCCGCTGCCCAGCGCCACCGTAGCCGTCGCCAGGGCGAGGCTCTTTCGTACCGTCATCGTGTCGCATCCTTCCCGGACCACTGGCCGGGTCCCCCGTTGGGTACCTCGTATTGACCGTGGCCGCGTGGCGCCCGGTGGTCGGCCGAGGCGCCGTCGTGCTGGTCCAAGAAGCTACGGGCGGCCCGTACGGCGCCGCGTCCGGCGGTGGGTTGAACTCCCGGCAGACCCGCGGCGGTAGGCACCCGGTTCCTGCACCTTCCGCGGTACCGCGGCAGTCTGACGTCCCGCCGCCCGCCCCACGGTTACGCTGCGGCGATGCAGATCCGCCCCCCGGCCCATGCCGGCCTGGCATCCGACACGTTGATTGCCGTGGCGCTCACCGGCGTGGCCGTGCTCCTGGGGCAGGAGGCCGCGAGCCAGGGATGGTCCGCGCTCGACGCGCCCGCGTACGTGCTCGTCGCACTGGTCAGTCTGCCGCTCGCGCTGCGCAGCAGGGCGCCGGTCGCCGTCTGTGCCTTCGTCCACCTCGTGTGGTTCTGGTACGTCACCGCCGGCTACTGGCCCGTCGTGAACACCTTCGGGCCGATGCTCGCCGTCTACACGGTGGCGTCGCTGCGTCCCTTGCGCACATCTGTCACCTGCGCTGCCTCGATGGCCGGGATCTGGATCTACGCGGGAGTGGTCAGCCACAGCGACTCCATGCCGTCCGTCGTCGGCCAGGCCCTCGTCTTCTCCGCCGTGCTGTGGCGTTTCGGCGTCACCGCCCGCCGTGCAGCCGAACTTGCCCGCAGTCTCCGCGAGGAGCAGGCCGAACGGGCCCGCCGAGAAGTGGCCGAGGAACGCAGCAGAATCGCGCGCGAGCTGCACGATGTGGTGGCTCACCACATGTCGGTCATATCGGTGCAGGCGGGCCTGGCCGGATTCGTCTTCGACTCGGACCGCGACACCGCACGTACCGCGCTCTCCACGATCTCCGGAACCAGCGCGGAGGCACTCGAGGAACTCCGCCGCATGCTATGGGTGTTGCGGGCCTCGGACGAGGACGGCGTACCAGCCGCGCCCATGCCGGGCCTCGCGCGTCTGGGGGAGATGCTGGAGCGCGTACGGTCCGGTGGTGTGCGGGTCGACCTGCGGATCGAAAGCAAGGCCCGCCCGCTCGCGCCCGGCGTCGAGCTGTGCGCATACCGCGTCGTGCAGGAGGCGCTGACCAACGTACTGAAGCACGCACCCGGAGCCGCCGCCTACGTGGAACTGCGTTATGAGCCACGCCAGTTGGTGGTGACCGTCACGGATGACGGACAGGGGGTGATTCCGGACAAGGTTCGGCCGGGCAGCGGCCATGGGTTGATCGGCATGCGTGAGCGGGCCAAGCTCTACGGGGGGCGGGTCGACATCGGCCCGCGGAGCGAGGGGGGTTTCGCGGTGCGTCTGACCCTGCCCACCTCCACGCAGGCCGTAGGTGAGGGAGAAGACACGTCGCGATGACCAGGGTGCTCGTCGTCGACGACCAGTTCCTGATCCGCGCCGGGCTGGTGGGCCTGCTGCGCGCGGCCCCCGGCTTCGAGGTGGTCGGCGAGGCGGGCGACGGTGAGGAGGCCATCGCCCTGGCCGCACTGACCCGTCCCGACGTCATCCTGATGGACATCCGGATGCCCGGTATGGGCGGCGTCGCGGCCACCGAGAAGATCCTCGCCGACGCGTCGGACCCACTGCCCCGGGTCCTCGTCCTGACCACCTTCGACCTGGACGAGTACGTCTACGGCGCCTTGCGTGCCGGTGCCTGCGGCTTCCTGCTCAAGGACTCGGGACCCGAGCGGCTGCTCGCCGCGGTCGCGGCGGTCGGTGGGGGAGACGCGCTCTTCGCGCCCAGCGTCACGCGCCGCCTGGTCGAGGCGTTCGCCCGGCGCGCCTCCCACGCCGGGAGAACGGACGAACCGCTACCCGACCTGGCAGCGTTGACCGCGCGAGAGGTGGAGGTGCTGAGGCTGACCGCCAGAGGTCTGTCCAACCTGGAGATCGCCGGCGAGCTGTTCATCAGCGAGGCGACTGTCAAGACACACCTCAATCGCACGATGACCAAACTGGACCTGGGCAGCAGGGCACAGGCCGTGGTGATGGCATACGAGACGGGTCTGGTCACTCCAGGGGGCGCGGTCTGACGGCCACGGGCTCGGGCGGCGGGGCGCCACCGGGTACACAGCCAGTACCGCAGTTCCCGCGCGAGCACTGCCGCCGGCCACCGGTCCGACCCGGGACGCGCCCTCAGGCCTCAGGCGGGGACGAAGACGTCCTCGTGGAGGTCCGCGTCCGCCGTCAGATCCCGCACACGATCCCGTGAAGCGCGAGCAGACGGACCACCGGTTTCACCGGAGCCCGGTGGGTGGTCGCCCGCCCAGTGCTTCAGTGCGATCCCGCCACGTAGTGGCCCGGCACCATGCGGGTCGAGACCGCGAAACGGTTCCAGACGTTGATGGTGTTGATCGCGGCGATCAGATGGGCCAGCTCGACCTCGTCGAAGTGCTTGGCGGCCTTCTCGTACACCTCGTCCGGTACGAAGCCGTCGTTAAGGACCGTGATCGCCTCGGTCAGTTCGATCGCCGCGACCTCCTTCGCCGTGTAGAAGTGCTGCGACTCCTCCCACGCCGACAGCTGGATGATCCGCTCCACGCTTTCGCCCGCCGCGAGCGCGTCCTTGGTGTGCATGTCCAGGCAGAACGCACAGTGGTTGAGCTGCGAGGCGCGGATCTTCACCAGTTCCGCCACCACCGGGTCGAGGTGCTTCTTGGTGGCCTTCTCCAGCTGGAGCATGGCCTTGAAGACCTCGGGGGCGTGCTCGGACCAGTTCATCCGGGGGGTGTGCTCGGGGACGTTCACGGTGTTCACGGTGTTCGCGGTGTTCTCGTTCGTCGTCATGACCACTACGTTATGCGGGCGACGGCCCACCGGTATGGTCCATTCCTGTGACGGATTCCTGGGCCACTTATCAGGCCGAACTCGGTAAGGACCTCCATCTCGACCTCAGCGGCAGCGGCACGGGCTCCGGCCTGCGCAGCGGCCTTCGCGACGCCCTCCGCGAGGCCGCCCGCACCGGCCGCCTCGCCCCCGGCGCCCGGCTGCCCTCCTCCCGTACGCTCGCCGCCGACCTCGGCATCGCCCGCAATACCGTCGCCGACGCGTACGCCGAGCTCGTGGCCGAAGGGTGGCTCACCGCCCGCCAGGGCTCCGGCACCCGCGTCGCCGAGCGGGCCGCCACCGCCGCACCCCGGAAGCGCGCGCCCGCGACGCCCCGCCGCCCGGCCCGTACCGCCCCCGTCCACAGCCTCCTGCCCGGCGCCCCCGACCTCTCGACCTTCCCCCGCACCGAGTGGCTCAAGGCGTCCCGCAAGGCGCTCGCCGCCGCCCCGAACGACGCCTTCGGGTACGGGGATCCGCGCGGCAGGATCGAACTGCGCACCGTGCTCGCCGAGTACCTGGCACGCGCCCGCGGCGTGCACGCCGACCCCGAGCGCCTCGTGATCCGCTCCGGGTACGTCAACGCGCTGACCTTCCTCGCCGGAGTGCTCAGGGACCGCGTCCCGGCCGCGAAGGCGGTGGCCGTCGAAGCGTACGGACTCGATCACCACCGGGAGTGCTTCCGCGCCGCCGGACTGCGCGTCCCTGCGCTCGGACTCGACGAACTGGGCGCGAGGACAGGCGAGTTGGCGGGCATGGCAGGTGTCGGGGCGGTGCTGCTGACCGCCGCGCACCAGTTCCCCACCGGCGTCGCCCTGCACCCGGACCGGCGGGCGGCGGCCGTCGACTGGGCGCGGCGGAGCGGCGGAGTGATCCTGGAGGACGACTACGACGGCGAGTTCCGCTACGACCGCCAGCCGGTCGGCGCCCTCCAGGGCCTCGACCCGGACCGGATCGTCTACCTCGGCACCACCAGCAAGGCCCTCGCCCCCGGGCTGCGGCTGTCCTGGATGGTGCTCCCGGCGGAGCTGACCGGCCTGCTCTCCCCGCACGACAGCACCACCAGCGCGCTGGAACAGCTCACCCTCGCCGAGTTCATGGCCTCCGGCGCGTACGACCGCCATGTGCGCTCCATGCGGCTGCGCTACCGGCATCGGCGCGACGAGCTGGTCGCCGCCCTCGCGGCCCATGCACCGGGCGTACGGATCAGTGGCATCGCGGCCGGCCTGAACGCCATCCTCGAACTGCCGCCGGGCAGCGAACAGTCCGTGATCCGCGCGGCGCACTGGCAGGGGCTCGCGGTGGACGGGCTGTCCCGGTACCGGCACCCGGACGCGCCGGGGGAGGGGCGGGACGGGCTGATGGTCGGGTACGCGACGCCGACCGACAGCGCGTGGGCGGGCGCGCTGGAGGCGCTGATCAGGGCGCTGCCGCAGCCATGAGGGGCCGGAAGCGGGCCTGGACGCGGACCGGCCCCCGGTTCCGTACGGCGTGGTACGGGGCCGGGGGCCGGCGGACGTGCGGCGGAGCGCGGTGTGTCAGTTCCGGCGGCTCACCTCTGGGCCTCCTCGGCCAGCAGGGATCCGCTCCGGGTCGCGGCGAGCAGACGTTTCACGGCGGCGGACGCGGCGGCCAGGATCAGCCGCCGGCCGCCCCGCCGCCAGGCGAGCAGTGCGTTGAGGAAGCCGGAGTCGCAGAAGGTGACCCGGGACGCGTCGACCACGAGGCGGGTGTGCCCGAAGGCGGCGGCCGAGGCGAGCAGCGCGCTCAGCGGGGCAGCCGTGAAGTGGTCGATCTCGCCCTGGACGGCAATGCTGAGGGTCGTGCCCTCGGTGTGGCAGGCGGCGATGACGGGCGGCAGCGGCCGCCTGGCGGCGCCACGGCCGGACCGGATCGAGGTGATCGACGTCGGCAGTATGTGGGAGGGGCTTGCGGTGGTGTTCACGCCGTCTGCAACGAGCCCCGGTCCCCTCGGGTACTGCCGGGGCGCAGGGATCACCCGGCCGCGCGAACCCTCGCCGGACCGCAGGGAAACCGTCGCGGCCCGCAGGGGGAAGCAGAAGCCCCGGCCGGACGGGGGAGACCGGCCGGGGCAGTATAAGGAGGCGGGGTGAAAATCCCGCGCATAGATGAAGGATAAACCATCAAAGGGGTGGTTTCTTCCACCGGGCAAATCACCTCAGTTGACGCCGGTTGACGTTCAGAAGTTCCTCAGGGCCCGGCGGCCCTCTAGTCTGTCGACGGTCCAGGGCCGGTGAAGCAACCGGCGCGGGGAATCGGTGCAGCAATCAATCGGTGCAGCAATCAAATCGGTGCAGCAACACGGGGGAGTGGCCGGGCATGGCAGCGGCAGCGCGACGGCGCAAACTGAGGTCCAGCACGGTGGTGCTCGGCGGCATGGGGCTGCTCGCCCTGACCCTCACCTCCTGCGGCGACGAACCGGACAAGCGATGTGTGGACCCGGTCACCCAGGAAGAGCTGCCCAGCTACGAGTGCGACGACGACGGGGACGACGACGGGGGCGGCAGCAGTGGCAGCAGCGCGAGCCACCACGGCGTCTACTACTACGGCGGCAGCGTCAGCAACCGGAAGGTCTCCGGGGGCAGCTACGACAAGCAGGCCGTTGACCGTGGCGGGTTCGGCTGCTCCGGTTCCGGCGGCGGCTGACGGAACCTCCCTCGTGCGCCGCTTCACTGCCGGGGCTCCCCCCTGGACATTGTGTTCGCACGTGCGGGTGCGTCGTGGCCGGTCGCGCAGTTCCCCGCGCCCCTAGAGGCATGCCCCGCACTCGTACCGACCCCATTCCAAAGGCCACCGCCATGAAGCGTCACACCATCGAGCCCCGTCCCGACTGGCAGCGGATCGTCGAGGAGCAGGGGGTTGTCTACCCCCTGACCCGCTACCCCGACGACTCCCTGCGCCCGTACTGGGACGAGAGTGCGTACTACTCCTTCACGCTGCCCGAGGTCGAGGCGCTCGAAGAGGTCGTCGAGGAGCTGCACGCCATGTGCCTGGCCGCCGCCGCGCACATCGTCGAGCACGACCGGTTCGCCGACCTCGGCATCACCGACCCCAAGCTGGCGAAGCTGATCGCCGAGTCCTGGCGCCGCCGGGCCGAACTCCCCTCCCTCTACGGCCGGTTCGACCTGCGCTACGACGGCACGGGCCCGGCCAAGATGCTGGAGTACAACGCCGACACCCCGACCTCCCTCGTGGAGGCGGCCAGCCCGCAGTGGTTCTGGATGGAGGAGCTCTTCCCGGGCGCCGACCAGTGGAACTCCCTGCACGAACGCCTCGTCGACGCCTGGAAGCGGCAGGCCCGCCTCCTGCCGCCGGGCCCGCTGCACTTCGCCCACTCCGACGGCGACGAACTCGGCGAGGACCTCATGACGGTCGCCTACCTGCGCGAGACCGCCGAACAGGCCGGGATCCGCACCGAGGCGATCTCCGTCGAGCAGATCGGCTGGGACCGGCTCTCGCGCCGTTTCGTCGACGAGAAGCTCCGCTTCATCCGCAGCTGCTTCAAGCTCTACCCGTGGGAGTGGCTGGCCACCGACCGGTTCGGCCCGCACGTGCTGTCCACCCTCGACAACGGCGGCGGCACCGGCACCACCTGCTGGATCGAGCCCGCCTGGAAGATGCTCCTCTCCAACAAGGCCCTCCTGGCCATCCTCTGGGAGCTCTACCCCGGCCACCCCAACCTGCTCGCCTCCTACCTCGACGGCCCCCGCGAGCTGGCCCACGAGGACGGGCCCGGCTACGTCGCCAAGCCCCTCCTCGGCCGCGAGGGCGCCGGAGTCACCGTCCACGAGCCGGGCGCCGAGCCGCCCGCCCCCGCCGAAGACCCGGTCTGCTACCAGGAGTTGGCCCCGCTGCCCGACTTCGACGGCAACCGTACGGTGCTCGGCGCCTGGGTCGTCGAGGACGAGGCGGCGGGGCTCGGCATCCGGGAGTCGGCGGGCCTGGTCACGGACGAGTACGCCCGCTTCCTGCCCCACGTCATCCTCTGAAGCAGGTGAAGCAGGTGAAGCAGGTGAAGCCGGCCTAGCTAGTCGCCCAGTACCTCGCGGAGCTGGTCGAGACCCCAGTCCAGGTCCTCCTTGCTGATCACCAGCGGCGGGGCGATCCGGATCGTCGACCCGTGGGTGTCCTTCACCAGTACCCTCCGCTCCATCAGCTGCTCGGAGATCTGCCGTCCGGTGCCGCGCGACGGGTCGATGTCGATCCCGGCCCACAGCCCGCGCCCGCGCACCGCCTGCACCGCGCCGCCGCCGACCAGGAGGTTCAGCTCGTGGTGCAGGTGGTCGCCCAGTTCGGTGGCCCGCTGCTGGTACTCGCCGCTGCGCAGCATCGCGATCACTTCGAGCGCGACCGCGCAGGCGAGCGGGTTCCCGCCGAACGTCGACCCGTGCTCGCCCGGCTTGAACACGCCCAGCACCGCCGCCGAGGAGACCACCGCCGACACCGGCACCACCCCGCCGCCCAGCGCCTTGCCCAGTACGTACATGTCGGGCACCACGCCCTCGTGCTCGCAGGCGAAGGTCTTCCCCGTCCTGCCGAGCCCCGACTGGATCTCGTCGGCGATGAACAGCACGTTCCGCGCCCGCGTCAGCTCCCGCACACCGGCGAGGTAACCGGCCGGCGGCACCAGCACCCCCGCCTCGCCCTGGATCGGTTCGAGGAGCACCGCCACCGTGTCGTCGGTCAGCGCCCGCTCCAGCGCCGCCAGGTCTCCGTACGGAACGATGTCGAAGCCCGGGGTGTACGGGCCGTAGTCCGCACGGGCCTCCGGGTCCGTGGAGAAGCTGACGATCGTCGTCGTACGGCCGTGGAAATTGTTCGCGGCGACGACGATCCTGGCGCGCCTGTCCGGCACGCCCTTGACCCGGTACCCCCACTTGCGGGCGGTCTTCACGGCCGTCTCGACGGCCTCCGCGCCGGTGTTCATCGGCAGCACCATCTCCATGCCGCACAGCGCGGCGAGCTCGTCGCAGAACGCGGCGAACCGGTCGTGGTGGAAGGCCCGCGACGTCAGCGTCACTCTCTCCAGCTGCGCCTTGGCCGCGTCGATCAGCCGGCGGTTGCCGTGGCCGAAGTTGAGCGCCGAGTACCCGGCGAGCATGTCGAGGTAGCGGCGCCCCTCGACATCGGTCATCCACGCGCCCTCCGCCTCGGCGACGACGACGGGCAGCGGGTGGTAGTTGTGCGCACTGTGCGCCTCCACAGAGGCGATGGCGTCCGCGGTGGCGTGCGTGCTGGCGTTCATGCTGGCGTCCGTTGTCGACACGGGAACTCCGATCGTCAGATACGGCCGTCCGGCGAAAGGTGCGGACGGCGCCCCTTTCTATCGTCGGTCACGGGGAGGGCGCGGAAACCTTGCCGCCGCACCCGCGAGTTCCGCCCGTACTGCTGCCGCCCGTACTGCTTGCTGCCGCCCGTGCTGTTGCCGCCCGTACTGCGTTCAGAGGTCGATGAGTTCAGAGGTCGATGAGTTGACGGTGCGGGCCAGGCGGGTCCTGGCCGCCCTGTCTGTCCCGGGTGTACGCCCGCCGCTCGCGCCACCGCAGGTACAGCACCGCCCCGGCGGCCCCCGCCGCGGCCCCGGGCAGCGCCCACCACCAGCCGGACACCGTGAAGGCGGGAGGGGCGGGCGACTCCCCGCCGCCCGCCTCCGTCCGGTGCGACGGCGCCAGCAGCCCGAGCTTCTTCAGCAGGGCGGTCAGCCGCTGGGGCTGCCGGGCCCGGTGCCAGCCGCCCTCGTACGTACGGGGGACGTCCGCCGCCGTATGCACCCACACGGCGCCGCCGTCCTGCGGTACGTACACCTGCTGGAGCCGCCACGGCTCCACGTCGTCCACCAGCCAGGTCACCGTGAGCTGCCGCGCCCGCATGGCAGCCTCCAGCGGCGGCCGTTCGGCGCGCTCCGCCGCCCCGGCGCCGTCGAGCAGCTCCCGCAACCGTCCGTAGTCGCCGTCCGACGCGTACAGCGACGCGGTCCGGCCGCTCGCAGGTGTGACCAGAAGCACGCTGGACGGTCCGGCGGCGGCCGCGATCCCCGCGTACCCGCAGCAGGCCAGCAGTGCCATGAGCATGATCAGCAGCACCTTGGGACACCGCATCGAGTTCCCCCACCCGCATCCGTGCTCCCCCGGCGAAGTGCCGGGCCCGTACCTGAGAGAATGACGTACATGGCCTCTCGACCCCGTGTGCTCTCCGGCATCCAGCCCACCGCAGGCTCGTTCCACCTCGGCAACTACCTCGGCGCCGTGCGCCAGTGGGTGGCCCTGCAGGAGACGCACGACGCCTTCTACATGGTCGTGGACCTGCACGCCATCACCATCCCGCAGGACCCGGTCGAGCTGCGTGCCAACACCCGCCTCGCCGCCGCCCAGCTCCTCGCCGCGGGTCTGGACCCGGACCGCTGCACACTCTTCGTGCAGAGCCATGTGCCCGAGCACGCCCAGCTCGGCTGGGTGATGAACTGCCTCACGGGCTTCGGCGAGGCCTCCCGGATGACCCAGTTCAAGGACAAGTCCGCGAAGCAGGGCTCCGACCGCACCACCGTCGGCCTCTTCACGTACCCGGTCCTCCAGGTCGCCGACATCCTGCTCTACCAGGCGAACCAGGTCCCCGTCGGCGAGGACCAGCGCCAGCACATCGAGCTGACCCGCGACCTCGCGGAGCGCTTCAACGCGCGGCTCGGCGAGACCTTCACCGTCCCGGAGCCGTACATCCTCAAGGAGACGGCGAAGATCTACGACCTCCAGGACCCGAGCATCAAGATGAGCAAGTCGGCCTCCACGCCGAAGGGCCTCGTCAACCTCCTGGACGAGCCGAAGGCCACCGCGAAGAAGATCAAGAGCGCGGTCACCGACACCGACACCGTCATCCGGTTCGACCCGGCGGAGAAGCCGGGCGTCTCCAACCTCCTCTCCATCTCCTCCACGCTGACCGGCAAGTCCGTCGCCGAGCTGGAGAAGGAGTACGAGGGGAAGATGTACGGCGCGCTGAAGACGGACCTCGCCGAGCAGATGGTCGAGTTCGTGACGCCGTTCAGGACCCGTACGCAGGAGTACCTGGACGACCCGGAGACGCTGGACGCGATCCTCGCCAAGGGCGCCGAGAAGGCCCGCGCGGTCGCCGCCGAGACCCTCGCCCAGGCCTACGACAGGATCGGCTTCCTGCCGGCCAAGCACTGACGGCCGGGCGCACCTCCCGCAAGCCTTGGACCTTGGCTTCTGGCCCCAAGGGCGGTGCGCCCGCCACACTGCACCCGTACACGCCTCGCGGCCGCGCCGCCGGGCGGCCCGCACCGACGACGGAGGAGAACGACGTGGGGACCGTAACGCTCGGCGTTTCGATCGCGGTCCCGGAGCCGTACGGCAGCCTGCTCCAGGAGCGGCGCGCGGCCTTCGGGGACCCTGCCGCACACGGCATTCCTACGCACGTCACCCTGCTCCCGCCGACCGAGATCGACGCGGACGCGCTGCCGGCCGTCGAGGCGCACCTCACGGCGGTCGCCGATTCGGTACGGCCCTTCCCGATGCGGCTGTCGGGGACGGGGACCTTCCGGCCGCTGTCGCCGGTCGTCTTCGTGAAGGTCGTCGAGGGGGCGTCCGCGTGCGCGTGGCTGCAGAAGCGCGTGCGGGACGCGTCGGGGCCGCTGGTGCGGGAGCTGCAGTTCCCGTACCACCCGCATGTCACCGTGGCCCACGGGATCACGGAGGAGGGCATGGACCGGGCGTACGAAGAACTGTCGACGTACGCCGCGCAGTGGTCCTGCGCCTCCTTCGCCCTGTACGAGCAGGGCCCGGACGGCGTCTGGCGCAAGCTGTGCGACTACGCGTTCGGAGGCACCGAGCGGGGAGAGATTCCCCCGCAGGGGTTGCCGCAGGACACTCCGGCGCTGCATTAGATACCTAGGGGCGCGGGGAACTGCGCGACCAGCCACGACGAACCCGCACGAAGAAATCAGACCGGCAGGCGCCGGAACAAGGGCCTCGGCACGTGGCGCAGGGCTGACATCACCGCGCGCAGTGCGCCCGGTACCCACACCACCTCGGCCCGGCGGCGCAGCCCCGACTCGATCGCCTCCGCGACCGCCTCAGGAGTCGTCGCCAGCGGTGTCTCCTGCCTCCCCTCCGTCATCTTCGTCCGGACGAACCCCGGGCGTACGACCATCACATGCACCCCCGTCCCGTGCAGCGCGTCGCCGAGGCCCTGGGTGAACGCGTCGAGGCCCGCCTTGCTGGAGCCGTAGATGAAGTTCGCCCGGCGGGCCCGCTCGCCCGCGACCGAGGACAGCACGACGAGGGAGCCGTGGCCCTGGCCCTGGAGGGCGTTCGCGCAGACCAGGCCCGCCGAGACCGCGCCCGTGTAGTTGGTCTGGGCGACCCGTACGGCGGCCATCGGTTCGGCCTCGTCGTTGGTCTGGTCGCCGAGCAGCCCGAAGGCGATCAGCACCATGTCGATGTCGCCCTCGGTGAAGACCTTGCCCAGCACCTCCTCGTGGGAGGCGCTGTCGAGCGCGTCGAAGGCGACCGTACGGACGTCGGCGCCGAGGTCGCGCAGCTGCCCCGCCGCGGCCTCCAGGGCGGGCGAGGGGCGGCCGGCCAGCCACACCGTACGGGTGCGGCGGGCGACGAGGCGGCGGGCGGTGGCGAGAGCGATCTCGGACGTGCCGCCGAGGACGAGCAGGGACTGCGGGGTGCCGAAGGCGTCCTTCATGACGTACTCCTCAGAGAGCGGATGAATCAGAGTGCGAGGCGGCGGGACAGGTCCGAGGTGAAGACCCCGTGCGGGTCCAGTTCGGCCCGCAGGGCGCGGAAGGCGGCCAGCTTCGGGTACATCGCGGCGAGCGTCTCGGGCCGCACCCGCGAGTCCTTGGCCAGGTAGATCCGCCCGTCCGCGGCGGCCACCTCCTCGTCGAGCCCGTCGAGGAAGGCGCCGAGGCGCGGCAGGTTCGCCGGGATGTCCAGGGCGAGCGTCCAGCCGGGGAGCGGGAACGAAAGCCAGCCAGGGTCGCCGTCGCCGAACCGCTTCAGGACGGCGAGGAAGGACGGGCAGCCGCGCTGCGAGATCCGGCCCACGATCCGCCGCAGCGCCTCCTCCTGCCCGTACGGGACCACGAACTGGTACTGGACGAAGCCGGAGCGCCCGTAGATCCGGTTCCAGTGCGGGACGCCGTCCAGGGGGTGGAAGAACGTGGAGATCTTCTGCAGCTCGCCCACGCGCGCGCGTGGCGCCCGCCGGTACCAGAGCTCGTTGAAGAGCCCGACCGACTTCCGGCCGAGGAGCCCCTCCGGCACGAAGGCGGGTGCGCCGGGGAGCCGGCCGGGGCGGAACGTCAGCGGGTGGCGGCGGGCCCGCGCCGGCAGTACGTCCAGCGGGGCGTGGTCGCCGCGGGTGAGGACGGACCGCCCCATCGCGGCCCCGCGGGCCAGCAGGTCGATCCAGGCGACGGAGTACCGGTAGAGGTGGTCGGTCTCCGTCAGCCGGGACATCAGGTCGTCGAGGTCGCCGGCCCGCTCGGTGTCCACCGACATCAAAGAGGTCTCGACGCGCAGGAGTTGGACGGTCGCCGACAGGATCACCCCGGTCAGGCCCATCCCGCCGGCCGTCGCGTCGAACAGGTCCGTGCCCGGCAGCACCGTACGCGACTCCCCGTCGGCGCCGAGGAGTTGGAGCGCGCGCACGTGCCGGGAGAAGCCGCCCGAGACGTGGTGGTTCTTGCCGTGGATGTCGGCGCCGATCGCCCCGCCCACCGTGACGTACCGCGTCCCGGGCGTCACCGGCACGAACCAGCCCAGCGGCAGCAGCACTTCCATCAGCCGGTGCAGGCTCACCCCCGCGTCGCACACCACGACTCCGGCGTCCGCGTCGATGCTGCGGATGCGGTCCAGGCCCGTCATGTCGAGGACCGAACCGCCCGCGTTCTGCGCCGCGTCGCCGTACGCCCGGCCCAGGCCCCGCGCGATGGAGCCGCGCGCCCCGCAGCCGCGTACCGCCGCCGCCGCCTCCTCGTACGTACGGGGGCGGACCATCAGCGCGGTCGTCGGGGCGGTCCGCCCCCAACCGGTCACGGAGGCGAAGGCGTCGGCGGACGGTGCGGGGTGCTCGGGTGCGTGAGCGGGTGCGGTGTCAGGCATGGGCGCGACGGTACCGCTGAAGTTGCCCGGTTATGTCCAACTAAGCAACGTTTCGGCGGAACGGGTGGTTGATCGAGTGTCATCACTAAATGTCATGAATATTGGCTTTTTTCCGACAAGAGTCTCCCCTGATGTGTGCCCCGCCGGGCCACGCACGCCGAATCCAGCAGAGTCCGGCCGAATCCAAGGGATGACAGATGCGAGATGTGGACCACCGTCTGCTGTCCGCGATGCGCGACTGCGGAACGGACCCGCGGGTGGCCGCCGCCGCCCGCGCCCTCTCCTTCAGCGGCGAGCACGGCGCCCTCTGGCTCGCCGCAGGACTCGTCGGTGCGGCCGTCGACCGCGACCGGCGGGACGCCTGGCTGCGGGGTACGGCACTGATCGGCGCGGCCCAGGCGGCGAGCATGGGACTCAAGCGCGCGGTGCGCCGCCCGCGCCCCCGACTGCCCGCCCGGCAGCCCCTGGTGAAGACCCTGGGCCGGTACTCCTTCCCCAGCTCGCACGCCACCTCGGCGGCCGCGGCCGCGGTCTCCCTCGGTGCGCTCGGATCCTTCGGCAGGCAGGTCGTCCCGCCGCTGGCCGCCGCGATGTGCGTGTCCCGCCTCGTCGTCGGCGTCCACTACCCGAGCGACGTCGCCGCGGGCGCGCTGCTCGGAGGGCTCACCGCGGGGCTCGGCGCCAAGTGGCTGGGCGCCCGGGAGGCCAACCTCCGGCGGGCTTCCTGCGCCGGTGCGAAGAGCCTCCAGGGGGCCTTCCGTGGCTGACCGCACCGTCCTCCCCCTCCTGGAGAAACAGCAGGACCGGCGCGCCCCGGCCGCCGCCGCCCCGCCCCGGCAGCGCCACGCCAGGCGCCGGCTGGGCCTCCCGCTGGGGCTGCTGCGCACCGCGCGCCCCCGCCAGTGGGTCAAGAACAGCCTCGTGGTGGCCGCCCCGGCCGCCGCAGGACAGCTCTTCACCAGCCGCTCGATGGCCCAACTGGCCGTCGTCTTCGCCCTGTTCACGGCAGCCGCGGCCGCCGTCTACCTGATCAACGACGCCCTCGACGCCGAGGCCGACCGCGCCCACCCCACCAAGTGCCGCCGCCCGGTCGCCGCAGGACAGGTCCCCGTCCCCGTCGCGTACGCCACCGGCGCCGTGCTCGGTGTCCTCGCGCCGACCGCCGCCGCCTTCCTCTGCAACCCGATGACCGCCGCCCTCCTCACCGGCTACGTGGTCATGCAGATGGCGTACTGCCTGCGCCTCAAGCACGTACTCGTCCTGGACCTGCTCGTCGTCACCGCGGGCTTCCTGATGCGCGCGATGATCGGCGGAGTGGCGCTCGACATCACGCTCTCCCGCTGGTTCCTGATCACCACAGGATTCGGCGCGCTGTTCATGGTCGCCGCCAAGCGCTACTCCGAGGCCGTCCAGCTGGCCGACAGCCCGCACAAGGGCAGGACCAGGGCGCTGCTCGGCGAATACACCACCGGCTACCTGCGGTTCGTCTGGCAGCTCGCCGCCGGGGTCGCCGTACTCGGCTACTGCCTGTGGGCCCTGGAGCACGGCGGCGCCCCCGGTTCGACCCCCGGCGACGGCGGCCTGCTGCCCTGGCGCGAACTCTCCATGGTCGCCTTCATCGCCGGAATCCTGCGGTACGCGGTCTTCGCCGACCGGGGCACCGCCGGAGCCCCCGAGGACGTCGTCCTGCGCGACCGCGGCCTGGCGCTCATCGGCCTGATCTGGACGGCGATGTACGCTCTCGCGGTCGCCGACCTGTGAGGGCCCGTACCTTCGACTGGTCGGAGATCGGCTCCTTCGCCGCCGTCGGTCTCTGCGCCTACCTCGCCGACCTGGCCCTCTTCGTCTGGCTGCGCGGCCCCCTCGGCTGGGACCCGCTCCCCGCGAAGGCCGTCGCGTTCCTCGCCGGATGCACCGTCGCGTACGCGGGAAACGCCCTCGGCACGTACAAGAACCAAGCGGCCCAGGCCTCACGCCTGCGCCGGTACGGCATCTTCTTCGCCGTCAACGCGGCGGGCGCACTGCTCCAGTTGCTCTGCCTGGCGCTCTCGCACTACGGGCTCGGCCTGACCTCCCCGCACGCCGACACCGTTTCCGGCTCGGTCGTCGGCATGGCGCTCGCCACCTGCCTGCGTTTTTGGGGTACACGGACTTTGGTTTTCCGTACGAGAAGGCAGGCAGGTACACACGGAACATGGACTGGTTGAAGAACCTCCCCGTCATCGGGCCGCTCGTCGTGCGTCTGATGGGCACGCACGCCTGGCGCACGTACGAGACGCTCGACCGCGCGAAGTGGAGCAGACTCGCCGCAGCGGTCACCTTCATCAGCTTCCTGGCGCTCTTCCCGCTGATCACCGTCGCCGCCGCGATCGGCGCGGCCGTGCTCAGCAAGGAGCAGGTCGCCGACATCAAGAGCCGCATCGCCGAGCAGGTCCCCGGGATCTCCGACCAGCTCGACATCGACGCCCTCATCAACAACGCGGGCACCGTCGGCATCGTCGCGGGTGCCCTGCTCCTCTTCACCGGCATCGGATGGGTCGGATCGATGCGTGAATGCCTGCGCGTCGTATGGCAGTTGGACGACACCGACGAGGGCAACCCGATCCTCCGCAAGGCCAAGGACGGGCTCGTCCTGCTCGGCCTCGGAGGCGCGGGGCTCGGCTCGCTTCTCGCCTCCGCCGTCGGCTCCACGGCGGTCGGCTGGACCGCCCGCACCCTGGACATCCCCGAGAGCGGCGCGGGCGGCGTCCTGCTGCGGATCGCCGCCCTGCTGGTCGCGGTCGCCGCGGACTTCCTGCTGCTGCTGTACGTCCTGACGCTGCTGCCCGGCGTCCAGCCCGAACGGCACCGGCTCATCACCGCGGCCCTCATCGGCGCGGTCGGCTTCGAGCTCCTCAAGATGCTGCTGGGCGGCTACATGAGCGGCGTCGCCTCCAAGAGCATGTACGGGGCCTTCGGCGTCCCCGTCGCCCTGCTCCTGTGGATCAACTTCACGGCAAAGCTGATGCTGTGCTGCGCCGCCTGGACGGCGGCACCGCACGCGGACGGGGAAGCGCCCGCGGACGGCACCGACGACGCGAAGACCCCTACGGGCGGCGGCGCGACAGCGCAGGCACCGGCCACTTCCGGTTGACCAGGAACACCGCACCCGCCAGCACCACCAGCAGCCCGCCCGCCACCGCGAGCGCGATGCCGACCCCACTGGACCCGCTGTCCACAGCGGCCAGCCTGGTCGGCGCCGCACTCTCTTCCGCCTTCCCCTTCGCCTTCCCCTTCGCCGGGGGAGCGCCCTTGCCCGCGCCGGTGTCCACCGAGCGCGGCGCGACCAGCTCACCGACCGGCTTCACCCTCCCGGCCGCCTGGAAACCCCAGTCGAGCAGCCGCGCGGTCTCCTTGTAGACCGCCTGGCTCTCGTCGGACTGCGGGTTCATGACGGTGACGAGCAGGACCTTCTCGCCGCGCTGGGCGACCCCGGTGAAGGTGGCTCCGGCGTGGGAGGTGTTGCCGTTCTTGACGCCCGCGATGCCCTTGTACGGGGCGACGTCGTCCTCGCCCGTCATCAGCCGGTTGGTGCTCTGGATCTCGAAACTGTCGCGCGTGCCGTCCGGAAGCCTCTCGCCGGGGAACTTGGCGCGCACGGTCGCCGCGTACTCCCGGAAGTCCTTCTTCTGCATGCCGGAGCGGGCGATCAGCGTGAGGTCGTACGCGCTGGAGACCTGGCCGGGGGAGTCGTAGCCGTCGGGGGACGCCACATGGGTGTCGACGGCCTGGAGCTCGCGGGCGTGCGCGTTCATGTCGGCGACGGTCTTGGGCAGACCGCCGTTCATCGCCGTCAGCACATGTACGGCGTCATTGCCCGACTTGAGGAACACTCCGCGCCACAGATCCTGGACCTTGTAGTCGAGGTCCTCCTTGACCCCGACCAGACTGCTGCCGTCACCCATGCCCTCCAGGTCGGCCGGCTTGACCTTGTAGACCTGGTCCCTGGGCAGCCGCGGCAGCACCGTGTCCGCGAACAGCATCTTGAGGGTGGACGCGGGGGCCAGCCGCCAGTGCGCGTTGTGCGAGGCGAGCACCTCGCCGCTCTCCGCGTCCGCGACGATCCACGACCGCCCGGACAGATCCTTGGGCAGCACGGGCGCACCGGGCAGCAGCTCCACCTGCGTCCCCGCCTTGCCCAGCTTCTCGCCGCCGACCGACGACATCGCGGCCGGAGGCTTCGGTTTGTCGTCCGACTTCGGATCAGGATCGACGGCATGCGCCGCCGGTACGACGAGGATCGTGGGCACCAACAGGGCGGCGGAGGCGACCGCGAGGGCGGTCCTTTTCACGGCAGACACGGACGTGAACGTACAGGGCCCACCTGTGGTTCCGGTCATACCGGCTGTGACCCGCCGCAACAGCCGCCGGACCAGCCCAAGGGGGACGGCCCCGACCCGGCCGCCTCCCGCACCCCGCCGACCGGTCGGGCCGGCCGGCGGCGATACTGGGCCCATGAAGCTCAACCGCTCCGCGTCCTGGTTCCTGCTCGCCTTCGGGGTGTGGAGCTGGTTCATCTGGGCCACTTTCGTCAAAAACCTGATCAAGGACGGGAGCGGGCTCGCCTTCGACGACGCGGGCGACCCGACCGCCTACTTCTGGGTGCACCTGCTGCTCGCCGTGACGTCCTTCCTTCTGGGGACGGCCGTCGGCGTGATCGGGTTCCGTTCGGTACGGGCGCTGCGGCGCGAACAGGCGTGAGCTTCCGCGCGGCCGGAAGCCTGGCCGTCGGTGCGGGCATCGCGCTGACGGGCTGTTCGTCGTACGGCGAACTGGACTACGTGAACGACTACGTGGGGTACAAGCCGCTGCGCGTCGTGGGATACCCGAGCACGGGAAGTCTGGAAATGGTCCAGCGGGTGGTCTGGCGGCTGGCCGACGGCGATGCCGAGGGCCTGGCCGCCCTCGCCGCCGAGGACCTGCCGGTGGACGGTGAACCAGGGGACGCCGGGGCCGTGGCGGCGAAGACCGCCCGCAACTGGATCGACACCTTCGGCAAGGCGGCCGGGGGCGACGTGGCGGCGGACTTCTACGGTGACGGCTCGGTGCGCCAGGCCGTGATCCTCTACTTCGAGAAGACCGGCCAGACCAAGAGGATCAGCGTCCGGATCGGCTCCGCCCAGAAGTGGGGCGTCACCATGACCGAGCCCGACCCGAAGGAGGCGGCGGCCGCCCCGAAGGACGCACCGCCCGAGCCGGGCGGGTCCGGATCGGGCAAGGACGACGACGGATAACCGACCGCCCCCACACGCCCCCACCTGGGCCTCGGTACCTTGAAGCATCCCGCCCGGCCGGGGCGGGTGGAGGGGGTTTCGTCATCGCCGTTGCCGTGCTGGTCGTCCTGTGTGTGCTCGGCCTTCTCGGGGCCGTCCACTGGTACGTGTGGAAACGCCTCGTGCGGGACACCACCGGGCCCGGCCCCCGGGGCCGCCGGGTGCGGCGGGCCGGCGCGGCCGCCGCGATCGCGCTCCCGCTGACATCCCTCGGAGCGGTGACCTCCGGCCGAATCGGCGCCCCCTTCTGGCTCCAGCAACTCCTCGCCTGGCCGGGCTTCCTCTGGCTCGCCCTCCTCCTGTACGTGACGCTGGCGCTGCTGGCGGGTGAAGCGATACGCCCGCTGCTCGCGCGGTGGCTGGGCTCGCGGGACACCGTGCCGCCCGAGCCCGCGACCGCTGAGGTCGCGCCGCCCCCGCTCTGCGGGGCGGGAGCGAGCGTGAGCGGAAGCGAGGGCGCGGCTCCGCCGGGGGCCGCCCTGTGCCCACCCGCCCCCAAACTCTCGGCTTCGCTCGAGCAGGGAGGGACCCCCGGGCGGCCCAGCTGCCCACAGGGCGGCGGGAACCAGCAGTCTCGGCGTCTCTTCATCTCCCGCACCGTCGGCGCCGCCGCAGCCGTGGCCGCCACCGCGACCGTCGGCTACGGCGCGTACGGCGTCCTCAGCGGCCCCCGCGTCAAGCGCGTCACCGTTCCCCTCGCCCACCTCCCCCGCTCCTCCCACGGCTTCCGCATAGCCGTGGTCAGCGATATCCACCTCGGCCCCATCCTCGGCCGCGCCCACACCCAGCGCATCGTCGACGCCATCAACTCCACCCAGCCCGACCTGATCGCGGTCGTCGGCGACCTGGTCGACGGCAGCGTCGAGGACCTGGGGCGGGCCGCCGAGCCGCTCGCTCAACTCCGTTCACAGCACGGCAACTTCTTCGTCACCGGCAACCACGAGTACTACGCCGGCGCCGCCCCCTGGCTCGCCCACATCCGCGAACTGGGCCTGCACCCCCTGGAGAACGCCCGCGTCGAGATCCCCGGCTTCGACCTCGCCGGGGTCAACGACGTCGGCGGTGAGGCGTACGGCCAAGGCCCCGACTTCGCAAGGGCGTTGGGCGACCGCGACCGCACCCGCGCCTCCGTGCTCCTCGCCCACCAGCCGGTCCAGATCCACGAAGCGGTCCGGCACGGCGTGGACCTCCAGCTCTCCGGCCACACCCACGGCGGCCAGCTCTGGCCCGGCAACCTCATCGCCGAACTCGCCAACCCCACCGTCGCAGGCCTGGAACGCTACGGCGACACCCAGCTCTACGTCTCCCGCGGCGCGGGCGCCTGGGGTCCGCCGGTCCGCGTCGGTGCCCCGTCCGACATCACCCTCGTACAACTGGCTTCCCGTCAGGCCTGAACGCGGCCGCGCCCCCCGGCGCGGTGCTGGCTCCGGGCGCACTCCCCGGAGCCACCACTCACGGCCCGGTCAGCAGGAGGCCCACTGGGTGGGCGTGACGGTCGCGTTGTACACGCCGGGCTCGAACGTGCCCTGCCGTTCCCAGTCGTGCTTCTTGCTCGCCCACATGGTCGGGCTGTCGTAGGTGGCCGTGGTGAACATGATGTTCCCCGCCGCGTTCTTCAGCTGGAACCGCGCGTGCCAGACGTCGCCGCTCATGGTGAAGTCCGTCCACGTCCGTGCGCTGAAGGTGAGCTTGCCGTCCTCGTAGAGCCGGAGATGGCCGCCGGTCTGGTGGCAGTCGCCAACCTTCCAGTCGCCGTAGGTCCACCACTTGTACGCGCCGCCGGCGGCGAAGCCCTGACCGCTCGCGACGCCCGACGTGGCGGGGTTCGTCACGTCGGAGACCGCGGCGGAGGCGGGTGTGTGAAAGACGAGGGCGGTGGTGAGGGCGGCCACCGTCGTCACCATGGCCCGCGCGGCCCGCTGCAGCGCCGTCACCTGCCCGCTCCTTGTGCGCTCCGCGCGGTCGAACCGAGCCGCACGCTTCCCGCCAGTACGCCCGTCTGGTCCCAGGTGGCCCCCACTCCCACCAGCGCCCATCCCCCGCCGCACGCGCCGTCCGCGTACAGGAAGGCCGTGTCGGTGGTGTCGTTCGAGAACCGCACCGCGCCGCTGACGAACGGCAGACAGGTGTCGCTCGGCGGCTCGGCGACCTGGAAGGGCTGCCCGGAAGCCGTGAGGTACGTGTAGGAGCCGGACGCCCCCTGGGCGCTGGCGGGCAGCACCGCCAGCAGCAGGAAGGCACCGGCGATCGCCGGGACCGACCTTCGGAGCCGCCCCTTGTGCCTGCTCGATCTCATGTTCCCTCTTCCCTGTTCACTGTTCCGCAGAGGCTTGTGACGCCACCAGGCTGCCCATCGGAATGGCCACTATCCGTAAGGGAAATAGGTCATACAAGCTGACTGGCCTCGTGGTGCCGCGCCCTCGCCTCCGCCGGGCCCGAGAGACGAGAAGTGCAGCTCACGAGCCGTGCGAGCCCTCTCGTACGCCACCTTCGGCGGGACTGTCGGGCGCACGGTTCGCCCCAGCAGCCCGTCCCGCCCCACGCCACGCAGAGTGAGGGTGATGCGGGTTGACCGCGACGCCCTTGAAGAAGGTGTAGTGGAACGTTCCGTCGTCAGCGGCGGCCCTGTGCAGATCCGCGATTCCCCGGTCCCAGTCGGCCTCGGTGGTGAGGGCGGCGGCCAGTGCGTCGTCCCGGACGGACTCGACCATCGCGAGGAACGTGTTGCGGGTGAAGCCGTCGACCAGGCCGGGCCGTGTGCTGTCGGCGTAGACCGTACGGGGCCGGACCACGACGCTCTCGTATCCGGCACCGTCCAGCAGCGGCTGTACCTGTCGGCCGAGCAGCGCGTTGCCGCCGGCCGCCTTCTGGAGGAGGACCTGGCAGTCGATCGCGGCGCGCGCGTCCGCGCTGTCGGGGTGGAAGAACGCCGAGCCGTGGTCTCCCTCGATCACCGTGATGGTGCCCCCGGGCCGCAGTACGCGCCGCAGTCCGGCCAGTGCCCGCAGGGGATCCGCCAGGTGTTCCAGGACGAAGCACACGAAGATGTGGTCGAACTCCGCGTCGGAGAAGGGGAGTTCGAAGATGTCTGCCTGCTGCCACCGCACCGGGGCGTCGGGGAACAGGCCCGTGACGTGGGCGCGGGCCTGGGCGAGCGACTCCTCGGACTGGTCGACCGCGACGATGTGCGCCCCGGGGCTGGACCGGAGCAGATGGACCGTCTGGGAGCCGACCCCGCAGCCGACCTCCAGCACCCGGCTGCCGGGCGGGTAGGACGTGCCGCCGTGGAGCAACTGCGCGAGGGTGTCCGCCTGGTCGCCGAGTCGCTGCCCTTCGCGCGGTGAGTAGCCGTGCACGTAGTCGACTGCGGGAGTGGGTGTTGCTGTGGTGGTGGTCATGGGTTCAGCCTGGGCCCAGTATGGACTCATGGACAGATCCAATCCTGGTGCAGTCGACCGGTCCATACCGGCGGTGGCCGCCGGGTCCGATTTCCTTCATCTCGCCCTGGAGGAAGCCCCGTTGGGCGGGAAGTCCGACTGGCTGGCCCGGCGGATCAGGGCCGCGCTGGCGGACGGCAGGCTGCCGGTGGGGAGCCGGCTGCCCGCCACCCGGGTCCTGGCGGGCGAACTCGGCGTCTCGCGGGGCGTGGTGACCGAGGCGTACCAGCGCCTGATCGAGGACGGACACCTCGCCGGGCGAGGACGTGGCGGAACGGTCGTCGTCGGAGCCCCGGCCCCGGCTGCGACAGCGCCAGCGAGAGCGACGGTGCCCCCGCCGCACGCCCTGTTCGCCCCCGCACCCGGCGTCGGCGTCTTCGACGCGGTGCGCGCGGCCAGGGCCCGTATCGACCTCTCCCCGGGCGTCCCCGACCTCGCCGCCTTCCCGCGCGCGGCCTGGCTGCGCGCCGAGCGCCGTGCCGTCGGCCGCCTCGCCGCGTCCGACCTCGGATACGGGGATCCGCGCGGGGCCCCGGCGCTGCGCCTGGCCGTGGCGCACTGGATCGCCCGCAACAGGGGCATCCGCGCGGACCCCGACGAGCTGCTCATCGTCTCGGGCACCGCCCAGACGCTCACCCTGCTCGGACAGGTGCTGTACGAGGACGGCGTCCGCGCGGTGGCCGTGGAGGACCCCGGTTCGCTCGGCGCCCGCCAGCACCTGAACCACTGCCGTCTGGACACCCCGCCCGTCGCGGTCGACTCCGAAGGGGTGCGCGTCGACGAACTCCGTGCGTCGGGGGCGGCGGCCGTTCTCCTCACGCCCGCGCACCAGTTCCCCACCGGCGTGGTCCTCCGCGGCGCCCGGCGCACCGAACTGCTGCACTGGGCCCACGACAGCGGCGGTCTGATCGTCGAGGACGACTACGACGCCGAGCACCGCTACGACCGGACCCCGGTGCCCGCCCTGCGCTCCGTGCTCGCCGGCCGCGTCTGTTACGCCGGCAGTGTGTCCAAGCTCCTCGCCCCCGCGCTGCGCATCGGCTGGGTCCTCGCCCCGCCGAAGTACCGCGACGTCCTCGTGGACGCCAAACGGTTCGCCGACCTCGGTAATGCGGTCCTGCCGCAGCTGGCACTGGCCCAGTTCATGGAATCGGGCGAAATGGAACGCCAGTTGCGCCTCCTGCGCAGGCACCACCGACGTCGCCGCGACGCGATGATCGAAGCGATCCGCACCCATCTCCCGGACGCGACCGTGCACGGCACCGCGGCGGGCCTGCACCTCACGATCACCTTCGAGTCAAAGTCCGGCACCGATTTCGCCGACACCGGCCTCGCCGCCGCGGCGCTCGCCCGCGGCGTCAAGGTCCAGCCGCTGTCCTGGCACGCCCAGCGCCCCCACCGGCCGGGTCTCGTGCTCGGCTACGCCGCGAGCACCCCCACCGAAATCGCCGAAGGAGTGGCCGCCATCGGCGAATCCCTGCGGCAGCTGCTCTGAACCCGTACGTCAGTTGTGGATCACTTGTGGATCACCTGTGCCCCATGTGTCACTTCGGAAAGAATTGCCCCTTCCGTGGTCCTAATTCGTGTGATTAGGTGAACGAATCGTGGGGCTGGGCGTGTCGATCTTCCGTCCGCCCCTGGGTGGGGCCTTACGAGGAGAGCAAGTCACTATGCGGTCGAGGGGATCCATCCGCCTGCGTGTCAGCGTCACGGCGGCAGTCGTGGCAGGAGCCGCAGTCGGGGCGTGGCAGCTCCTCCCCTCGGACGGTGACGACGTCGCGGCCATCAAGGTCGGTACGACCGACAAGGCGTCCTCGCTGGACCCGGCCTATGCGTACGACGTGGGCTCCTGGGCGCTTTACAGCAACCTCTACCAGTCGCTGCTGACGCTCAAGACCGGTGCGGCGACGCCGACTCCGGACGCCGCCAAGGAGTGCCACTTCGTCGGGCAGAAGCTCATGACGTACCAGTGCGAGCTCAAGGACGGTCTGGCCTTCTCCAACGGGAAGAAGATCACCGCCGGGGACGTCAAGTTCAGCTACGACCGCATTCTGCGCAACGGCCAGGAGGTGGGCCCCCGTTCCCTCTTCACCACGCTGAAGTCGGTCTCCGTCGACGGGTCGAGGATCATCTTCAACCTGCACGCCGGCGACGCCACCTTCCCCTTCAAGGTGGCTTCCGGTGCGGGCTCGATCGTCGACAGCGAGAAGTACCCGGCGACCGCCCAGCGGGAGGAGGCCGGAGTCGACGGTTCGGGGCCGTACGTCCTGTCCTCGTACACGAAGGGCAAGCTCGCCCGGCTCGCCCCGAACCCGCAGTACCGGGGGGCCGTGCAGAAGCCGGGCAATCCGGTCGACGTGAACTACTTCGAGGCGTCCGAGGACATGCAGAAGGCGTGGGAGGGCAAGGAACTCGACGTCGCGCACCGGCAGCTGCCGCCCGAAATGCTCTCCAAGCTGACCCCCGGCGACCCGAACGTCCAGGTCAGCGAGGTCGACGCGACCGAGACCCGCAACATGGTCCTGAACGTCCGCAAGACCTCGCCCTTCGCCGACCGGGACGTCCGCCGGGCCGTCTCGTACCTCGTCGACCGCCCGAAGCTGGCCGCCGACGTGTACTTCAACACCGTCGAGCCGCTCTACGACGCCATCCCCAAGGGCGTCATCGGCCACGGGACCCCCTTCTTCGACGCCACCTCCAGCCCCAGCGTCAAGAAGGCGAAGGCGGCGCTGGAGAAGGCGGGCGTGGAGATCCCGGTGAAGTTCACCCTGGGGTACGCCAAGGGCGGTGCGACCCGGCCCGAGGCCAGGGAGCTGAAGAAGCAGCTGGACGGGTCGGGCCTCTTCTCCGTCACGCTGAAGGAGAAGACGGTCTGGGACGATTTCCAGACGGACTACAAGGCGGGCAGGTTCGACGCGTACAACCTCGGCTGGGTCGCCGACTTCCCGGACCCGGACAACTACAGCCAGCCGCTCGTCGGCAAGGGCAACAGCAATGCGAACGAGTACGCCAACCCGCAGATCGAGCGGCTGATCGCCAGCACGCAGCGCACCTCCCAGCGCAGCGACACCGTCGAAGACTTCAAGGCGATGCACAAGATCGTCGCGCAGGACGTGCCGCTGGTGCCGCTGTGGCAGACCAAGGACTACGTGCTGAGCAACGGCCAGGTCGGCGGCGTGCAGTACCTGTCGGACGGCACGGGCATCTGGCGGCTGTGGGAACTGATCCGGCTGTAGGGACCCGCAGAGGTACGAGCAGGGACCCGCAGAAGTACGAGAAGGGCCCCGCAGAGTACGAGAAGGGCCCCGCCCCCGGTCACCCGGGGGCGGGGCCCTTCTCACCTTCGTTCGGCCAGGAGGATCAGAAGCGACGCGTGATCAGCGCGCGCTTCACTTCCTGGATCGCCTTGGTGACCTCGATGCCTCGCGGGCAGGCGTCCGTGCAGTTGAACGTCGTGCGGCAGCGCCACACGCCGTCCTTGTCGTTGAGGATTTCGAGCCGCTGCTCGCCACCCTCGTCACGGCTGTCGAAGATGAAGCGGTGCGCGTTGACGATCGCCGCCGGGCCGAAGTACTGGCCGTCGTTCCAGAACACCGGGCACGAGGACGTGCACGCGGCGCACAGGATGCACTTGGTGGTGTCGTCGAAGCGCTCGCGGTCCTCGGGGGACTGCAGACGCTCGCGGGTCGGCTCGTTGCCCTTGGTGATGAGGAAGGGCATCACGTCGCGGTAGGCCTGGAAGAACGGCTCCATGTCCACGACCAGGTCCTTGAGGACCGTCAGGCCCTTGATGGCCTCGACCGTGATCGGCTTCTGCGGGTTGATGTCCTTGATCAGCGTCTTGCAGGCGAGCCTGTTCTTGCCGTTGATCCGCATCGCGTCGGAGCCGCAGATGCCGTGGGCGCAGGAACGGCGGAAGGTGAGCGTGCCGTCCTGGTCCCACTTGATCTTGTGAAGGGCGTCGAGGACACGCTCCTTCGGGTCCATGTCGACCTCGAAGTCCTGCCACTCGGCGTCCTCGGACACCTCGGGGTTGAAGCGGCGGATCCGGAAGGTGACCGTGATGTACGGAGAGTCGGCGAAGCCGGCCTCGGGCGCGCCCTTGGCGTCCTTCTCCGCCTTGTCCATCGTCGGGGTAGCCATCAGTACTTACGCTCCATCGGCTGGTAGCGGGTCTGGACGACCGGCTTGTAGTCGAGCCGGATCGACTCGGAGCCGTCGGCCGCGACCTCGCGGTACGCCATGGTGTGGCGCATGAAGTTGACGTCGTCGCGGGTCGGGAAGTCCTCGCGGTAGTGACCGCCGCGGGACTCCTTGCGCGCCAGCGCCGAGACGGCCATGACCTCGGCCAGGTCGAGCAGGTTGCCCAGCTCGACGGCCTCAAGCAGGTCCGTGTTGAAGCGCTTGCCCTTGTCCTGGATGGACACGTTCAGGTAGCGCTCGCGCAGCTCGGCGATCTTCTCGACGGCCGTCTTGATCGTCTGCTCGGTGCGGAAGACCATGACGTTGGCGTCCATGGTCTCCTGGAGCTCCAGGCGCAGCGCGGCCACGCGCTCGGTGCCGGTGGAGTTGCGCAGCCGCTCGACCTGGTCGACGACCATCGACGCCGGGTCATCGGGCAGCTCGACGAACTCGTTCGCGTGGCTGTACTCGGCGGCGGCGATGCCGGCCCGCTTGCCGAAGACGTTGATGTCGAGCAGCGAGTTGGTGCCCAGGCGGTTGGCGCCGTGCACCGAGACGCAGGCGACCTCACCGGCGGCGTACAGGCCGGGAACGACGGTGGTGTTGTCGCGGAGGACCTCACCCTTGACGTTCGTCGGGATGCCGCCCATGGCGTAGTGCGCGGTCGGCTGGATCGGGATCGGGTCCGTGTACGGCTCGATGCCCAGGTACGTACGCGCGAACTCGGTGATGTCCGGGAGCTTGGCGTCGAGCTGCTCCGGCGGGAGGTGCGTGAGGTCGAGGTAGACGTGGTCGCCCTCGGGACCGCAGCCGCGGCCCTCACGGATCTCGGTGTAGATGGAGCGGGAGACGACGTCACGGGACGCGAGGTCCTTCATGACCGGCGCGTACTTCTCCATGAAGCGCTCGCCGTCCTTGTTGCGGAGGATGCCGCCCTCACCGCGGGCGCCCTCCGTCAGCAGGATGCCCATGCGCCAGATGCCCGTCGGGTGGAACTGGAAGAACTCCATGTCCTCCAGCGGCAGCCCGCGGCGGTAGCACGCGGCCTGGCCGTCACCGGTCAGGGTGTGCGCGTTGGAGGTCACCTTGAAGAACTTGCCGGTGCCGCCCGAGGCGTAGATGACCGACTTGGCCTGGAAGACGTGGATCTCACCGGTGGCCAGTTCGTACGCGACGACGCCCGCGGACTTCTTGACGCCGTCCTCCTCCACCATGAGCTGATCGAGGACGTAGAACTCATTGAAGAACTCCACACCCTCCTTGATGCAGTTCTGGTAGAGGGTCTGGAGGATCATGTGGCCGGTGCGGTCGCCCGAGTAGCAGGACCGGCGGACGGGGGCCTCGCCGTGGTTGCGGGAGTGACCGCCGAAACGGCGCTGGTCGATCTCACCCTGGGGCGTACGGCCGAACGGCAGGCCCATCTTCTCCAGGTCGAGGACCGCGTCGATGGCCTCCTTCGCCAGGATCTCGGCGGCGTCCTGGTCGACCAGGTAGTCGCCGCCCTTGATCGTGTCGAAGGTGTGCCACTCCCAGTTGTCCTCCTCCACGTTCGCCAGCGCCGCGGCCATGCCGCCCTGCGCCGCGCCCGTGTGGGAACGCGTGGGGTAGAGCTTCGTCAGGACGGCGGTGCGGCTGCGCTTGGTCGACTCGATGGCCGCGCGCATGCCCGCGCCACCGGCGCCGACGATGACAGTGTCGTACTTGTGAATCTTCATCTTGGTTGCCTCAGCCCCGGGCCTAGCGGATGTTCGGGTCGAAGGTGAAGATCACCAGCGTGCCCAGAAGGACGGTGAACACCGTGGCGGTGTACAGCAGGTTCTTCAGCCAGAAGCGGGTGGTGGGCCGCTCCGCGTAGTCGTTGATGACGGTACGCAGGCCGTTGGCGCCGTGCAGCATGGCCAGCCACAGCATGACGAGGTCCCAGGCCTGCCAGAACGGCGAGGCCCAGCGGCCCGCCACGAAGGCGAAGCCGATCTTCGAAACGCCGCCGTCCAGCACCAGCTGGATCAGGAGGTGGCCGAGGACGAGGACGACGAGCACGATGCCGGACAGGCGCATGAACAGCCAGCCGTACAGCTCGAAGTTGGTGCGCGTGGTGCGGGGCGTCTTCGAGGTCCGCTTGCGCGGGGGCTCGATGACGGGCGCCGGGTTGTCCACGTCGTACAGGCTTACGCCCTCGACGGGACCGACTGCGGAAGAGGTCTCAGCGGACATGTTCTTGACTCAGCTCCCGAAGACTTCGCGTACGGCGTGACCGAGGACGGGCGCAAGCGCGAAGGCCATCAGCACGATCCAGACGCCCAGCACGGTCCAGAGCATCTGCTTCTGGTAGCGGGCGCCCTTGGACCAGAAGTCCACGGCGATGACCCGAAGGCCGTTCAGCGCGTGGAACAGGATGGCGGCGACAAGGCCGTACTCGAGGCATGCCACGAGCGGGGTCTTGTAGGTGGCCACGACATCGTCGTACGCCTCGGGAGAGACGCGGACGAGAGCGGTGTCGAGGACGTGTACGAACAGGAAGAAGAAGATGAGGACGCCGGTGACTCGATGAGCCACCCAGGACCACATACCTTCCCGGCCGCGATACAGCGTTCCAGCCGGCACGGAAATACCCTCCGGGAGCGGGGATTGGGGTCGGCCGGCTTGGTTATGTCGGTCTGACCCGGCCGGGTACGGTCCACCGGCCCCGGTCATCGTAGCGACGAGTTGTCGGTTCCCTCGCCCGGGGGCCTCCGGTGTGATCAAACAGGCAATCAAACAGCCCAGTCAAACGGCCACGAACTCCGCTATCCGGCGGGCTGTACGGCGACGGACGGGCCGGCGGTGCGGGGTGTCGCCCGCGTCCACGGTTCCCGTACGAGCCGGGCGAGCCGTCCCCGGGCGAGCCTGCGCAGCTCGTCGGCGGCCACGGCGCGCTCCTCGTCCCGCTCGTTGCCCAGCCGGAAGCGGATCCCGGTGAGGATCTGGTCGAGGTGCTCCTCCGGCGCGTGCGTGTCGAGACAGATCACGAACGGGTGTCCGAAGCGGCTCTCGTACGTGTCGTGGGCGGCCAGCAGCGCGGTCTGCGCGGCCGGCGGGGTGTCCGCACGGGGTCCTGGCGGGTCCTCACGGGCCAGCGCCTCCGCGATCTCGCCGACGGACAGGTCGTACGACGCCTCGTCGGCGGCGGCGAGCAGGGCGTCCGGATCGGGGTAGGGGCGGTGTGCGGCGAGCCGCTGGGCCCAGCGGCGGCTGCGGCAGCACCCGAGGAGCAGGGCTTCGGCGGTGCGCGCGGGGGACTCGTTGAACCGGTCGAGCGAAAACTGATGGGGCATGGGCGCGGACAGGTGAGGCGCGGACCGGTGGGGCGCGGACTGGTGAGGCAGGCCGCCACGGCCGCTCGTTGTAAGGGAGGCGGAGGGGTGCAGCGTGGCTCCTACGTCGAGTCCGTCGAGTGGCGGTGTGCGGGAAGGGACAGTGGCGGGGTCGTCAACGCTAGCGATGACCGGGAAGAACTGTCCGACGAATGCACGAATTTCATCCGAACGGGAGGGTTTGCGCGCGCGGGGTAGACGGTTCTGCCGCCGGAAGCTCGTAGTTTCGGGCGGGTTCAGTGCTTTTCGTACCAAAAGCGAGAGTTGGGGACGCCGGATGAGCAATTCCCGAAGGTCACACCGGGCCGTGCGGGGCCGGGTGCCGCGCGGAGCGCTGGTGGCCGGGGCCGTCGTGGCCCTCGCGGCGGCCGGCACGGTCACGTTCGCCGCCTGGCCGGACGGGGAGGGCCGGCCGCAGTCCTCGGAGTCGGCATCGGAGTCGGCCGCGTCCGACCAGGACGCCAAGAGCGCGGACGCCGGGCGTCCCGCGTCGCCGTCCCCCGCCGTGTCCTCGACGCGCCCCGTCTCCGGGCCGCCGCGCACCATTCCCTTCGTACGGGACGTACGGGCCGGCCGTGGAACGGGCTGGCGGCCCGCGGCGACCACCCGGGTCGTCGTGGCGGCGGGCAGTGAGGCGGCCCTCGCCGACGAGGGGCGGCTGCTCGCGGGAGAGCTCGGGAAGGGGTACGCACAGAGCGTCCCGGCCCGTACCGGCGACGTCGAGCTCGCGATGGGCGCGCCGGGCTCGACCGGCGGACCCGAGTCGTACACCGTGACGACCCACGGCGGCCGGGTGCGGATCACCGGCGGCGACCAGGCGGGCGTCTTCTACGGCACCCGCACCCTCAAGCAGGCGGTCCGCTCCGGCGGCGGTCTCGCGGACGGCGTGCTGCGGGACGCCCCCGCGAAGCCCAAGCGCGGGTTCGCGCTCGACACCGCCCGCAAGCACTTCGACGCGTCCTGGATCGAGGACCGCATCCGCGAGATGGGCGACCTCAAGCTGAACGAGTTCGGCCTGCACTTCTCCGACGACCAGGGCTTCCGGATCGCCTCCGACTCCCACCCCGAGATCGTCTCCAAGGACCGGCTCACCCAGGCCGAGGTCCGCCGCATCGTGGCCCTCGCCGCCTCCCGGCACATCCGGGTGATCCCCGAGATCGACTCGCCAGGACACCTGGGCGCGGTCATCGCCGCCCACCCCGACCTCCAGCTCCGCAGCGTCTCCGGCAAGCCGTCGCGCGGCGCGGTCGACATCGCGAACCCGAAGGCGGCCCGGATCGTCGACGAGCTGCTCACCGAGTACGCGGAGCTCTTCCCCGGCTCGTACTGGCACCTGGGCGGCGACGAGTACCGCGCGCTCACCGTCTCGAACCCGGAGGCCACCTACCCGCAACTCACCCGCGAGGCCCACCGCAGGTACGGTGCGCGGGCCCGCGTGCAGGACCTGGCGACGGGCTGGCTGAACGACCGCGCGGAGACGCTCGCCGAGTACGGAAAGACCGACATCCGCGCCTGGAACGACGGCTACTTCGCGGGCGGCGTCGTCGACACGCCGAAGTCCCGCGAGGTCGCCTACTGGACGGGCAAGGAGATCGGCGCCCGCGAGCCCCTTGAATACCTCAAGGAGGGCCGCGAGGTCCTCAACGTCAACGACGAGTACCTCTACTACGTCCTGGGCGAGCCCAACACCTTCCAGTACCCGACCGGCCGCCGCATCTACGACGAGTGGACCCCCCGCGTCCTGCGCGGCAGCGAGAGCGTCCCGGCCCGCTACGACGACCGGATCACCGGCGGCCAGCTCGCCGTCTGGTCCGACTACCACAACGCCCAGACCCAGCCCCAGGTCGCCCACGGCCTGCGCCTGCCGCTGCGCGCGACGGCCCAGAAACTGTGGGACGCGCGGAAGCCGGGGCTGGACTGGGAGGGATTCAAGAGGCTGGCGGGGGAGGTGGGGTAGCGCAAACCGACCCGCATGGGGGAGGTCAGGGGCGGAAGGGGGATTCCGGTCGGAGTGGGTGGGTGATTCAGGCCGCAGCCCCCTCCCCATGGTCATGACCCCCCGTCATGTGGGCACAATGTGCCAGGACTGTGGTGGATACGTGCGCAACTGGCCGTATCGCCGAAGTCCGGGTGAGGCTTGAGCCTCTTGAGGTCAACGCGTGGGGGGAGTGGGAAACATGGGTTTCTGGGGTTACTTCGTCGTAGGGAAGAACACCGGGCCGCTCTCGGAGCTGGAAGCATTGGCCGAGGTCAGGGACGATCTGGCGCTGTACGACGAGCGCGCAGGCGGCTGGCAGGTCTGGGAGCGCCCGAGTGAGCCGGAGGTCGGCGACATGGGCGCGCTGGCGCGCGGCGTGTGCCGGGAGACCGGGGCACCGGCGCTGTTCGCGTTCGTGATGGGCAGCGACTGCGTGGTCGTGGAGGCCGCGGCGCCCGAGGGCGGTTCGTGGTTCGCCTGCCTGGGGCGCGAGGCGATGGCCGGGTACCTGCAGGCCGACGGGCTGCTCCTGGAAGACCTGTTCCTGTCGGCCGAGGACGCGGCGGAGAAGGCCGTGTCCTGGGCGGCGGAGGCCGGAAGGACCGTGGAACTGGAGCCGCTCGTCGCCGTGCTGAAGGCGGAAGCGGATCCGGTGGCCGAGGAACTGTTCGCTTACTTCCTGGACGTGCTGGGACTCGAACGACAGCAGTAGCAGCAGCCGCAACAGCAGTGGAAACGGCAGCAGTGACGTTCCGGCAGGGAACCCACCGGAGTGTGGTGGCGTTGTCACTGTGACGTATTCCGGTGCCGGTACGCAGACGGAAGCAGAGGGTCCGCCACTCCGGGCGGTCCCGAGCCCCTGACGTTCCGTCATGGTGTCGAGGAGGACGCGTGAGTCTGCCACTGGTGGAACCGACCGGGCTGGCCGATCGGATCGACCGCGCCGACGAGCGGGCCCTCGCCGTGAGCGCGCTCGCCTGCCTGGACCGCTGTCTGCCGCTCCTTGAGTACGTCGACGGGGTCACGGTCACCGCGGACGCCGCGGACGCCGCGCTGCGCCCGCTCTGGGAGGCGGCCGAGGGCGGCGAGGAGTGGCTGGGCCGGCTGCGGCTGGCCGCCGCGGCTGTCGTACGGGCGGCGGACCACGCGGACCCGGGCGTCGAGCCGGCGGGTCCTGCGGACGCCGGTGCCATGGACGTCGGTCCTGTGGACGCCGGTCCCGTGGAGGCCGGTCCTGTGGAGCTGCTGCGGCGGGCGGCGGCCGTGCCGCGCCGGTACGAGGCCGGGGAGCTGCGGGAGTGGGCCGTGGAGTGTTCGGCCGTGGCCCTCTCCGTACACCGGCATCTGGACGGGGGCCGCGACGGCGGTCCCCTCACCACCGGGGAACGACGCCGTCAGGAGCGCCTGCTCGACCTCCTCGCCGAGGACGGCGACGGACTGCGGGCGGCGTTCGTGCAGTCGACGGAGGGCAAGCGGGTGCTGCGGGCGGCCGCGGCACGGCGGGCCCGACGGAGGTAGCCGAGACGCGGGCACCGCCACCTCGCGGTGGGCCTCCGGGCCCCCTTGAGGCGCGGTGGGCCTCCGTACCCCCTTGAGGCCCGCCCGCGGCCGCCCTAGGTGCCCACCGCGGCACCGACGTTTCCGGTGTCGGGGCCGTGCCAGTCCAGGCACAGGACGGTGGCGTCGTCCTCCACGTTGTCCTGGCAGGCGTCGCGGACGGCGGTGACCATGGTCCTCACCACCTCGCGCGGATGGTCGACGGCGGTGTCGTGCAGCAGTCCGTGCAGGTCGACGCTGGACGCCTTCCGTTCCTGCATGCCGTCGGTGAAGAGCATGAGGCGGTCACCGGGACGCAGGTCGAGGTCCTGCACCGGATAGGCACCCTGCACCGGGACACCGAAGGGGAGGTTGACCTTCAACTTGATCTCTTCGACCGCCCCGTCGCGGAGCCGCAGGGGCCAGGGATGCCCGGCGTTGACGAGCTGGGCGCTGCTGCCGTCCAGGGCGATGCGCAGCAGCTGGCCGGTGGCGAAGGTCCTGCGGCCGTGGTCGAGGAGTGCCTGGTGGGTACGGCGGGCCTGTTCGGCCAGATCGGTTCCCGCGCGGCGGGCGCCGCGGGAGGCGTTGACCAGGAGGGTGGCCATGAGCGAGGCGTCGACGTCATGACCCATGGCGTCGGTGATGGACAGGTGCAGGGTGCTCTCGTCCAGGCTGTAGTCGTAGGTGTCCCCGGCGATGTCGGAGGCGGGCACCAGCGCACCGGCGAGAGCGAATTCGGCGGACTCGCAGGAGGGCGCCGAGGGCAGCAGCTGGCGCTGGATCTCCGCGGCCAGGGTGACTGAGGCGGTCCGGTTTCCCCAGTGGTAGAGGTCGGTGAAGCGGCGGTCGGTGACGATGATGTACGCAAGCGCGTGTGCGACCTCCTCGACCTGCTCCAGCACGTTCTGGGACACGTGTTCCAGGCGCAGCTCCAGCACCCCGATCGCATCGCCGCGGTTGGAAACCGGCGCGAACACCCTCTGCTCACGGCTGCCGTTGGCCACCGTCAGCGCCTTCTGGGTGCGCAGGACCTCGTTGTAGACACTGCCGTCCAAAGGGATCTGCTCGGCGCCGCGCTCCTGCGGTGCGGTCCCCTCCTCATTGACCCGCAGCAGGCGTCGCCCGACCACGTCAACAAACAGGAACGACACATAACGCGCGTCAAAACGCGCACGCAGATTGTGCGCGACGACATCAAGTGAACGTACTGGGGCCGCAGCCTCTGCGGCAGCCAGCACCTCGGCCAGTCCGATCCGATCACGCCCCACAGCGACCTCCCTGAGTTCGAGACTGGTCCCTTTACCCCCTGCCGCTCGGAACATCACCGCTGCTTCACATGCCGAAGACCACACGGGCCGCGCGCGAACCGTTCACGATTTGTTGGTGCCAGTGCCTGAAACCCAGGCGGAGGAGGGGAGGGTGGCACGGGACCCGGGCAGGGCCGCACGGCTTCGGCAGGCCCGCCGAAGATCTCCGCCAACGTCCGGCGTCGCCGCGACTTCACCCGTCGCTACGCCCACGCCCTGTTGCCGGGAGGACTGACCGGCCCGGTCGGTACCACCGAGGTCGCCGACCAAGCCGCCCGGTCACGCCTTGACATCCGGCACGACGCGGGCCCCGGCGTGGCAACTGTCCAAGCCGGTCACCGGCGCCAAGGTCGTGATCAGGCGCACGTCCAAGGTCGTGCGCACCCTCGATGCCACCGGGCTGGGCGCCGCCCTGACGCCCCGCTGGGACGGAAGATTCGTGGACGGTACGAGCGCTGCCGCGGGCGCCCGCATCTGGGAGCTCACGGGGGCACCCGAGGACGGCACAGGCACCGCGCTCGGCGTCACCGGGACCCTGCGCGTCATCGACGGCGCCTGACGGGAGCGGTCGGCGAGTGGGCCCCAACTCGCGTGAATTTCGCCGGGCTGGGGCCACAACGGCGCAATGCGGAGCACGGGTCTGGGGAGGACCGGGCACCCGCTTGGTCGCGTTGGTCACGCGGTTGGCCATCCTGGGGCCCCCGCCCCGTGGTCAGGTGCCTGAAAACCAGAAGGACTGCCGGGGCCGCCACCCTCAGCCGGACTCACCCATGAAGAGTCTCTGACCTAGTGTTTTGCCGTCCAGGCAGAGGTTCCCGACTGCGGTGTAGTTCGGTCTCGAACTGTGTGTTTCTGCCTGTTCCTGAGGACTGTGGAGCTGTACACCGCGGCCTGCGTCGCGGGTGCCCTGGAGGCCGCGCACGAAGCGGGCTCACCCACCGGGCGTCAAGCCGTCGAACACCGTCATCCGTGACGACGGCCGCACGTCGGTCGTGGACTTCGGGGTCTCCAAGGGCAGCGTTCCCACCACGACATCGCCACCACCGGTGGCATGACCGGCACCCCTGCCCACATGGCACCCGAAGCTCTCTCCGGCACCTCCGACCCGTACTCCCTCGGCTGCGTGCTTGACGAACTCGTCACCGGCCGCCGCATTTTCACCGGCGCGTTCTCGCATCTGATCAACCAGCACCTCCACGAACAGTCCACCCCGTTGGCGTCTTGCCGGTGGCCCGGAGCACCGCAAGTTGCCTAGGAGTGAAACGCCCATTAGTCGCATGGCGCCATATTTCGGAAGTTGCTTTTTCGTCCGCGATAGATACGATCGATCAAGTAAATAAACGCTTTTGTTAGGGCAAAGTGATCCTTGGTGGTATGACCGTGTGACGACCTGTGCGGGGAGCACAGGCGCGGGAGGGGGACCTTGAACACTCGGCGATTCAATGCGACGGATTTGACTCGTGGTGGCGGCTTCAATATCGGGCTGGCGCTTTCCGGTGACGTCCTGCGACGAAGGCTGGAGCGCGTCTTCGTTCACGAGGGGTGGGGTTCGGAAGTCATTGAAAGCGTGCACTGCCCGGCTCCGTGCGACGTCCTCGTCATGGACGCCGAGAGGCTTCCGCAAGTGAAGTCGTCCACGCCTGCCGTCGTCGTCGCGTCGGAGAGCATGACGTCTCTGGGTGGGGATCACAAGGCAAATGTTCGAGCCCTCATGGATCAGGAGGATCTCGATGCTTCATTCGTCGCGGCAGTGCGAGAAGTGTCGACCGGAAACGGGTGGGTCTCGCCGACCCTGGCCCGTTCGCTGATCAATTCATCGATGGGCTCACTGAACACGGAGCCCATGGAGAATAATGCGGAGGGCCTGGAGGGAAAAGCGTGGGCGGGAACGCGCACGCATGTCAATCTGACCACGCGTGAGATCGAGGTTGCGGCGCTCGCCACGCAGGGACTGAACAACGGCGAGATCGCCGCATCGCTTTTCATCGCGGAAAGCACCGTGAAGTTCCACATGTCCAATGTGCTGCGGAAGACGGGATTTCGGGATCGCGGCCAGCTCGCGGCTCACACTGCCTGAACGCGGAACGAGGAGGGCCTCACCGGTTTCAAACCGGTGAGCCTCCCACGTCGCTGAACTGGGGCGCAGGCGTCGCTTGTTCGGTGGGGGACTGGG
>NZ_JBEZKB010000037.1:0-80281 GCF_040651475.1 Streptomyces sp. NPDC048442
GCGGATGCGTGTCCGGTGGTGGTGCTGGCGTCGGCGGATGTGGTGGAGGGTCTGCCGGTGGGTGGGGTGCCGGTGGTGGTTCTCGACGACATTCCCGCTGCTGACGTTCCTGCTTCTGACGTTCCTGCCGCTGGCTTTGCTGCTGGTGTGGGTGCTGTGGTGGGTGGGTTGTCGGTGGGGGATGCGGCGTATGTGTTGTATACGTCGGGTTCGACGGGGCGTCCGAAGGGTGTGGTGGTGTCGCACGGGGCGTTGCGGAACTTTTTGTTTGCGATGGGGTCGCGGGTTCCTGTGGGGGTGGGGGAGCGGTGGCTTGCGGTGACGACGTTCGGTTTTGACATTTCGTTGTTGGAGGTGTTTTTGCCGTTGGTGTCGGGTGGTGTGGTGGTGGTGGCGGATCGTGGGGTGGTGCGTGATCCGGTGGAGTTGGGTGCGTTGGTGCGTGCGGAGGGTGTGTCGGTGATGCAGGCGACGCCTGGTTTGTGGCGGGCGTTGGTGGAGGTGGATCCGGAGGCGGTGCGGGGGCTGCGGGTTCTGGTGGGTGGTGAGGCCCTTGATGGTGGTTTGGGCGCTGTGTTGGCGGGGTTGGGTGTGTCGGTGTGGAACATGTACGGGCCGACGGAGACGACGATCTGGTCGACGGGTGCGTTGCTGGGGGACGGGGGCCGGGTGCCGATCGGTGGTCCGATCGAGAACACTCGGGTGTATGTGCTGGATGGCCGGTTGGGGTTGGTGGCGCCGGGTGTGGCGGGTGAGTTGTATGTCGCGGGTGAGGGGGTGGCGCGTGGGTATCTGGGCCGTCCGGGGCTGACGGCGGAGCGGTTCGTCTCCGATCCGTTCGGCCCGGCGGGGTCGCGTATGTACCGCACGGGCGACCTCGTGCGGTGGGGTGCTGGGGGTGTGCTGGAGTTCGTGGGGCGGGTTGATGACCAGGTCAAGGTCCGCGGATACCGGATCGAACTCGGCGAAGTGGAATCGGCGCTCGCTGCGGCGCCCGGAGTGGCCCGTACCGTCGCGACGGTACGGGAGGACACCCCCGGCGACCGGCGACTGGTCGGTTACGTGGTGCCCGCCGAGGGCGTGACGGTCGACGTGGAGGCCGTACGCCGTCAGGCAGCCGCCGTGCTGCCGGAGTACATGGTTCCGTCGGCCGTGGTCGTGCTGGACTCGGTGCCCCTGACCCCGAACGGGAAGACCGACCGCAAGGCGCTGCCGGCCCCGTCGGTGTCGACGCCGGCCCGCCGTGAGGCGCGGACGGTTCAGGAAGACCTGCTGTGCGGCCTGTTCGCCGAGGCTCTGGGCGTCGCCCGGGTCGGCGTCGAGAGCAGCTTCTTCGAGCTCGGCGGCCACTCGCTGCTGGCGACCCGTCTGGTGTCGCGGGTGCGGACCGTCCTCGGCGTCGAGCTGCCGATCCGGACGCTCTTCGAAGCACCGACGGTCGCCGCTCTGGCCCGGCGCATCGACGGCGAGGCCGCGGCGGCACGTCCCGCGCTGGTCCGCCGGGAGCGGCCCGCCGAGATCCCGCTGTCCTTCGCCCAGCGCCGGCTGTGGACCCTGAGCCGCCTCGGAGCCACCGCCGGTACCTACAACATCCCGCTCGTCACCCGACTCCGCGGCCCCCTGGACGTGCCCGCGCTGGAGAGCGCCCTCGCCGATCTGGTGTGCAGGCACGAGAGCCTGCGCACCGTCTTCCCCGACACCGACGGCAACCCCCGCCAGGTCGTCCTCACGCCCGAGGAGGCGCGCCCCTACCTGCACGTTGTCGAGACGGACGAGGCCGGAGCCGACGAGGCCGTCGCCCTCGCGCGACGGAGCGACTTCGCCCTGGACACGGACCTGCCCCTGCGTGCCCAACTGCTGCACCTGGGAGCGGACGAGCACGTCCTCGTACTGGTCCTGCACCACATCGCAGGCGACGCCTCGTCCATGAAGCCGCTGGTCCGGGATCTCGCCGCGGCCTACACGGCGCGTGCCGCGGGTGCGGCTCCGCAGTGGGCTCCGCTGCCCGTGCAGTACGCGGACTACACGCTGTGGCAGCGTGAGGTGCTCGGTGACGAGGACGATCCGGACAGCGAGATCTCCCGTCAGCTCGCCCACTGGACCCAGGCGCTCAAGGGCCTGCCGGAAGAGCTGGACCTGCCCACCGACCGGCCCCGGCCGGAGGAGGCCGGGCACGACGGCGGTCTCGTACCCCTCGTCCTGGACACCGCGCTGCACGCGGACCTGCTCGACCTCGCCCGCTCCAGCAGGACCACCGTCTTCATGGTGCTGCAGGCGGCGCTGGCCACCGTACTGACCCGCCTCGGCGCCGGCACCGACATCCCCATCGGCACCCCGGTGGCCGGGCGCGGCGACGAGGCGCTCGACGACCTGGTGGGCTTCTTCGTCAACACGCTGGTGCTGCGCACCGACACCTCCGGAGACCCGACGTTCCGTGAACTGCTGGCCCGGGTACGGGAGAGCGACCTCGCCGCCTACGCCCACCAGGACGTCCCCTTCGAGCGGGTCGTGGACGCGGTCGGCCCGCGCAGGTCGGCCGCCCACCACCCGCTCTTCCAGGTCATGCTCTCCCTCGACAACGCCGCGCGGGCGGACGTGAGCCTCGCCGGCCTGACCGGCGGCGAGCCGGGCGAGCCCGCCGGTGACGGTTCGGGGCGCGCCAAGTTCGACTTCTCCGTACGCCTCGCCGAGCGGTTCACCTCCGAGGGAGTCCCCGCAGGCCTCACCGGAACCGCCGCGTTCGCGGTGGATCTGTTCGACCGCGAGACGGTGGAGTCGGTGGTGGAGCGGTTTGTGCGGGTGTTGCGGGCGGTGGTGGCCGATGCGGACCGGCGGATCGCGGATGTGGAGATTCTGGCGGAGGGTGAGCGGGATCGGTTGTTGTACGGGTGGAACGACACGGGGCGTGTGCTGCCGGGGTTGTTGGTGCCGGAGTTGTTCGAGGCGCAGGTGGTGTGTGCGCCGGATGCGCCTGCGGTGTCGTGGGGTGAAGTGGAGCTGTCGTATGCGGAGTTGAATGGGCGGGTGAACCGGCTGGCGCGGTTGCTGGTGGGGCGTGGTGCGGGTCCGGAGTCGGTGGTGGCGATCGCTGTGCCGCGTTCGGTGGAGATGGTCGTGGCGGTGCTGGCGGTGCTGAAGTCGGGTGCCGCGTACCTCCCGATCGACACCGAATACCCCGCCGACCGCATCGCCTACCTCCTTGAGGACGCCCGGCCCCGCCTCCTGGTGACGACCGCGGCCGCCGAGCCCGGCATCCCCGCCGGGGCGGGCGCCGCACGCATCGTCATGGACGCGCCAAAAACGCTGGCGGAGCTGGCCGGCCGGCCCGACGGCGACCTCACCGACGCCGACCGCACGGCCCCCCTGACCCCCCGTACTCCCGCCTACGTCATCTACACCTCCGGCTCCACCGGCCGCCCCAAGGGCGTGGTGGTCGAGCACGCCGGCATCCCGAACCTCGTGCTGGCCAGGACCGGGCCGTACGCGATGGGACCCGGCAGCAGGGCGCTGCAATTCGCCTCGCTCAGCTTCGACGCCGCACTGTCGGAGATCTGCACGCCGCTCTCCGCCGGCGCCTGCCTGGTGCTCGGACCGTCCGACATGCTGCTGCAGGTCGCCCAGCTGCCCGAACTGCTCCGCGAGCGGGGAGTGACCCACGCGACGCTGCCGCCCGCGGTACTCGCCCAACTGCCGCCCGGCAGCCTGCGCACCCTGCGCACCCTGGTGACGGCGGGCGAGGCCGCACCGGCCGCCCTGGTGGCCAAGTGGGCTTCCGGACGGCGGATGTTCAACGCCTACGGGCCCACCGAGACCACGGTGTCCTGCACCATGGCCGGCCCCCTGGCACCCGACGCGGGCGTGGTCCCCATCGGCCGTCCGCTGCCCAACATGCGGACCTACCTCCTGGACGACCGGCTGCGCCCGGTCCCGGCCGGAGTCGCCGGCGAACTGTACGTCGCGGGCATCGGCGTGGCGCGCGGATACCTCGGCCGCCACGCCCTGACCGCGGAACGCTTCGTCGCCGACCCGTTCGGCCCCGCCGGATCCCGCATGTACCGCACGGGCGATGTCGCCCGCCGGCTGCGGGACGGCCAGCTCCGGTTCGTCGGCCGCTCCGACAACCAGGTGAAACTGCGCGGATTCCGCATCGAACTCGGCGAGGTCGAGGCAGCCCTGACCGCCGCTCCGGGAGTCGGACACGCGGTCGCGACCGTACGGGAGGACCGCCCCGGCGTCCGGCGGCTCGTGGGCTACCTCGTACCGGAGGCCGGCCAGGGACTGGATCTGCGCTCCGTCAGGACGCACCTGCGTTCCGTACTGCCTTCGCACCTGCTGCCTTCGGTGCTCATGGAGATCGAGCGCGTCCCGCTGACCGTCAACGGCAAGATCGACAAGGACTCCCTGCCGGAACCGCAGCAGCACGAGAGCACCCCGGTACCGGTGGCGGACACCGCCACCCCCGTCCCGACCGCAGGCGAAGACCCCCAGGCGCTGTTGCGCCGGGTGATCGCCGAAGTGCTCGGGCTGGCCGAAGTCGGTGTGGACGACGACTTCTTCGCCGTGGGCGGCGACAGCATCACCGCCATCCAGGTGGCGAGCCGCGCCCGTACGGCAGGTCTGGTCCTCACCCCGCGGGACATCTTCCGGCACCCGACCGTCGCCGCACTGACCGCCGCGGTCCGGCCCGCCCCGGCGGATCCCGCCGCGACCGTCCCGGACGACGGCGTCGGAGCCATACCGGGCACGCCCGTCGTCCGCTGGCTCCACCAGCTGGGCGGCCCCTACGAGGGGCTCAACCAGTCGGTCCTGCTGCGGGTTCCCGGGGGGCTCGGACAGCAGGCCCTGACCCGCGCCGTCCAGTCCGTACTCGACCAGCACGACATTCTGCGCACCCGGGTGACGGGAGCCGAACTCGGGCTGCCCTGGAACCTGGAGGCCGGACCGCGCGGCAGCGTGAGCGCCGACGGCTGCGTCACCCGGGTCGAGCTGCCGGCCGGAGCGGGGCCCGACTCCCTGGCCGACCTGGTCCGCGTGCCCGCCGAGGAGGCCAGGCGCCGCCTCGACCCGCAGAACGGTGTGATGCTCCAGGTCGTCTGGTTCGACGGGGGGCCCCACGAGCAGGGCCTCCTGCTGGTCCTCCTCCACCACCTCGTGGTGGACGGCGTGTCCTGGCGGATCCTGCTGCCCGACCTGGCCGCCGCCTGGCAGGCCGTACGGGACGGCCGCGAGCCCCGGCCCGCCCCGGTGGGCACGAGCTTCCGCCGCTGGGCCCAGGCCCTGGTCATGGAGGCACAGAACCCGGCCCGCATCGCCGAACTCCCGCTGTGGCGGGCCCAGACGGCGGGAGCGGACCCGCTTCTCGGCGCCCGCCGCCGCGACCCCGCGGTCGACATCCGGGAGACGGCCCAGCACCTGACGGCCGAGCTCCCGGCGGACCTGACCACGGCTCTGCTGACCGCGGTCCCCGCCCGCTTCCACTCGCAGATCAACGACGTGCTGCTCACCGGTCTCACGCTCGCCGTCGCACAGTGGCGCCGCCGCTGGACCGGGGACACCGCGCACGCACCGCTGCCGGGCGCGTCGGCCGTACCGCTGTCGGGCGCGTCGGCCGCACCGCAGCCGGACACGTCGCACGCGCTGCTGGTCGACATGGAGGGCCACGGCCGGGAGGAGTTCGACGAAGGCATCGACCTGTCCCGGACCGTCGGCTGGTTCACCAGCCGCTTCCCGGTCCGGCTGGACCCCGGTGCGATCGACCTGGACGAGGCCTTCGACGGCGGCGCCGCGACCGCGGCCGCCCTCGGCCGGATCAAGGACCAGCTGCGCGCACTGCCCGACAACGGACTGGGCTACGGCCTGCTGCGCCACCTCAACGCCGACACCGCCATGGCCCTGGCCGGCGTGGCGACCCCGCAGATCGGCTTCAACTATCTGGGGCGGGTCGGCGCGGCCGGCGAGGGGTTCGGTGACACCGGGGCGCCCTCGGGCTGGTCGAGCGCGTCGGACCTGCGGATTCCGCTGCTGCCCGCCGACCCGGGAATGCCCTTCGGGCACGCGCTGGAGATCAACGCGGTCACCCGGGAGCAGACGGGCGGTTCGAGGCTGCACGCGACGTACTCCTGGCCGGCCGGTCTCTTCGACCGCGCCGACGTCCAGGAACTCGCCGACCTGTGGATCCGGGCGCTGCGCGCCCTCGCCGAAGCCGCCGACGGCGCCGGCGGTGCGCGCGCACTGACACCGGCCGACTTCCCGTCGGCGAAGCTGACCCAGGCCGAGACCGACGCGTTCGCCGCCGCCCCCGGCGGACTCCAGGACGCCTTCCGGCTCACCCCGCTCCAGGAGGGACTGCTCTTCCACGCACTCCACGCGGAGGAAGGCACCGACGTCTACACCGTCCAGTTGGTCCTCGACCTCGAAGGTCCGCTGGACTCCGACGCACTGCGCAAGGCGGGCCAGGCCGTCCTGGAACGCCACCCCAACCTCAGGGCGGGCTTCCACCAGCGGCCGTCAGGACCGGCCGTGCAGGTCGTCCCCCGGACCGTGACGCTGCCCTGGGAGGAGAGAGACCTGAGCGGCCTGGCGGGCAGCGCCCTGCAGGACCGGCTGACCTCGCTCACCGAATCGGCCCGCGCACACCGTTTTGACCTGGGCCGTCCGCCGCTGATCAGGTTCCTGCTGCTGCGCCTCGGCGGGCAGCGGCACCGGCTGGTCATGACCAAGCACCACATCCTCCTCGACGGCTGGTCCATGCCCCTGTTCCTGCGCGAACTGGTGACCCTGTACGAGAACGGCGGCGACACGTCGGTGCTGCCCGACCCGGTGCCGTTCCGCTCGTACGTGCAATGGCTGGAGCGCCAGGACCGTACGGCGGGCGAACTGGTCTGGAAGGAGGCACTCTCCGGTCTTGAGGAGCCCACCCTGCTGGCCCCCGGCAGGACGGACACCGGGCCTGCCCTGCCCGAACAGATCACCCAGGACCTCTCGCCGGAGCTCACCACGGTCCTCAAGGGGAGCGCGGCGCGTGCGGGCGTCACCCTGAACACCCTGATCCAGACGGCCTGGGCACTGGTCCTGGCCCGTCATCTCGGCCGGTCCGACGTGCTGTTCGGAACCACGGTGTCCGGGCGCCCGCCGGAGCTGCCCGGCGCGGAGCACATGATCGGGCTGTTCATCAACACCCTGCCCGTCCGGGTGCGGTTCGACCCGTCGGAGCGGTGGCAGGACACCCTGGCCCGGGTGCAGGCCGAACAGGCCGAGCTCCAGCCCTTCCAGTACCTCGGGCTGACGGACGTGCAGCGGGTCTCCGGCCACCGGGCCCTCTTCGACACGGCCTTTGTGTTCGAGAACTACCCGCTGCCCGAGAACACCGAACGGTCGCCCTCCGCGCTGCGCGCGACGGCCGTCCACGGCAGGGACGCCGCGCACTACCCGCTGGTCCTCGTCGGATCGCTGCGCGCCGACGGCCTGCGCTTCCGGCTGGACCACCGGCCCGACATACTCGGCGGCCCCCTCGCACCCGTCCTGCTGGAACGCCTGACCCGGCTCCTGGAATCCGTCGGGGCCGACCCCGGGCAGCAGGTGGGACGTCTCACGGTCCTCGCGGACGGTGAGGTACGGGCCGCGCTCGCGGGGTCCACCGGGCCCGGCCTCCGCCACCGGCCGACACACGGCCCCGGCCTCGACCTCGCGTTCGGCCTCGACCTTGCCTCCGGTCCCGGCTCCGCGTCCGGTCCCGACCTCGCGTCCGGTCTCGGCTCCGCGCCGGCCGACGTGTCCCTGCACGGCCGGATCGCCGCCCTCGCGGCGCTGACTCCGGACGCCGTCGCCCTCAAGTCCGGTGAGGAGACGCTGAGTTGGCGGGAACTGGACGAGCGCGCGAACCGGCTCGCCCGGCTGCTCACCGACATCGGGGTACGGGCCGAGGACCGTGTGGGCGTGCTGCTCGACCGGTCGCTCCACCTGGCCGTCGCCTCCCTCGCCGTACTGAAGGCCGGTGCGGCCTACGTGCCGCTGGATCCCTCGCACCCCGAGCAGCGGCAGCGGACCGTCCTGGGCCTGGCAGGCGCCACCGTGCTGCTCACCGACACGGACCGGGCGACGGGCGGGCCGGCGGACGCCGCCGCCCCGTGGCGGACCGTCGCGGTGGACAGCGACCCGCGGATCGCGCGCCAGGAACCGCGCGCACCCGAAGTGACGGTGCGGCCCGACCAGTTGGCGTACGTGATGTTCACCTCCGGCTCTACCGGCCTGCCCAAGGGCGTGGCGATCACCCACCGCGACGTGATGGACCTGGCCGCAGACCCGTGCTGGTCCGGCGGCAGCCAGGAGCGCGTGCTGTTCCACTCGCCGCACGCCTGGGACGCCTCGGTCATGGAACTGTGGGTTCCGCTGCTCCACCACGGCAGCGTGGTCCTCGCCCCTCGCGGAGAGGTGGACCTCCGGGCCCTGGCAGGGCTCCTGGTGAACGAGCGCATCACCGGACTGTGGCTGTCGGCGGGACTGTTCCGCTGGCTCGCGGAGGAGGAGCCGGGCTGCTTCGCCGGTCTGCGCGAGGTGCGCACCGGCGGCGACGTGGTGCCGGCCGACGCCGTGCGCAAGGTGCTGGCCGCCTGCCCCGGAACGAGGGTGACCAATGGCTACGGCCCCACGGAGACCACCGTGTTCGCCACGCACCACATGATGCGCTCGGGCGACCCGGTTCCGGACAACGTGCCCATCGGCGTGCCGCTGGCAGGCGGAGCCGCGTACGTCCTGTCCCCGTGGCTGGAGCCGCTCCCGGCCGGCGCCGTCGGCGAGTTGTACGTGGCGGGCGCCGGACTCGCCCGGGGCTACGAGAGTGCGCCCGGGACGACGTCCGCCGCCTTCGTCGCCGATCCGTTCGGTCCGCCGGGATCGCGGATGTACCGCACGGGCGACCTGGCGCGCAGGCGCGGCGACCGCACTCTGGAGTTCGTCGGGCGGGCCGACGACCAGGTGAAGCTGCGCGGGTTCCGCATCGAGCTCAGTGAGGTCGACGGCGCACTCGCCGGCCTGCCGGCGGTGGCCCAGGCGGTCTCCCTCATCAGGCAGGACGGGCCGGGCGACAGACGCCTGGTGGGCTACGTGGTGCCGGCGCCGGACCACGAGGTGCCGACCGAGGCACAGTTGCGCGGCCTGCTCGCCGACACGCTTCCGGAGTACCTCGTGCCCAGCGCGGTCGTCGTGCTCGACGCGCTGCCGCTGACGTCGAACGGCAAGGTGGACCGGGCCGCGCTGCCCGCCCCCTCGGACGGGGCCGCCCGGTCTGGCCGGGCCCCGCGCACTCCGCGGGAAGAGCTGGTCTGCGAGCTGTTCGCGGAGGCCCTGGGGGTCGGCGAGGTGGGAGTCGACGACGACTTCTTCCTCCGCGGCGGGAACTCACTGCTCGCGGCCGCTCTGGTCAGCCGGATCCGCAAGGTCCTCGGCGTCGAACTGGGCATCCAGGCCCTGTTCCTCGCACCGACGGTCGTCGGACTCCTTGCAGCCGTCGACGAGGGCGGCGGCTCCGACAGCCGCAACGGGCTGGACGTCCTGTTGCCGCTGCGCGTACGCGGAGACCTGCCGCCGGTGTTCTGCGTCCATGCCGCGGGCGGCCTGAGCTGGCGGTACGCCGCGCTGCTGCGGCACCTGCCCGCCGGGCACCCGGTGTACGGACTGCAGGCCCGGACGTTCGGCTCGCCCGGCTACCGGCCGGACAGCGTGGAGGAGATGGCCGCCGACTACGTCGCGCAGATCCGCGGCGTGCAGCCGTCAGGTCCCTACCACCTGGTGGGCTGGTCGTTCGGCGGGCTCATCGCCCAGGCGGCCGCCGTGCTGCTGGAAGAGGCCGGTGAAGAGGTCGCCCTCGTCGCGGTCCTCGACTCCTACCCGGCGGCGCCGGGCGAGCAGCCCGTCGTCCCGCCGACCGGACAGGTCCTGGGAGCACTGCTCGACGCGGCCGGTGCCGGAGCCGGCAGGGGGGACGGCGAACTGACCGTCGAGGAGGGCGCCGAACTGCTGCGCCGGCGGGGCGGACCGCTCGCGGAGCTGCTGGCCGACCGGGTGGAGGCCGTCGTGGACTCGTACCGCACCGGCGTCGTACTGCGCTCCCGGTTCTCGCCCCGGCAACTCGGCGCCGGCCTGCTGCTGTTCGTCGCCGGGGAGAAGACCGACGAAGGCGCCGAGGAGAAGACCGGCGAAAGGACCGAGGAGAAGACCGACGAAGGAGCCGAGGAGAAGACCGACGCGAAAGCGCGCCGTTGGCGCCCGTACACACGCGGCGGGGTCACGGCCCACCGGGTCGACTGCCGCCACGAAGACATGCTGCAGCCCGCTCCGCTGGCCGTCATCGGCAGCGCGATCGCGGCGCACCTGAACGCCCGCCGGACACGGAAGGAACTCTGATGGCAAGAGAGTTGTACGAGCTGGGCGAGATGCCCCCGCTCGGCGAGATACCGCACTACATGTACGCCGGGGTGATCCGGCAGCAGCGCTACGGCCCGCCCGACCGGTCGATCCAGGTGGAGCCGGTCGAGGTGCCCGAAGTCGGCCGCGGCCAGGTGCTGATCATGGTGATGGCGGCCGGGATCAACTACAACGGCATCTGGGCGGGGCTCGGCACCCCCGCCGACGTCATCGCCGACCGGCAACGTGCCGGAGACCCGCACGACTTCCACATCGCGGGCTCCGAGGGTGCCGGTGTGGTCTGGGCCGTGGGAGAGGGCGTCAAACAGCTCCGGGTGGGAGACCACGTCATCGTCGGCGGCGTCGCCTGGGACGAGTCCGCCCCCGACATCCGGCTCGGCGTCGACCCCACCGCCTCCCGCTCCCAGCGGGCCTGGGGATACGAATTGAACTTCGGTTCCTTCGCGCAGTTCACGGTGGCCGACGAGTACCAGTGCCACCGCAAGCCTCCGCACCTGACCTGGGAAGAGGCGGGCTGCTTCCTGGGCGGCGGCTCGACGTCGTACCGCATGCTGCTCGGCTGGCACCCGAACACGGTGCGGCCCGGCGATCCCGTCCTCGTCTGGGGCGGCGCCGGCGGGCTGGGATCCATGGCGATCCAGATCGCAAAACATTTCGGCGGAATTCCCGTCGCCGTGGTTTCGGACGACAGTAAATTCGACTACTGTAAACGCCTGGGAGCTCGCGGAGTAATCAATCGGAGTGAATTCGACCATTGGGGCCTGCTGCCCGATCCGGACGATTCCGCCGCGTACCAGAAATGGATGGCGGGCGCCCGTGGATTCGGCCGCGCCTTCTGGGACCAGCTGGGCGAACGAAGGTCTCCGAGCATCGTCCTGGAGCATCCGGGCCGGGCCACCCTGCCGACGTCCGTCTATGTCTGCGACCGCGCCGGAATGGTGGTCACCTGCGCCGGCACCAGCGGCTACGACGCCAGCCTCGACCTGCGGTTCCTCTGGATGTTCCAGAAACGCCTCCAGGGCTCGCACGCCGCGAACGTGCGCCAGACCGCGGCCATCATCGACCTCGTCGCCGAGGGGCACGTCGACCCCTGCCTGGGTCTGACGATGCCCTTCCAGGAAATCGGCAAGGCGCATCAGCTCGTCTACGAGGGAAAGCAGCCGCCCGGCAATGTCGCGGTCCTCGTGAATTCCCCCGAGCCAGGGCTCAAAGATATTCCGTGAATTAAATCCGGAGAGGGTTGCCGAAACTTCTCCGGTTGGATAGAAATATCGCCACCAGGAAGAAAAAGGGAAAGGGAAAAGAAATGACGAACCCGTTCGAGAACGCCGAGGGCCGCTATCTCGTCCTGGCCAACGACGAGGGCCAGCACTCGCTGTGGCCCGACTTCGCCGAGGTGCCGGCCGGCTGGGAGGTCGTCCACCCGGAGAACGACCGGCAGGCCTGCCTGGACTACATAGAGACCCACTGGACGGACATGCGGCCCAAGAGCCTCGTCCGCCAGATGGCGGCCTGAGCGAGGTGACCGGTCCCGGCACCGTCACGGTGATCTGGGGCCGCGTCGACCGCGGGGAACGGCGCGCGGCACACCTCACCCTGCTGCGCGCCGCCGCGGACCTGTCCGGCAGTCCGGTCCACCGGATCGGGCTGAGTTACGAAACCGGCGGACGCCCCCGGCTCACCGGCCCCGCCGCAGGACTGCACGTGAGCCTCAGCCACAGCCCGGGAGCGCAGGCGGTGGCGCTCAGCACCCGCGGGCCGGTGGGGATCGACGTCGAGACGCTCCGGCCGCTGCCCGCCCTGCGGATGGCGCGGCGCTGGCTGGGCGGCGCGGACGCCGACTGGCTGGCGGGCCTGCCGGGCCGGGAGCGGATTCCCGCCTTCTTCTGCCTCTGGACGCAGAAAGAAGCGGTCGGCAAGGCCCACGGCCGGGGCCTCGCGCACGGCGGCCTCACCCAGCTCCTGCCGTCACCCGCCGGCTGGCCGCTGCCGGACCTGCCCGACGGCCCGCCACCGGCCCTGCACGCAACCCCCGACGGGACGGGGGCCGCCTGCACCGCACTGCCGACCGGCACGGGCCGCCACGCCCTGGCCGTCGCGACCCTCGGCGGCACGGACACCCGGATCGACCTGGTGCGGTGCGACCGCTGAAGCCCCCGCCACCACCGGACGAAGCCCCCGCCACCACCGGACGAAGCCCCCGCCACCACCGGACGAAGCCCCCGCCACCACCGGACGAAGCCCCCGCCACCACCGGACGACGACCCTGCCCCGCCCCCCGACGACGACCCTGCCCCGCCACCGGACGAAGACCCCGCCGCCCCCCGACGAAGACCCCGCCCCACCCGCCACGAGGACGAACAGGAGGCCCGGAATGACGACGAAGCGGAGCCGCGCAGACCGGAGTTCCTGGATCAGGCGGCTGACCGGCCGCTGTCTGCGACACCGCCGCAGTGTGCTGGTGGCGCTCCTCGGCGCCGCCGCGGGGACCGCGATGAACGCGGTGGTCCCGCTCGTGACGATGGTGATCGTCGACGACGTCATCGTCGGTGCGACCCGCTCGGCCCCCCTGTGGACCGGGGTGCTCGTGGCCGCCGCCGCGGCCGGATACCTGGCCGCCTTCCTCCGGCGCCTGTACGCGGGCAGGCTCGCCGCCGACGTTCAGCACGACCTGCGCGTCGACCTCTTCCGTTCGCTGTCCCGGCTCGACGGCATCCGCCAGGACCAGTTGAACACCGGCCAGCTGCTCGGCCGGTCCTCCGGAGACCTCAACATGGTCTTCGGCCTCGTCTCCACCGTGCCGCAAGCGGTGGCCAGCGCGGGCATGCTCCTGGTCTCCCTGACCCTGATGATCCTGCTGTCCCCGCTGCTGGCCCTGGTCGCGATCGCCCTGATACCGGCGCTGTGGTTCATCGGACTGCGCAGCCGCAACTGGCTCTACCCGGCGACCTGGTACGCCCAGAACCGGGCCGCCTCCGTCGCGGGCGTCATCGCCGGCTCCACCGCGGGCATCCAAGTGGTCAAGGGGTTCGGCCAGGAGCGGCAGGAGATGGACAAGCTGGCCACGGCCGCCCGGGGGCTGTTCGCCGGCCGGATGCGCGCCGTCCGGCTCAACGCGCGCTACGGCCCCGCACTCCAGGCGGTGCCCTCCCTCGGACAGGTCGGCGTGCTGGCGCTCGGCGGCTGGATGGCTGTGCGCGGCCAGCTGACGCTGGGCACCTTCCTCGCCTTCTCGGCCTACCTCACCCAGCTCGTCGCCCCGGTGAAGACCCTGGCCGCGATGGTCACCATGGGACAGCAGGCGGGCGCGGGCATCGAGCGGGTCCTGGAGATGACCGACCTGCGGCCCGTACTGACGGAGGGCACCGGCCGGCTGCCCCCGCAGGGGCCCCTCGGCGTGGAGTTCGACCAGGTCGCCTTCGGCTACGACGAGGACCGGCCGGTGCTGAGCGACGTGAGCCTCACCGTCGCGCCCGGGGAGACGGTCGCCGTCGTCGGCACGCCGGGATCCGGGAAGTCCTCCCTCGCCCAGCTGCTGTCCCGGTTCCACGACGTGGACCACGGCGCGGTCCGGATCGGCGGCAGCGACGTACGCGACCTGACGTACGACTCGCTGCGGGCTGCCGTCGCCACCGTGCCCGAGGAGACCGTGCTGTTCTCGGGCAGCGTCCGCGACAACATCGCCTACGGCCGGCCGGACGCCACGGAGCCGGAGATCCACGCCGCGGCCCGTACCGCCCAGGCCCACGACTTCGTACTGGCCCTCCCCGACGGCTACGACACCGAGATCGGCGAAGGCGGCGGCCAGTTGTCCGGCGGCCAGCGCCAGCGCGTCGCGCTCGCGCGGGCCGTCCTCACCGGGCCCCGGGTCCTCGTCCTGGACGACGCCACCTCCGCCCTGGACACCCGGGTCGAGCGGGACGTCCACCACGCGCTCCGCGAGCGGGCCGTGGGCCGCACCACGCTGCTCGTCGCCCGCCGCAGATCGACCCTGGCCCTGGCAGACCGGATCGTGGTGCTCGACCGGGGCCGGATCGTCGACGTCGGCAGCCACGACGAACTGCGGGCCCGCTGCGCCCAGTACCGTACGGTCCTCCAGGACGGCCCCTCCGACCCCGGCTCCTCCGACCCCGGCTCCTCCGCCCCCAGCCCCTCCGCCCCCGGCCCCGCCGGCCTTGCCGCCCGGCCCCCGACCCCCCGGGCCGCAGTCGCCCGCAGCGCCGGGGCCCGGCCCGGCGCCGGCCCGAAGAGCGCTTCCGCCGACCGCATGCGGACCCTGGTCGCGGCCCTGCCGCCGGCCGTGGACGTGCCGCGGATCGACGAGGCGCGGGCCGTGGCGGGCTCGGGCGCGCGCCCCTTCGGCCTGCGCCACCTGCTGCGCGGATTTCTGCCGCCCCTCGCCCTCGGCCTGATGCTTGTCGTCGCCGACGCCCTCGCCGGCCTGGCCCTGCCCTTCGCGATACGCCACGGGATCGCCGACGGCGCTCCGCGCCTCGCGCTCGTCACCGTATGGACGGCGTCGATCGCCGCACTCGCCCTGGTCGTCACCCAGTACGCCGTCCAGTGGGCCGCGGTCCGGGTGACCGGCCGGGTGGGGGAGCGGCTGCTGTACGCGCTGCGCCTGCGGGTCTTCGCGCACCTGCACCGGCTGGGGCTCGACCACTTCGAGAACGAGGCGGCCGGCCGCACCATGACGCGGATGACCACCGACATCGACTCGCTGTCCTCGTTCCTGCAGACCGGTCTGGTCAGCCTCCTGGTCAGTGTCCTGACCCTGGTGGGGGTGCTGGTCGTCCTCTGTGTCTCCGACGCCTCGGCCGCGCTCGTCGTCCTCGCGGTCCTGCCGGTGCTTGTCCTTGCCACGGTGGTGTTCCGGAGGAAGTCCGTCCGGGCCTATACAGAGGCACGCGAGCAAATGACCACGGTCAACGGCGCACTTCAGGAGGGCGCCGCCGGAATGCGGACCACCCAGGCCTTCCGGCGGGCGGAATCGGTGGTGCGCCGCTTCGCCGGCCACAGCGACGACTACCGGCGGGCCCGGGTGCGCGGGCAGTTCCTGATGGCCGTGTACTTCCCCTTCATCCAGTTCCTCGCCGCATGCGCGGCCGCCGCGGTACTCGCCGTCGGCGCGGGGCGGGTGGCCGACGGCACGATGGCGGTCGGCACGCTCGTGGCCTGCCTCCTCTTCCTCGACCTGTTCTTCGCCCCGGTCCAGCAGCTGTCCCAGCTCTTCGACGGTTACCAGCAGGCACGTGTGTCGCTGCTGCGCACCCGGGACCTGATGCTGACGCCCAGCAGTACCCCCGCCGCCGCCCGGCCGGTCCCCGTACGCTCGCTGCGCGGCGACCTCGTCTTCGACGACGTCGACTTCCACTACCGGGGCGGCCCGGCGCTGACCGGCATCCGGCTGCGGATACCGGCGGGTCAGCGAGTCGCGTTCGTCGGCGCGACCGGGGCAGGCAAGTCGACGCTGGTCAAACTGGTCGCCCGGTTCTACGACCCGACGCACGGCGCGATCCGCGTGGGCGGCACCGACCTGCGCGACCTGGACCTGACGTCCTACCGGCACCGGATCGGTTTCGTCCCGCAGGATGCGTACCTCTTCGCGGGCACCGTCCTGGAGGCGATCGCCTACGCACGCCCCGGCGCGACCGAGGCCGAAGTGACCGGCGCGGCCCGCCGGGTCGGCGCCCACGAAGCGATCACCGCCCTGGACGGCGGCTACCACCACCGCGTCGCCGAGGGCGGCCGCAACCTCTCCGCCGGACAGCGGCAGTTGATCTCGCTGGCCCGCGCCGAACTCGTCACCCCCGACGTCCTCCTGCTCGACGAGGCCACCGCCTCCCTCGACCTGGCCACCGAAGCACTGGTCAACGAGGCCACCGAGCGGCTCACGGCCGGCCGTACGACCCTGGTCGTCGCCCATCGTCTGACCGTCGCCTCCCGCGCCGACCGCATCGTCGTCATCGACCGCGGCCGGGTCCACGAGGACGGCACGCACGAGGAACTGCTCGCCCTGGACGGGAAGTACGCCGCGCTCTGGCGCGCCTCCGAAGGTCGACCGCCCCCCGCCCCGCCCTCGCCCGCCCTGTCCTCTCCGGCCCCTCCCTCTCCCACACCCTCCTACGAACGGAGCGCGCCATGAGCGCCACCAGCCCGCCGTCCGCCCGGCCAGCAGCGGCGGACCGGGCGCCAGACGACAGTGCCAAACCCATCGTCCTGGCCCAGCCGCGCGGCTTCTGCGCGGGAGTACGCCGGGCCATCGGCATCGTGGAGCGCGCCCTGGACCTGCACGGGGCACCGGTGTACGTGCGCAAGGAGATCGTGCACAACCACCACGTCGTCGCCGAACTCGAAAAGCGCGGAGCGCGCTTCGTCGACAGCGAGGACGAGGTGCCCGAGGGCGCGGTCTGCGTCTTCTCCGCCCACGGGGTCGCGCCCGCGGTACGCACCGCGGCGGCCACCCGCCGGCTCGAGGTGATCGACGCGACCTGCCCGCTGGTCGCCAAGGTGCACCAGGCGGCCGTGCGGTACGCGCGTGACGGGCGGACCATCCTGCTCGTCGGCCACGCCGACCACGAGGAGGTCGAGGGCGTCAGGGGCGAGGCCCCCGAGCGGACGATCGTCGTCGAGACCGAACAGGACGTCGAGCGGCTCGGCCTGCCGGCCGACGCCCCGGTGGCCTATCTGACCCAGACCACCCTGTCGTCCGACGAGACCGAACGCGTCGTCGAGGCGCTCCACCGCCGGTTCACCGACATCGTCGGACCGCCCGGCAGCGACATCTGCTACGCCAGCTCGAACCGCCAGAACGCGGTCAAGGCGCTGACCCGCCACAACGACCTCGTCCTGGTCGTCGGCTCACGGAACTCCAGCAACTCTCTGCGCATGGTGGAGGTCGCCAGGGAACTCGGCAGCGCCGCGTACCTCGTGCCGGACGCCGACCACCTCGACGAGAGCTGGCTGGCCTCCGCGTCGAGCATCGGGATCAGCTCCGGCGCCAGCGCCCCGGAGATCCTCGTCCGCTCCCTCCTGGCCCGGCTGGCCTCCCTCGGCCACACCGACGTCGAACTGGACGACGGAGTCGCGGAGGACGTCGTCTTCTCCATGCCGGCCCGCCTGGCCGACCCCCTCACCGGCCGTGTGCCGAGTACCCCACTGGCCGACGAGGCCCTGCGACAAGAACGGGATCCGTCATGACAACGATCGACTCGGTACAGGGCCCGGACGACCTGCGCACGCTCACCGCGCCCCAACTCGAAGAACTCGCCCGCGACATACGGCGTCTGCTCGTCGAGGAAGTCACCCGCACGGGCGGCCACCTCGGCCCCGGCCTCGGTGTGGTCGAACTGACCATCGCCCTGCACCGGGTCTTCGAATCCCCCCGGGACCGCATCATGTGGGACACCGGCCACCAGACCTACGCCCACAAGGTACTCACGGGCCGCGGCGGTGACTTCGGGACGCTGCGGCAGCCGGGCGGCCTCTCCGGCTACCCCTCCCGTACGGAGTCCGAGCACGACGTCATCGAGAACTCCCACGCCTCCACCGTGGTGTCCTACGCCGACGGCCTCGCCAAGGCGTACGCGCTCCAGGGCGTCACCGACCGGGCCGTCGTGGCCGTCATCGGTGACGGCGCACTGACCGGCGGCATGGCGTGGGAGGGGCTGAACAACCTCGCGGCGGCGCCCGACCGCCCGGTCGTCGTCGTCCTCAACGACAACACCCGCTCCTACGCCCCCACCGTCGGCGGCATCGCCGCGCACCTGGCGGCGCTGCGCAGCGGCGAACACCGCACACCCAGCGTGTTCGAGAACATGGGGCTGCAGTACGTCGGCCCCGTCGACGGCCACGACATCGAGGCCCTGGAGGACGCCCTGCGCCGTGCTGCCGGGCTCGGCGGTCCCGTGGTCGTCCACTGCCTGACGGAGAAGGGCCGCGGCCACGCGCCGGCGGAACAGGACGAGGCCGACCGCTTCCACGCCGTACGCCCCAGGCCCGCCGCCCGGACGACGCCGCGGGCCGCCGGGTCCGCAGGGCCCGCGTGGACGGACGTGTTCGGCGCGGAGCTGGCGGAACTCGGCGCCCTGCGCCAGGACCTGGTGGCGATCACGGCGGCCATGCTCGCACCGACCGGCCTGACCCGGTTCGCCGACCGCTTCCCTGACCGTACGTTCGATGTGGGCATCGCCGAACAGCACGCGGTGACTTCGGCGGCCGGCCTCGCCCTGGGCGGCCTGCACCCCGTGGTGGCGCTCTACGCCACCTTCCTCAACCGGGCCTTCGACCAGATGCTGCTCGACGTCGCCCTGCACCGTGCGCCGGTCACCTTCGTGCTGGACCGGGCCGGCGTGACCGGGGACGACGGCGCGTCCCACAACGGCATGTGGGACCTGTCGCTGTTCCAGCTGGTCCCCGGCCTGCGGGTCGCGGCGCCGCGTGACGCGGCGACCCTGCGACGGGCCCTGCGCGAGGCGGTCGCCGTCCACGACGGCCCCACCGCGCTGCGCTTTCCCAAGGGCACGACGGGACCCGACATCCCGGCGGTCGGCACCGTCGCCGGGATGGATGTGCTCAGACGCGCGGGTTCCCGGGCCCGCGACGTACTCCTCGTCTCCGTCGGCCCCATGGCCGGGGTCTGCCTCGACGCGTCCGAGCGGCTCGCCGGGCACGGCTTCGGCGTCACCGTCGTCGACCCGCGCTGGATCACCCCGGTGCCCGCCGCGCTGGTGGAACTGGGCCTGGACCACGGCCTGGTCGTGACCGTCGAGGACAGCGGCCGCGCCGGAGGGGCCGGATCCGCGATAGCCCAAGCCCTCGCCGACGCCGGAGCGCGCACGCCCGCCCGCACCTTCGGGGTGCCCCAGCGCTTCCTGGACCACGGCCGGCGCGAGGACATCCTCACGGAGAGCGGCCTGACGGGGCGCCACATCGCCCGCGTCGTGGCCGAGGCACTCGCGGGCCGGGACGACACCGTACGGCTCGACGAACTGGCGGCCCCCCAACCGGTCGGCGCGGACCGCTGACCGCCCCGGGCCCGCCCCCAGCCCCACCGGCCCCGACCCCCGGCCCCCCGAACCAGCCAGAAAACCTGGCCCACCCAACCCGGCCCCCTTGGCCCATCCACCCCATCCACCCCATCCGACCCACTTGGTCCACCCGGACCATCACCACTGCGAGGGACACACCATGCCGGTCTCACTCGGAATGCCGTCGGCGCCCGCCCCGGTGCTCGCTCCGCGCCGCCCGACCCGCCAACTCCGGGTCGGGAGCACGGGGGTGGGAAGCGGCTCCCCGATCTCCGTACAGTCCATGACCACCACCCTCACCTCCGACGTCAACGCCACGCTCCAGCAGATCGCCGAACTGGCGACGGCCGGCTGCGACATCGTGCGAGTGGCGTGCCCCTCCCAGGACGACGCGGACGCGCTGCGGGCGATCGCCACCAAGTCGCCGATCCCGGTGATCGCGGACATCCACTTCCAGCCCCGCTACGTCTTCGCGGCGATCGAGGCGGGGTGTGCCGCGGTCCGGGTCAACCCGGGCAACATCAAGAAGTTCGACGACCGGGTCAAGGACATCGCCCACGCCGCCCGCGACCACGGCACGCCCATCAGGATCGGCGTCAACGCCGGTTCGCTGGACGCCCGGCTGCTGGCCAAGTACGGCAGGGCCACCCCGGAGGCCCTGGTGGAATCGGCGCTGTGGGAGGCGGGGCTCTTCGCCGAACACGGCTTCCACGACCTCAAGATCTCCGTCAAGCACAATGACCCGGTCGTCATGATCCGCGCCTACGAGTTGCTGGCCGCGGCCTGTGACTATCCCCTCCACCTCGGAGTGACCGAAGCGGGCCCCGCCTTCCAGGGCACCGTGAAGTCTGCGGTCGCCTTCGGGGCACTGCTGCGCCAGGGCATCGGCGACACGATCCGCGTCTCGCTGTCCGCGCCTCCGGTGGAGGAGGTCAAGGTCGCCCAGCAGATCCTGCAGTCACTCAACCTGCGCCCCCGCAAACTGGACATCGTCTCCTGCCCCTCCTGCGGCCGCGCCCAGGTGGACGTGTACAAACTGGCCGCCGAGGTCAGCGCCGGCCTCGACGGGATGGAGGTGCCGCTGCGCGTCGCCGTGATGGGCTGCGTCGTCAACGGCCCGGGGGAGGCGCGCGAGGCCGATCTGGGCGTGGCCTCCGGCAACGGCAAGGGGCAGATCTTCGTGAAGGGCGAAGTGGTGCGCACCGTCCCGGAATCGAAGATCGTGGAAACGCTGATCGAGGAGGCAATGCGCATTGCCGAGACGTACGAGAACACGGCCGAGGCCGAACCGGGCGCCCCGCTGGTCGCGGTCGTCTGACCAGACCGGCGACGGGCGGCCACCAGCGCGTGCCGGGCGGCCACCAGCGCGTGCCGGGCGGCCACCAGCGCGTGCCGGGCGGCCACCAGCGCGGGGTGCCCGGCGCGCGGGGCGCCCGTCGTCCGCGATCTCCGCCGCACCGGACCTCGGCAGGCCGCGTTCAGGCCTTCGTACACCGCACCGGGCGCGCACAGCACCGCATCCGTCAGCTCGAACGATGAGTTGGGGCGGCGACAGGAGTCTGAGGGAGGACACCCGATCTCTGGAGGCTTCCTCATGGCTGAACCACACGTTCCGGAAGACCGGAAAGCTCTGGAACGGGCGATCCACGTCGAGCGGTCTGCGCTCGCTCAGGACCTCACCGGGCTCAGCGAGGCCCAGTGGGCGACAGCGTCTCTGTGCGAACGCTGGACGGTGGAGGAGGTCGTAGCCCATCTGACGGCAGGTGCCGGCACGGGGAGGTGGCGCTGGCTGCTGAGCATGCTGGCCGCGCGGTTCGACCCCGATCTGCACAACGACCGACGGCTCGCACAGCACCGTGGTGCCACACCACCGCGGCCTGGCTGGGCGAAGTGGTCGTGCACGGCGAGGACATCCGTCGTCCCTTGGGCCTTGTGCGGACACCCCCGGTGGCCACGACGACGGCCGTGGCCCGGTTCTTCGCCGGCCGCGATTTCACCGTCGCGAGCAACACCGCCATCGCGGGTTTGCGGATCGAGGCCACAGACGGACCGTTCACCACCGGCTCGGGCGACCTGCTCCGGGGACCGACCCTCTCGCTGGTGATGGGGATGGCGCTGCGAGGACCTTTGTAGGGTCCCCGCAGCTTCGTGAGCACTGGCTCCTGCGTAGATGACGTTTCCGCACGGCACCGCCCAGCAACTTCGCGAGGACCGTATCCTCGAAGAGGCCGCCGTCACAGGCGCTGACCCGCAGCACCTGTGCGCGGTGTTCAACATCACTCCGGAGACCGGACTCCGCTACACCCGCTTCTTCCACCCCGACCCCACGGACAGCGACGACGTATCCGGCTGCAACATGGAGACATCGTGACCGACCACCATGCTCACCTGCTCGCCGCCATCGTCGAGCTCGACGGGTAGCTGGAGCTTCCAGCTACCCGTAAGGGGCGCTTCAGGGGCGCGGTCAACCCCGAAGGCTGCGCGGTCAGCGCCGGCCGCCGCCGATGCGGCGGTCGTCGGCCAGTCCGGTCAGTGGGCCGAACTCGCGGGCAAGCTGGTTCCACGTCAGAACCTCGCCACAGCGGGCCGGGAACTCCTTCGGGTTGAACTCGGGCATGGTCCAGGTGCCAGTGCCCCGGTCCCGCAGCCACAGGTCCCCGTCACCGTCGACCACAGTCGGCGGGACCGGTACGGGCTCGGCCTGATCGGTGGGCTCCCAGGTGACCCGGCCCGGGTGGGAAACGCGGCGCAGCTCGGTGGTGGCCAGCCGCGCGGCCAAGTCACGGGTGGACTCTTCGGCATCCTGGACCGACGCGAGTCGGAATGCGTCGTCAAGTACGGGCAGGGCTGGATTCTTGCTGCGCTTTGAACTCATACGCTGACTACCTCAGGTGGGGGGCGTCACATCCGTTATGGCACCCCGAAGAGGACACGGTATCCGAGACGGGAGCCGGGCCGACTACGACCACTGTCCAGATGGAGGCGCTGGCACACCGGGCGGTGGGGCTGGGTGGTGAGCCAGTCCTGGACGTAACCCGTGGTGGTAGCGCTCAGATATGGCGGTCCGGGTCTGAGAGAGTGAGGCCGCCGGGAGCGAGCGAACGTCGGTGCGGGTGCGGGTGCGGTCTCGCCGGGCGGCTGGCGGAAGTCGGCGCCCTGCTCGACCGGCATCAGCCGGCGCCCACCCGGCTGGGCGGGTACGGGAGCGTCGGAAGCGGGCTCGGAGAAGAGCCGGTTGCGGACCTGGTCGGCCCGCTCGGGGATGGTGTGGCCGATGCCCCGGCGGCGCAGCCAGGTCCGTATCGCACGGGAGCTGTAGCCCTTGTCGCCCAGCAGGTGGGCGGGCCGGGTGCGGGGCCGCCCCGGCCCGGTCCGGGGTACCCGTATCGCGTCTAGCACGGCCGCGTGTGGTGGGCCCGCACGACGGTGGAGTCGACCGACACCAGCCAGTCGATGTCTCCGGCCGCGTCCGCCTTGGCCTGCGCGGCCCGCAGCATCCGTTCGAAGGTGCCGTCCTTGGCCCACCGGCAGAAACGGGTGTGCAGCGTGGCCCACGACCCGTACCGCTCGGGCACGTCCCGCCAGGCCGTGCCGGTACGGAACTTACACACGATCCCGTTCAGGACCCTCCGGTCGTCCAATCGCTTGCGCCCTCGCAAGGACGCGGGCAGCAACGGACGGACGAACTCCCACTCGGCATCGCACAGTTCATGACGACGTATCACCCGACCATGATCCTTCACTCAAGATCGCCATTTGACGACAGCCCCTAGCGCACCGGGGCCGCATCGCACTGGAACTCCCGGCCGCCCAGCCGTTGCCCCCGCGCGTACGGCAACAGCCGGCCACCTGCCGCGTCGTTCATGAGGCCACCCCTCAGCTCGCGTCGTCCGCCGCCAGCTGTTCGCGGGCTCTGCCCGCCGGGCGTTCGCACTGAACGGGCCGGGCCGTGGTTGGTCCGCTCCACCCTTGGCTGGTTCACCCCTGGCGCGGTAGCGGGCTGCCCTCGTACAGGCTGCGCTGCACCACCCTGGTCGTCAGAGCCCGTGTCATATCCGACTTGAGCTGGGCAACGGCCCTCATGGAATTTCGGTCACCCCAGCAAAGCGGACTCACTGCTGCCGTAGGAACTCCGAGTGCCCATGGCCCCCCCTTTGGATGGAACTGTTCGATCCGGAACGGGCATGCTGTTTCCGTCCGCAACACGGCCGAGATTCGCCTGCTTGACGGCATCCTGGAGCAGCTGCTACCAGAACGAATGCGACTATGCCTACGTGTCAGGCAATTACGCGAGTCTCGACGACTACAGCGACGACGCCTGGGGAGCAATGCTGGACGTGTGGACAACTGGTGGGGAAAGAACCAGCATTCACGTCGAGGAAATGGGGAACGTTACCGATCGGTTCGAGACCCCCGTCAAGGAAGCCCGGATTTGTAACTGGAGATTTGGTCAGGTTTCGTCGTGCGGATCCTGGAAGAAGCTCTGACCTGATCCTGACCCGGCGGTTTCACCTCATGGGGCCCAACGGGGCGTTGGGCCCCATGAGGTGTGCTGACGCCTCACGGCGCGAGCCCGGCCGCGCTCACCATAGGCCCTCCATGGCCTTCTTGCTGAGCTTGACCCCGGAGCGAGATCCGTAGCACCCCTGGCCAACGTCCCACCTTGGATCCGGAGGTTCTGGAACAAGCTCTGAGCTTGTTCTTAATCTACGGGTGTTACGCAGGGCTACCAGAGTGTCGAGGTGCCTGCCCAAACACCGAATTCCGCGTCCAGTGAGCAGTGCTCGTGGTGGCTGCTCGCGAGCAGAATGCCCTGGTGCGGTTCGCGTGGTGGCCACTTTCGGTAGCGGGCTTGGGCGCCGAGGTTCGTCGGGTTTCAAGAAGGCGGGGGTGGTCATGGTCTCCGTAGAGGGATCGGGGCGAGGGGAGCCTCAATAGTCACTACGATTCGCGGTTACCCAAACCGGCGATCGTCGGATATGTTGCCCCCGCCTTCGCGGCGTGCGGGGATTTCATCGCTGCCCGATTAGCCTCTGTCGTTCGCCGCCCGGAGGGTCTTTTCGGTGCCTGTTTCGGGAGCCCTTGTCATCGCCTCCGGGCCTTCTTCCGCAGCGCAAACGCGGCGACGCCTATGGATTCAAGGCCGCGGGTGTGACGTGCGGGTCCCAGATGATGTTGATGTCGGAGTGGGCTGAGGCGGTGAACTGTAAAGGTCACTGGGTGGCGCGCAGTGCGCGATCTGCGGTGGTGCGGAGGTGGTCGAGGACGGGGGTGTCGGCGTCGAGGGTGTAGTCGCAGTCGAGGGCGGTGAGGATCTGGGCGATGCGGGGGAGGGTGTCGGCGGAGGCGTCGAGGGTGCAGGTGTTGTCGTCCAGGGGGCGGATGCGGTCGGCGAGGGCCCAGGTGCGGGCGCGGACTGTTTCGGCGGGTGCGTGGACGGTGGCGACGGCGCGGTAGCGGGTGGGCGCGGTGGCGATCTTTGAGGTGACGTAGGCGGCGGGGTCGCCGCCGGGTGTGGTGCGGGGTGGGACGCGGCGTCCGGTGGGGGTGGGGTGGGTGACGCGGTCGAGGCGGTAGATGCGCCAGTCGTCCTTGGCGGTGTCGTGGGCCAGGAGGTACCACAGGCCGCCGGAGGCAACAAGGTGAGCCGGTTCGACGCGGCGCGGGGCCCGGTCGCCGGTGCGGGTCAGGTAGTCGAAGGTGACGATCTCGTGGTCCCGGCAAGCCGCGGCGAGGACGGTCAGGATGGCGGGTTCGACGCGGGGGCCCCGGGCCTCCCAGGTGATGGTGGCGGTGGATTCCTGGAGGGCGGTGACCTGGCCGCGCAGGCGCTGGGGCAGGACCTGTTCGAGTTTGGCGAGGGCGCGCAGGGAGGTTTCCTCCATGCCGGTGAGGCCGCCCGCGGCGGTGCGCAGGGCGACGGCGAGGGCGACGGCTTCGTCGTCGTCCAGGAGGAGGGGCGGCATGTCGGCGCCGGAGGCGAGGCGGTAGCCGCCGGCGTGGCCGGTGGTGCCTTCGACGGGGTAGCCGAGGTCGCGCAGCCGGTCGATGTCGCGGCGGACGGTGCGGCCGGTGACGCTCAGCCGGTCGGCGAGTTCGGTGCCCGACCATTCGCGGCGGGTCTGCAGCAAGGAGAGCAGGCGCAGCATCCGGGCGGGCATGTCAGTCGTCATGTCTTCCACTGTGCCTGACTCTAAGGACGCGAGGTGTCCTAAAAGGGACCTAGCGTGGAGGCATGCCTGAGAACAAAACCCCTCATTCCCCTACGGCGGCGGTGGATCCGCGCCGGTGGGCGGCCCTGGCCGTCGTGCTGGTCGCCGCGTTCATGGACGCAGTCGATGTGACCGTGGTGCACATCGCGATCCCTGACATCCAGGCCGAGACCGGGGCGTCGACGGCGCAGATCCAGTGGATCACCGGCGGGTACGCGCTGGCGTTCGCACTCGGCCTGATCACCGGCGGGCGGCTCGGCGACCTCTTCGGCCGCAAGCGCGTCTTCCTGGTGGGCGTGGCCGGGTTCACCGTGACCTCGCTGGTGTGCGGGATCGCGGGGAACCCGGAGCTGCTGCTGGCGGGGCGGATAGCGCAGGGTGCGATGGCCGCGCTGATGGTGCCGCAGGTGCTGTCGATCATCCACGTCACCTTCCCGAAGAACGAGCGGGGCAAGGTCTTCGGTATCTACGGCTCCGTGATGGCACTGGGCACCCTCGCCGGCCCTCTGGTGGGGGCGCTGCTGGTGGAGTGGAACCTCTTCGACCTGGCCTGGCGGCCGATCTTCCTGGTCAACCTGCCCCTCGGCGTCGCCGGGCTGCTCGCCGGCGCATGGCTGATCCGAGAGTCGAAGGCGGACAAGGCCGAAAAGCTCGACGTCACCGGTGTGGTGCTGGCGACGGCCGGCCTGCTGATGCTGGTCCTGCCGCTGACGCAGGGCCGCGAGCTGGGCTGGCCCGCCTGGACCTACCTGTCGATGATCGGTTCGCTGCCCGTACTCGGTCTGTTCGTCGCCTGGGAGCGGCGCCTGCTGGCCCGCGGCGGCTCACCGCTCGTGGTGCTCTCGCTGTTCGAGCGGCGCAGCTTCGCCGGAGGGCAGGGTGTGCAGCTGCTGTTCGGGCTGGCCTCGGGTGTGTTCTTCCTGGCATGGACGCTGTATCTGCAGATTGGACTTGGCTGGTCGCCGCTGAAGGCCGGCCTGTCGGGGATGCCGCTGTCGGCGGCGATGATGGCCGGTGCCGGTTTGTCCATGCAGGTGCTGGTGCCCCGCTTCGGGCGGGTCGTTCTGCAGGGCGGTGCGCTGCTGGCCGCCGCGGGGATGGCGGGCTTCGGCCTGCTGGCCCACCACTACGGGGCGGACATCGCCCTGTGGCAGACGATGCTGCCGCTGGTGCCGATGGGCCTGGGCATGGGGCTGATCATCGCCCCGCTGACCGACCTGATCCTCTCCGAGGTGCCGCACGAGCACGCCGGCTCCGCGTCCGGGCTGACGAACACCACCACCCAGCTCGGCCAGGCCGTCGGTGTCGCCCTGTCCTCGGTGATCTTCTTCGGCCACCTCGGCTCCGGCGATCCGGCCTCGCAGGTCCATGCGATGCCCCGGGCGTTCAACGGCTCCCTCTGGTACGTCGCCGCGGCCTTCCTTGCCGCGTTCGTCCTGCTGTTCGCGCTGCCACGCCGCAGCCCCGGCACACCCTCCGCCACCGGTGCCGTGGCGGAGGAACGAGAGCCCGCGCACGCTTCCTGACCACCTCCTCACCCGGTCGGCATACAGGCAGGGCACGGTCCGTCGCACCGCGACAGGCTCGCACACACCGCCCCCCTCTCCACACTCCCGCCCTTCGTGAAAGGAAATCTCTGATGAGCTTCATGGCTCCCGGTTCCGTTGTCTGGTTCGAGATCGGCACCGCCGACCCGAAGGCCGTGCAGGAGTTCTACGGCCCCCTGCTGGGCTGGACCTTCGAGGTCGACGAGGACTCCTCCGTCGACGGCCGCACGTACACCCGCATCATGGCTCCCGGCGCCCCGTGGCCGATGGGCGCGATCCAGCAGGGTGACACCGGCGGCGAGGTCATCAACCTCAGCGTCCTGTCCGCAGATGTCCACGCTGACGTGGAGCGCCTGGCCGAGCTGGGCGCGAAGGTCCTCGTCCCGGCCACCCAGGTCGGCGAGGTGACCGTCTTCGCCCGCCTCGCCGACCCGCAGGGCAACACCTTCTCCCTGTTTTCCCGTACCACCTCCGCCGATCTCAGCGAGCGGGCGGAGGCGACCGAGGAGCACATGCAGCAGGCGTCCTTCACCCCGCAGCCCGGTTCGATGGCCTGGTTCGAGATCGGCACCACCGACTTCAAGGCCACCACCGGCTTCTACGAAGCGGCGTTCGGCTGGCGCTTCGAGAAGGACGAGAGCGCGGCCGGTCGGCCGTACTACAGCATCTTCACCGGCGGCGACTGGCCCGCCGGCGGCCTCTACGACCACAGCGGAGCGGACGGCGGGGCGGACTACGCCATGCCCTGCCTCCTCGTCACGGACGTGCCCGCCACCACCACCGCAGCCGTGGACAGCGGCGCACGCATCGAGCAGGGCCCCGCGTCCAACCCCGACGGCCTGGTCTTCGCCCGCCTCACCGACCCGCACGGCAACCGCTTCGGCCTCTTCACCCCGCCCGCCCACCTCCAGGGCGCCTGACCTTCCCCACTCGACGGGGGCGGCCCCGGGGCCGCCCCCTCTTCCCGCACAACACTTTGAGGAGCTGACCCATGAAGATCGCCCTGCTCGGTACCGGCTTCGGACAGGCCCACGCCGCCGTCTACGCCCAACGTTCCGACGTCGACGAGGTCATCGTCTTCGGCCGCACCCCCGAAAAGCTGAAGAACGTGCAGGAGCAGTTCGGGTTCGCCACCACCACCGACCTGGATGCCCTGATCACCGATCCGTCGGTGGACCTGGTGGACGTGTGCCTGCCCACCCCGTTGCACGCCGGTGTGGCGGTACGTGCCATGGAAGCGGGCAAGGACGTCCTGGTCGAACTCCCGCTGGCCACCACCCTGGAAGACGCCCAGCGCGTCATCGACACCGCCCGGGCCACCGGGCGGCGGGTGTTCGTCGACATGTTCTCCCGCTTCAGCGCCGCCAACGAGCACCTGCGCGACGCGGTGTCCGACGGGCGGTACGGGCAGCTCAAGCACCTGGAGGTCGAAGGGCGCACCGCCCTGCTGTGGGAGGGCTACCACCTCGGCCTGGACACGCTCGCGATGGACATGATGCACGCAGACTTCGACCTGGTCACCAGCCTGCTGGGCGCCCCCGCAACCCTCCACGTCACCAGCACCGAAGGGCCCGACGGGCGCGGCTCGGCCGTCGACGTCGTCCTCGGATACCCCGGGGCCACCGCACGGTGTTCCTCCTCCTCGCTGATGCCGAAGCCGTACGGGATGCGCGGCGGCTACCGCGCCACCTTCACCGGCGCCGTTCTGGAACACTCCATGAGCACCGACTTCAGCGGCCCGGGCACCGGCTCCCTGACCGCGTACGCCCCCGATGGCGAGAAGCCCGTCGAGCTGGCGGACACCAGCCCGTACGCGGCGATGATCGGCCACGTACTGGACGTCCTTGCCGGGCGGACGGAGGAGAACCGCATCACCCCGTCCAGTGCCCTCGATGCCCTGCGCTTGACCCTGGACGTCCACCACCGGCTCGCCGCGTGAACGGCGGCAAGGCCCCTGCCGTCCCCGCGGTGGGACTGCGGCCGAGCGGGTCCATGCCGATGGTCGGCTTCGGGACCTGGCGGATGAAAGGGGATACCGCCCGTACGTCGGTGTCCACCGCGCTCGGCCTCGGCTACCGGCACATCGACACCGCCACCACGTACGGCAACCACCGCGAGGTCGGCCGGGCCCTGTCGGACTCCGGCATCGCCCGCGACGAGGTGTTCGTGACGACGAAGCTGACGCCCGCCAGCGGCAAGAAGGCCCGCCAGGCGCTGGAGAAGAGCCTGACCGAACTCGGCCTGGACCAGGTCGACTTGTGGCTGCTGCACTACCCGCCCCGACAGGACCCGCTGCCCCACGTGTGGGCGAGCATGCTCGCCCTGCGCGAGGAGGGACTGGCGCGGGCGGTGGGCGTCAGCAACTACAGCCTCGACCTGATCGACACCCTCACCGCCGCCACCGGCGAGGCTCCCGCGGTCAACCAGGTGCCGTGCAGCCCCGCGAAGCACGACCCGGCGCTGGCCGCGGGCCTCGCGGAGCGCGGGGTCGCGATGCAGGGGTACAGCCCGCTGCGCCACACCGACCTCACCGCCCCGGAACTGACCGGACCCGCCGAACGCCTGGGCGCCACCCCGGCCCAGGTCACCCTCGCCTGGCAACTCGCCCACCGCATCACCGTCCTGCCGTCCTCCGCCCAGCCCGCCCACATCCGCGACAACCTCGCCGCAGCCGCGCTGGAACTGACAGGCGTCGAGGTGGCCCGTATCGACGAGGTGGCCCGTACCGGCTCCGCGGCCCGCCCCGCAGCCGGCGGACGCGGCCGGGCCCGTACCACCTGACAGGAGAACCGCCCCATGTCCGGCCCCCGCAAGCCGTCGGCGCACGGTGAGATCGTCGTCACCCGTGCCCGCGTGAACAATCTCCAGGACGTCTCGGTACGCATCCCGAAGAACGCGGTCACCGTGTTCACCGGGGTCTCCGGCTCGGGGAAGTCCTCCCTGGTCTTCGACACCCTCGCGGTGGAGTCCCAGCGGCAGCTGAACGAGACCTTCCCCTCCTTCGTCCGCAACCGGCTGCCCAAGTACGAGAAGCCCGAAGCCGACGCGATCACCGACCTGTCCGCGGCCGTCGTCGTCGACCAGCGCCCGCTGGGCGGCGGCAGCCGCTCCACCGTGGGCACCATGACCGACATCGCGTCCCTGATCCGGCTGCTGTTCTCCCGGGCGGGCACCCCCTCGGCCGGCATGTCCACCGCGTACTCCTTCAACGATCCCTCCGGCGCCTGCCCCACCTGCCAAGGGCTGGGCCGCACCGTCCAGCTCGACCTCGACGCCTTCTTCGACACCAGCAAGTCCCTCAGCACCGGGGCGCTGCGCTTCCCGCTGTACAACGTCGGCGGGGTGCAGTGGACGCTGTTCACGCGTTCCGGCCTGTTCGACAACGACAAACCCCTGGCCACGTACACGAAGAAGGAGTGGGCGACCCTCCTGCACGGCAGCCCGGAGGGCGAGGTGAAGTTCGAGCTGGCCACCCGCAAGGGAACCCAGAACGTCACCTACGAAGGACTCGTCGACCGGTTCACCCGCCTCTACCTGAAGCGCGACCTGTCCACGCTGTCCAAACGGACCCGCGACGCGGTCGAGGCATTCACCACCGACGGCCTCTGCCCCGACTGCGAGGGCGCCCGCCTCAACCAGGCAGCCCTGGCGACGCGCATCGACGGCCTGGGCATCGCCGACCACATGAACATGGAGATCACCGACCTCCTCGGCGTCCTGGACGCCGTCGAGCACCCGCTGGGCACCCCGCTCGCACGGGCAGCGATGGAAGGACTGCGGCGCATCGACGGCATCGGGCTCGGCTACCTTCACCTGGGCCGCGAGACCGGCACCCTCTCGGGAGGGGAGGGGCAGCGCCTGAAAAACGTCCGCAACCTGGGCTCCAGCCTCACCGGCATGACCTACATCTTCGACGAACCCTCCACCGGCCTGCACCCCCGCGACGTGCACCGCGTCAACCGCCTCCTCGCACAGCTCTGCGACCAGGGCAACACCCTGCTCATCGTCGAGCACGACCGCGACGTCATCACCACCGCCGACCACGTCATCGACATGGGGCCCGGCGCGGGCACCCATGGCGGCCACGTCGTCTTCGAAGGCACCCTCGCCCAGCTCCGCAAGGCCGACACCCTTACCGGACGCCACCTGACCACCACCGTCCCCCTCAAGACGGAGGTACGCAGGCCCACAGGACAGCTGAAGGTGAAGAACGCCAGCCTGCACAACCTGAAAAACGTCAGCGTGGAGATCCCCACCGGCGTCCTGACCGCCGTCACCGGCGTCGCAGGATCCGGCAAGTCCACCCTGATCTCACGGGTGTTCACCACCCAGCACCCCGGCGCCGTCCACATCGGCCAGGGCGCCCTCACCGGGTCCTCACGCTCCACCCCGGCCACCTGGCTCGGCATCATGGACACCGTCCGTACCCTCTTCGCCCAGGCGAGCGGCACCGCCCCCGGCCTCTTCAGCTTCAACTCCACCGGCGCCTGCCTCACCTGTCACGGCAAAGGCACCCTCACCGCCGACATGGCCTTCGCCGACCCCGTCACCACCGTCTGCGAAACCTGCCAGGGCCGCCGCTACAGCCCCCAAGCCCTCTCTCACCGCCTGCGTGGTCACACCGTCGTCGACCTCCTGAACCTGACCGCCGACGACGCCGCTCGCTTCTTCACCCAACCCGACGAGAAGAAGATCCACACCGCCCTGAGCCCCCTCACCGACGTCGGCCTCGGCTACCTCACCCTCGGCCAGCCGCTGTCGACCCTGTCCGGCGGAGAACGCCAGCGCCTCAAACTCGCCTCCCACCTCGGCAGCCACAGCGGCATCTACGTCCTGGACGAACCCACCACCGGCCTGCACATGGCCGACATCAAAACCCTCCAGCACCTCCTGGACCGGCTCGTCGACGACGGCAACACCGTCCTGGTCATCGAGCACAACCTCGACCTCGTCAAACAAGCCGACTGGATCATCGATCTCGGCCCCGACGGAGGCCGCCACGGCGGACAGATCCTCTTCACCGGCACCCCCGCCGACCTCCTCGACCACCCCACCTCACCCACCGCACAAGCCCTGCGCCACGACCTTGCCCCCTGACCCGCCACCTGCCCGTCCGGACGCCGCCGACAGACCAGCCCGTGCCGGAACCCCCGGACGGACGCCGATCCGTCTCTCCGACCGGCCCAGCCCGCGCTGCACGCCGCCCGGCGCACACGCAGGCTGAAGACACACCGCCAACAGCCAAGTCACCGTCCGCCCGGGCGGTGGTGGGCCCACCGAAACGACAATGGAGCCAAACCCATGCCCTTCGCCCCCTGCCTCAGCGTGAAAGACACCGCCGCCAGCATCGCCTTCTACACCAGCCTCGGCTTCGACGTGGACTCCAGCACCGCCCGCGAGGGCGACGACATCCACATGCTTCTCCACCAGGGCGAGTTCTGCGCGATGCTCTACCTCAACGCGGACCTGAAGAACTGGCTGCCCGTACTCGCCGACACTCCCATCGGCTTCGCCGGAATGTTCTACCTCCCCGTCGACAACCTCGAAGCTGCCTACGAGCACGTCGCCCAGCACGCCGACATCATCAAACCCCTCACCACCGACCACAACGGACAGCGCGAGTTCTACTTCCGCGACCCCGACGGCTACGTCATCGGCTTCAACGACAAAGCCGCCCTCGAAACCAGCGACCTCGGCAAGTACGCCTGAATCACCGCCTCTCCGCACAGGGGCAGGCCCCCAGGCGGCTGCTGAGTCGCTACTGGCCATGAGCACGCCGAAACGCTCGAACGGTGCTCAGTGATTATGCGGAAGTGCTGCGCGAAACTGCGGAAACCAGACGTCTTTGGGTGACCGGCGATCGTCGTCTGTGGTGCGGCGGCCGGCTTCGGGCCGAGGGTGCCAGGAGTGTGATCAGGCCCGGCCTGGGCGATCCGGCCCGGCGGTTGTGATCGGTCGTGGTCGAGACGCTGTAGCAGTAGCTGCGCTTCGTCGAACAGGGCCTGGCCGCGTGCCGTCGGGGCGACCGGCCGTTTGCGGTGGTTGAAGATCTCGAAGCCCGCGGCCGTCTCCAGCTTCTTCGGACGCCCGTTGAGGGAGGTTCGGGGGATGCCGAGTGTGAGTGCCGCCGCGCGGCGCGTGCGATACCCGGGAAGCAGCAGGGCAGCCAGGCTGACCGCTTCCGAAATCCGGCGAAGCTCCGCCGACGGACCACGCAACGGTCCTGACGCCCCGTCGGACGGTTTGTCGGCGCCCGTAACAGGAACCGACGTGACGCGTTGGCACTCTTGCTCCACGCGGATCCGGGACGCGCGCAGTGACAGCTCTCCCGGGCCCCACGGCACACCCCACAGGTGTGCCGTGTTTCCGACGAGTACAAGTACGAGAACGAGGAAGCCACGTGCCCCTGTCGACGCACCGACGTCTGGCCCTGAGCGCCACCCTGATCGCCGCCCTCGCCGGCGGTCTTGCCCCCGCCACCGCGGCCTCCGCGGCACCGGCAGTCCCCACGAACCCCACGACCCCCACCGCCCCCACCGCCCCCGCTCCCGACATGGATGGTGTGACCAAGGCCCTGAACGCCGCCATGGCCAACGGCGCTCCGGGCGCGATGGTCCGCTTCACCGGACCTGACGGCGTCCGGACGCGCACCGTCGGCGTCCGCGACCGCGTCTCCGGCGAAGCCATGGACACCCGGGCACGCTTCCGCATCGGCAGCGTCAGCAAGACCTTCTCCAGCGTCGTACTGCTCCAACTGGTCGACGAGAGAAGACTGGAGCTCGACGCACCGGTCAACCGCTACCTCCCCGGACTGCTGCCCGACGACCGCATCACGGTCCGTCACCTGCTCACCCACCGCAGCGGCCTGGCCGACTACACCGACGCCATGTTCGCCAAGACCGTGCCCGGCTTCGAAGCCGTACGCAACCGCGTCTTCACCTACCAGGAGCTGGTCGACCTCTCGCTGGCTCTCCCGCGCACCACCGAACCCGGCGCGGCCTACAAGTACTCCAATGCCAACTTCGTCGTCGTGGGCATGCTCATCGAGAAGGCCACGGGAACCCCGGTCGACAAGCAGTACGAGCAGCGCATCTTCAAGCCACTGAAGCTGCGCCACACCTCCTACGTCCACCCGGACACCCGCATCAAGGGCACCCACGTCCGGGGTTATCTCCACCCCGACGAGGAGGGGGCGCCGCTCGTCGACTCCACGGAGCAGACCGTTTCCTGGGCCCGCTCGGCGGGCGCGGTCATCTCCGACCCGGCCGACCTGAACACCTTCACGACCGCGCTGATGCGGGGCAGGTTGCTCTCGCCCCGGATGCTGGACGCCATGACCACGGTCACCCCGACGGACGCCACCCAGACCCGCTTCTACGGGCTCGGGCTGCGCCGCTACGACCTGTCCTGCGGTACTCAGGTGTACGGGCACACCGGCACCGTGCAGGGCTTCTACACGTACGCCTTCGCCACCCGTGACGGCCGGCGCGCGCTCTCCGCCATGGCGAACACCTCGAACCGGGGCGCGGCGAACACGGCGCTCGGCGGGACGCTGGAGGCAGCCTTCTGCGGGACGAAGCCCGCGTCGGCGGCGCCGTCGACCAAGGCGTCACGCGCGCTCTCCACCCTCCCGGCGGAGGCCGACCTGCCCGAGCGCCGCTGACGCGGTTGAGGTCGCGGAGGACAGAAGGCGGGGCCGACGGCGCGCTCGTGCATCTGCATCGCAAGGGATGGCGGGGAGCAAGGGAACAGTGGTTGGCGTCAAGCATTGACCGACGTCATGGACGCCGTTGACGGCGGTCTTGCTGATCCGCCGGCCTAGCGAGGCCGTGTCGGACGTTCAGCAAGCCCGCCGTCGTCATCACCGCGAAGTCCGCCGGGCGCAAGGTCTTCGGCCTCGCCACCGCAGGCGTTCGTCTCGCTTGACCTCTTGCGCGTCAGTCCGGCAGCCAGTGCAGCTCGTGCGCCAGGGTTTTGGCGACGGCACGGATGCGGTGGTGCAGCGGCGACTGCTCGCGTGGCAGGACCAGGTGGATCGTCAGGCTGGGCGCGCCCCGCAGCGGTCGCCAGGTGAGACCGGCCGGTTGTACCGTGGCCGCGGCTTCTCCGGCCGGGGCGAGGGTGACCCCGTCGCGCAGGTCGCGCTGAGACATGTCGAAAGAGACTGCGGGCGTGTGGAATCGGGGGTGTGGTCGGGCGTCTCGGAACAGTGCGGACAGCTGATCGTGGATCACGGGGTTGGCCGCACGGTCCGGGAGCCGCAGCGGATACGCGGCCGCGTCGGCGATCTCGATCTCCGGGTGTTCGGCCAGCGGATGGTGCTGCGCCAGCTGGACCCCGACGCGCGCACGCCGCAGCAGGAACCGGCGCACGCCACGGCCCGGCTGTTCACCGCGGGTGATCCCGGCATCGATGCGGCCGTCGGCGACCGCGGGGGAGATCTCCGGTGTCGCCATCGGGACCGCGCCGACCTCGAGTCCGCTGTTGCCGCGCATCAGCCTGTCCACCAGGGCCGGTGCCGTCTCGGCGCCGGTGCTGAGGCTGTATCCGATGCGCAGCGTGCCCAGTTCACCGGCCGCCGCGCTCCGGGCGGTGTCCCATGCCCGGTCCAACGCCGCCAGCGCGGGCGGCGCGGACTCCGCCAAAGTCGCACCGGCCGTGGTCAATACGACGCTACGCGTGCTGCGGACCAGCAGGGCCGTACCGAGTTCCGCTTCCAATCGGCGCATCCGGGCGCTGAGTGCGGGCTGTGCGATACCGATCCGTGCGGCGGCGCGGGTGAAGTTCAACTCCTGCGCCAGCACCAGGAAGTACCGCAGGCTCACCGTATCCGGCGCCACGTGCCCTCCCTGCCGATTGATAACAATCCGTTCTGAGTCTATGCCGTACCGGTCTTTCCCTCGACCGCACATCAAGCCCTAACCTGCGCATACGTCGATCCAACTGACCGCAGTACCCCCGCCGGGATCGGTCGATCTGCATGTCAATTCGAAGTCGGACGTGTCCGGCCCCACACAGGAGGTTTCCATGGCCAAGGGCTACTGGGTCAGTGTCTACCCCGCCGTTTCCGGCCCTGAGACGCTGACTGCCTACGACAAACTGGCCGGTCCGGCCGTCCAGGCTGGGGGCGGGCGCGTCCTGTCCCGGATCCCGTCCCGCGGCGGTCGAGTTGTCGCCCACGAGGCCGGAATCACGCAACGCGTCGTTCTGGTCGAGTTCGACAGCTTCGAACAGGCCGTCGCGGCATACGAGAGCGAGGCGTACCAGAAGGCGCTGGCGGCCCTCCCCGACGGCTTCGAGCGCGACTTCCGCATCATCGACGGCATCGACTGACCGGCGGGCCCAGCCATCGCTGAGCACCCGTCACCTGACACGCACACGGTGCTGAACGACGACTCACGATCACTCGACCTGCGGTCCGGTGCGCCCATGCACGGTGAAGGCGGCCAGGGTGGGGAGCCGGTGAGGGCCGTACTCGTAGTGTGCGGTGCGGCCAGTGGCGTCGAAGCGGTCTTCGCGCAGCGGCCAAGGTCCCGGGCGTTCATAGTCTGCGAGGGAGAAGGCGTACGTCCCGTGCCGGGACGACGGTTCCTCCGCCAAGGTGGCCGGGTCCTGTTGCGGGTTCATGCGGAATCGGAGGCAGGTCCGCTTCAACCGACCGCGATCCGACCACCGGACTCAGCGAAACCCGTAAGAACGGCCCGCCGGCCACCGTGATGTTTCCGTCCCCAGCGCCCAGGCAACGAGCGCGTGCCGCATCCGCTTCCGCCTCTGCTTCTGCCGACGGTACGGGGACACCGGCCGCCCGTCAGCACTCCACGGAGCCGTCCGCAAGCCCAAACACCGGTGCGTCAGAGCCGAATCGTGGTGAACAGGGTGGTCCCGTGCACCGCGTCCACTTCCTTCCGCTCGGTCTCGGTGAACCCGACCTTGGCCAGCACACGGCGCGAAGCGGTGTTCCAGTCCCAGACCGTGGCCCACAGACGTTCGTACCCAGATGATCTCGCCCACTCCAGAACAGCCGACGAGGCCTCGGTCGCGTACCCCTGATGCCAAACTCGGCGTAGCAGCTCGAATGCCAATTCCGGCCCCCCTGCCGTTTCTCGCCCGCTGTCGACCAGGCCGCAGTAGCCGATGACGTCACGAGAGGCCTTCCGCTCGATCGCCAGCAACCCGGTCGACCACAGGTGGGTGGTGCGGATCGAATCCTCGAGCTCCGCGACCGTGGGGTGTCCATCCGCGTCGATTCGGCGGTGCGGCGGCACTCGTGGATCACGTTCGGTCCACAGTTCACGCTGGACGACAGCCTCGGCTACCCGCCAAGGCCTGAGCAGGAGGCGACTCGTCTCGAGTACAACCTCGCTGCCCGGCACGTCAATTGTCATGACAGCAACCGTCTCACGGGCGAATGCGCTGTGGTGCTGCGCGGTAGGTCCTGCCGATCGTGGACCCTCAATAGGCAGCGATGATCGCTACCCACCCGCGTACTTCTTCATGGACGCGCCCCGACTGCATGACGCTCCGTCAACTGCCGTGCTGATCCGTCTTGTTGTGATCGCCGCTTGCCGCACCGGTACTCCGGCCGCTGCTATGTTCCTCCGATGATTGATCTCGAAGCAGCCCAAGCAGTGCTGGACAAGAGCCCCTTCGGCCCCTGGTGGGGGTTCCGGGTGGACGAGGTCGGCAGGGGGGGCGGCCCGGGTCTCCCTGCCGCAGCGCCCCGAGTTGTTCCGTCCCGGCGGCGTCCTCCAGGGCGGTTGCGCCATGACGCTCGCGGACGTGACCTGCTGAATCGCGATCATGTCCCTGTTCGGCGAGGACGACCCGTCTGTCACCCAGCAGATGACGACCAGCTTCCTCGGCCCCGCGCGCACCGACCTGGTCTGCGAGTCCACGATCCTGCGGCCGGGACGCCTGATCGTCTACGGCACGGCCACGACGAAGGACACGGCAGGCAAGGTGGTATCCCACCACACCCTGACCTACATCCGCCCGCCGGAGCGCAACGGCGGCTGAGCAGTCCAGCCCGCTCCTGCCCAACGTGCACGGGGAAGCGGCTCGCAGGATACTCCGGAAGCCCCACCGGGCTACTCCCCTCGTTCCCGGGTCGTACGGCCCCGTTGTGTCCTGCCAGTGCCACGAATCTCCTGGACGGCCTGCCGAAGTTCCGCGCTCATCGCGTCCCCTTCTTCCCTGTCCGACGCACCCCCAGCCCGTCCAGCTCGGCCCACCGCTCGTCGGTGAGGTTGTCGGCCCGTTTGCGGATGGGTTTTGGCGAGGTGGTCGAGGCGGATGGCTTCCAGGGTTGTTTTGGTGATGCGTTCGGTGCCGTGGAGAGTGCTCGTGATCGATGTCTGGCGGGTGAGCCGGGTGAGGCTCCCGCCGGGGGCGGCCCCGTTGCCCAAGAGGACCAGCGGGGGTAGGGGGCTGCTTTTGCGAGGCGCGGGGGACTGCGCGACCAGCCACGACGCACCGGCCTGCGGTCCTTTGGCGGAGGCAGGAGGCATGGCGGGGGAGTGTCCCGTCCCGGTGCGCGAGCGGTGACAGCAGGGCCCTGCTGTCACCGCCCGGGGGACTGGCCTGCGGATCGCCCGACGGCTCGCATCAGATGCGATTTCCTCGCATCTGATGAGGGTCACGGAGGGTGGTGGCCGCGGGCGGCATGCTCGAAGCGTGCTACTCCCAGATCCACCGGGGCGACCTCGCCCGCCTCCGTATCCCGTGGCGTCCTCGCCGGATTGCTCGACGAGGATTGCCGCTGCCTGCCGCCGGCCGGCCCGCGCCGGACGCGCCTACGCCGTGAGAGCCCACCAGTGAGTCTGGTTGTTTCTCCCGGGTGGACAGGCGGGTGCGGACAGGCGGGTGCGGACAGGCGGGTGACGGCAAGCGGCCTCCTGCCAGGACTTCTTCGGTCGCTGTACGAGGATGCCGACAGCGGTCTCCCAGGAGCGTCTCCCGGCCCGGCGGGCTGTACTGACGCTGCATCACGTGTCGGTGCCCCTGCTCAGTCCGACCAGACGTCCCACCACTGCTGCGACTGGAAGTTCTTCTGCCAGAGCTGGACGCGGGCGCCGTTGCCCCAGACGTTCGCGTTCCGATCCATGACGATGTTGCCGCCGCCGTAGAAGCGGGCGTTGTAGATCGCGCGGTCGCCGGCCGGGTGGGACCAGCTCTGTTGTGAGGTGCCGTTGCAATCCCAGATCTGCACCTTGGTGCCGTTGCGGCCGCCCCCGTTGAGGTCGGCGTCCAGGCACTTGCCGGGGAAGCGGTAGCTCTCCAGCGCGCCGTTGTTCCAGAGGTACCAGCGCTGCTGGCTCGTTCCGTTGCACTGCCACACCTGAACGACGGTGCCGTTGCCGCCGCCGTTCGCGTCGACGTCCAGGCACTGGGTGGTGGGGCGGTTCGCGAAGTCATTGGTGATGCGTACGGGTACGTTCAGCACCCTCTGCAGTGCTGGAGCGGTGAGGCCCGGAGTGGGGGCGGTCCAGTGCACGGGCTTGGAGGCGGGCTGGGGGTGCTCGCTCGCTGTGGAGGTGCCGGCCATGGCGGTGGCGAGAGCGACGGTCGCGGTCACTGCGGCCCAACGTCTGGTGCAGGGCATGTTCTCTCCTTGCTGCTCGGTGGTCGGTCCGTGTCGCACGAGTCGATTCCTGTACGGGGGCTACCTCAGCACAGAGGGTCGAACGCGCGTTACCCCTGAACAAGCCACGCCGGAACCCGGTGAGCCGGGTGTGAGCCATGGCCTTCGGGCCAGTACGCAGACCGACGGTTCGCCGTTGCGTCCTTCGCTCTCGCGGACCGGGCGCCGCAGCAGGCCGGTGAGTTCTGAGAAGACGCCGTCATCAGGTGGCCGGGACCTGCTGGCCCGGCCGGTGCGCGGGAGGACGCTTCATCGCGGGCGGCGGGGAGGCCGACCCGGTTTTTCGCGCGGCCTCGCACGCCGGACATGTGGAGTCGGGTGGCGTCCTCGCCCGGTCGGCAGGCCTCAGTGGGCGAGTGCGAGGCGATCGGGGCCCAGGTGTGTGGTGAGGAAGCGGGCGGCGCGGTCGAGTGCGGCGTCCGCCTCGTCGAGCCGGCCGTAGTTGAGCTGGAAGACGTGGGGAAGGCCGGGCCCGACTTCGAGCGTGACGTCGACGTCGTCGGCGCCCGCACGGCCGGCCAGCCGGACGGCGTCGTCGAGCAGCACCTCGTTGGCTCCGACCTGCACGAGCAGTGGGGGCAGCCCGGTGAGGTCGGCGAACACCGGGCTCGCCAGGGGGTGCGCGCGGTCGGCCGTGGCGGCGTACAGATCTGCGTAGGCGCGTACGTCGGCCTCGGTGAAGATGGGGTCGGCATCCTCTTTGGAGCGCATGCTTTCCCCGGTGAGGGTGAGGTCGGCCCACGGGGAGAAGGTGACCACGGCGGCTGGTTGCGGGAGTCCGGCCTCGCGGGCCGCGAGCAGGGTGGCGATGCTCAGGCCGCCACCGGCGGAGTCGCCGGCCACGACGAGCTCCCGCGGGTCGGTACCCGTTGCCAGCAGCTCGCGGTAGGCCGCGAGCCCGTCGTCGACGGCCGCGGGGAAGGGGTGCTCGGGCGCCAGCCGGTAATCCACCGACACTGCTCGCAGCCCGGTGCGGAGGGCCAGTTCACCGGCCAGCCCGGCGTGGGTGTCGGGTGAGCCGACGACGTAGCCGCCGCCGTGCAGGTAGAGCAGCCGGCCGCGGCCGGACAGTTCGGCCGGTATCAGCTCCAGGGCCGGCCGCCCGCCGAGGACGGTCCTGCGGGTGACCACGCCGTCCGGCGCGGGCCTGGTCAGCGCTGCGGCGAAACCGCTGCGCTGCTCCTCGACAGTGGGCGGCGTCTCGCCGCGCGGAGCGGAACGGAGCAGGGCATCGAGGGCGTCGCGCTGCTGTCGGGACATGGTGGCCTCCAGTGATGGGGATGAGAAGATGGATTCCCAGGAATCCATCTCTCAGAGTTAATCACATTCTGAGGAAGATGATTCCTAGGAATCTACTGGAGGATGCCGTGAGCCACATCACATCGATCTTCACTGATCTCGTCCGCGTCGAGACCCGGCTCTACAACGCGGTGAACGCCCGGCTGCGCACCGAACAGGAACTGGGCCTGGGGCAGTTCGAGTTTCTGGAGATCATCGACCGCGTGCCGGAATGCCGCGTGCTCGACATCGTCGGCGAGCTGGCGATCACGGTGGGAGCCGTCAGCAAGGCCGTCGATCGACTGGTGGCCGCGGGCTGGTGCGTGCGGGTCGCGCACCCCCAGGACCGCCGCTCGTCCGTCCTTCGCCTCACTCCCGAGGGCAAGGAACAACTGGCCGCCTCCCGTACCGTCGTCGCCGGCGAACTCACCTCGCTGACGGCGACCGTTCCCCCTGACGACCTGAACCGCATCGCCGCGACCCTGGCCGCCCTCCGCGCGACCCTTGAGGCGGGCTCCCACGGCCAGCCGGGCTGAGCATGAGCTCACGGCCTCGGGGGAAATTGAGATTCGGGCAGGCCGGCCTGGCGGTTCGACTCGTGGGTGATCAGCAGGTCACGTCGCGGACGAGGACGACTTCGGTGCTCGTCCCTGGGCGGGTGACCCGCTGTGCGGATCGGAGGGGCCGTACGGTCGACTCGGTGTAGCCAGGGAGTTCGCCGTTGCCGGCCGCGGAGACGGCCCGGAGGGAGCAGTGCGGATACGTGGCTGTTGAGGTGATTGCGGTACTCAGGCGGCCGGGGGATATGCCGGTGGCGGGGGGATGTAGGGGCTGCGCTCCTCCCTGGAGAGGGCCAGCCGAAGAAGGGCTACCAGAGCGCCCGGGCCTACGGCGACAGCGGCGAAGAATGCTGGTTCCCACTGTGCTGAGAGGAAGGATAGGAGGCGTCCGTTGTCAACTTCCTGACTTCTTTGGGTCACCACTCCGCCGTAGGAAACCTGAGGCGCCGCCGACTCGTCCGCATGCTGTATCCCGTAGAAGGCAGCGCCTGCAATCACGAGGATGGAGGTGCACAGAATCAGCGCAGCCCAGATCCGTCGTGCGGAGGGAGCTCGCATGGGTATGAGAGCCACGAGTACCCAGACGACTACCAGCATTAACGTAACCGTGATGGCCACTGGATCTCCAATCCCCGTGTAGTGCAAGGGTTTTGACGATCGCACACGTCCCTCGGACTGTCACCGTGTCAGGCCCGGGATCGGGCGCTTCGGAGATCGAGGGCCGTGCCGATACCGGCTGATGCCGCACATGGGCTCGCGCGTGGATGGTCGGGACGGGGCCGATGACCTGCCTTGTGCGCGGTACGAACCGGTGTTGGTGTGCGTCGGGCGGGAGGCCCTGCCCTCGATCGCTCCGGGCAGCGGGCCGGCTCCGTGTGGGTGAGGGGCGCGGGCGGTGTTCACGAGGGCAGGTGTCCGTGGACAGCGAATCCAACCGTCCGCTACGCGCTGACCTGAGGCAACCAACCACGTCGAGGGAAATGGGTGATCGGTCGGGCCGTGACATGAGGAGGCCCGCCCTCGGCAGGCTGCCCGCGCCTTACCCCCGGCTGCCTGGCGCCACGCTCTACTCCACGCCGGAGCCGTGTTCGGAGTGCAAGTCGCGGCCCGTCACCTGCACGCAGCACCTCCTCGCCCCCGGGACCCGCCGGGTCCTTGTCCTTGTCGCCTGGCGTGGGCTGCCTCTCCTTGTCGACGCCTGCGTCGGCGTGGAGCTCTTTCGCGAGGCCGGCATCGTCGTCGACGAGCTGCCCGACCTGGCCGACGAGGCCCGCCAGGTCACCGATGCCCTCCTGCGGTACGGGCCCACACCGCGCGTCACGCCACCGGCTGGCGCTGCAGTGTCAGCACGCCCGGCCGGTACGGCAGGAGGCCGTAGTCCATGCCATCGGTGCTGGGGTCGCGCCCCTGGTAGAGGAACTGCAGGTGGCGGGGGTCAATGGTCTTGGTCTGGTCGGGGTTGGTGCGAACCAGATCGCCGTGGCTGATGTCGTTGGTCCAGGCCGCGCCGCTGTTGGCCTTGCCGGCGAAGGGGTTGGTCACGGTGTCGGCCTGCGGTGTCCAGGTGCCGTCGAGGCTGGTGGCCGTGAACGAGCGGAAGTAGCGACCATGCCCCGTGTAATTCTGGGCCTCGACGATCATGAGGTACTGGTTCTGACCCTGGACCTTGTAGACCTCAACCGCCTCGAACAGGTTGAGCGGCGTGTCGCTCATGATCTTCGTGAACGAACCGAAGGTGCCCGGGAAGTTGCCGATGGGCATGCTGGCGCGGTAGATGCCGCCCTCATCGTCGGCGAAGAACATGTACATGTTCGTGTCGTCACCGATGAGGGTCACGTCGAGAGGACCGCCCTTCGGGAGGGTGCCCGTGAAGAGTTCCTGCTGCGGGCCCCAGCCGTTGGGGTTGGTGGGGTCGCTCGAGGTGCGGTAGGAGAAGCTGTATGGCCAACCCCCGTTGTAGGCGAGCACCCAGAGGTTCTTCGGGGCGAAGTAGAACAGCGTCGGCGCGATGCCGTCGAAGGGAAGCGTGTTCTGGGTGGCGGTGGCCATGTCGGACCAGTTCGTGAAGGGGCTGAAGGTCATCAATCCCCAGCGCCCATCGTTACCGGCGAGGGTGTTGTGCGTCGTGGCATAGACGACGTGCTTGCCGTTGGAGACGACGCTGGTGAAGTCCTTGAGCGAGGCCCACCCCGACTTCGGCTCCGCCAGCGGACCCGTCGAGGTCCACCGGTAGGTCGATGGAAGAGCACACGCGTTGCTCGTTTCGGACGGGCCGGTCCACTGCTGGTTGGTTCCACTGTGGCAGTCCCAGGTGTGCACGTTCGCGCCGTCGCTCTGGTTGAAGCCCGACACATCGAGGCAGCGGCCGGAATCAACACCGCGTACGTGGCTGGTGGTGGCTGCCTGGGCCGGGCCGGCGACGAGCAATGCCGCCAACGCGGCCACAGCCGCGACCGCGGCGGCGAGCACTGCGGACGGGCGCCTGAGGCGGCTGAAACTGTGTTTGCGCATAAGGGCCTCGTCATCCTTGAGCAAGCGGCTCCGGCCCTCGCCGTCAGAGGCTGTCCGGATGCCGGGGTGGTAGGGCCACGACTGTCCGATATGTCGAACAGCGGTCGAAGTTCCGGTCAAGGGAATGCTAGACATCCCATGAATGACGTCAATACTTCGCGCAAAATCCGCGGGCAAAACGTTCGCAGGCTGACACCAGGCGGCTTCAAGTCCCGTGGTTGTACCGGTCTTTGGCGTGAGGGGCAGGTAGCAGTGCGCGGGCTTGGTGATCATTACGGACCCGGCCAGGTCGCTCACCCGAACCTTTGGTTCGGCTCGGTGCCCGACCCGCGCTCGCGGCGATGCCGGTGGCACCAGGCCGACGCGCCCACCGCCGAGGAGACCGACTGGATGCAGATCGTCGAGTGGTACGGGGGGCTGGTGCGCCTGACCGACAGCCCGAACGTCCGGTTCAACCGCGCGGTGGCCGTCGGCCAGGCCGGCGGACCACGCGCCGCCTGGCGGCGCTCGCGGCGCTGGACGACTCTTCCCCAAGCTCTTCGAGCAGGGGATACCCCATGCCCCGCCACGCCGCGGTGGCGGCGTACCTCCACGAGCGCGACGGCGACCTGGCGACGGCGGCTCGGCTGTACGCCGAGGCGGCCCACAAGGCACCCGACCTCGCCGAGCGCGACCACCTGACGCGCCAGGCCCCCCGGCCCAACGCCCGCCTGCCAAGGGTGTTCTCCTGGGCGTGGTGATGCGGCGTGGCCGGGTCGTCGGGTGCTCCGGCCACCAGGCTCCGGCCACCACGCTCCGGCCACGACACTCCGGCCGGCCGTTGCGGCCCGGGCCGCGCCGCCGCCCGTCGCGTTGGCGGCGACCGCCTTCTGTCTTTTCCTGTGCTTCCTGTGCGGCTTCAGCCGCTCGCGTGTCACTGGGGCACGGGGCCACCGGGTCCGGTGAGACGGTGCGACCGTGTCTCGGCGAAAAAGGTAGTTGAGAGGGCAACCTTTCCGCTCTGAGTGGCCACTTAGGGGTGTACCGACGAGGGCGAGCCGTGGTCAGCGGCGCTCCGCCCTCTGTATCAACACCCGATCGGAGCACTACGTGTCACCAGACGACCCGATATCCGCCGAGCAGCCGATGCCTTGGGGTCGCACGCCCCGCCGTAGCCGGATGCGCCGCCGCTTTGTCGCGGGGGCGGTGGCGGTGCTCGCCGCCTCGGTCGGCATCGGCGCCCTGGCGCCCAGCGCGGGCGCCGCGTCGACCGTCGGCATCCGTGTGGATGCCGGTACCTCCCTGGGCACGGTGCCCAGCAGTGGTGTCGGCCTCAACACGGGCTTCGGTGACGAGCACATGGGGGACGCCAAGGTCACATCGCTGATGAAGGCCGCGGGAGTTCGGCAGCTGCGCTATCCCGGCGGCTCCGGCGCGGACGACTACCACTGGAAGACCCACACCTCCGGTGACGGCACCGGCTGGATTCCCTCCAACACCAACTTCGACCGCTTCATGGCCACCGCGAAGAAGGTCGGCGCCCAGCCGATCCTGACCGCGAACTACGGTTCCGGCACCCCCCAGGAGGCCGCCGACTGGGTCAAGTACTCCAACGTCGACAAGGGTTACGGCGTGAAGTACTGGGAGATCGGCAACGAGGTCTACGGCAACGGGCACTACGGCAACGGCAAGGGCTGGGAAACCGACAAGCACGCCGACAAGAGCCCGAGGGAGTACGGGAAGAACCTGATCGCCTACTCGAAGGCGATGAAGGCCGTGGACCCGAAGGTGAAGATCGGAGCGGTGCTCACCACCCCCGGCGGCTGGCCGGACAAGGAGAAGGCTCCCGGTGACAGCGCCGACTGGAACAACACGGTGCTCTCCATCGCGGCAAGCTCGATCGACTTCGTCATCGTCCACTGGTATCCGGGCGGCACCACCACGGCCGACCTGCTGAACACCCCCTCCCGGATCGCCGGTACCACGTCCGAGCTGCGCTCGCTGATCGCCAAGTACGCGGGCTCGCGCGCCGCTTCGGTGGAGATCGCGGTCACCGAGACCGACGGCGTCGGCTCGCCCGCCTTGACCAGCCAGGCCGCGGCCCTGTTCGCGCCGGACACCTACATGACCTGGTTCGAGCAAGGCGCCACCCACGTGGACTGGTGGAATCTGCACAACGGCACGGACCAAGCACCCACCACCGTCCACGGCCAGACCGACTACCAGGACGGGGGTGTGCTCTCCGCCGGAACCTGCGCCGGGGGGAAGTGCCAACCGCCGCGCGACACGCCCTTCCCCACCTACTGGGGCATCCGCTCGCTGACCGCACTGGCGAAGCCTGGCGACACCATGGTCAAGTCGTCCTCGGGCAACTCGTCGGTTGCCGTGCACGCGGTGCGGAACAGCACCGGCGGTCTGAACGTCATGCTGACCAACAAGAGCCCGCAGAACGCGGCGCAGGTGTCGCTCTCGTACGCCGGATTCACCCCGGCCGCAGGGGCGGTCACGACCGTTTCGTATGCCAAGGGAGACACTGCCCTGACGACGGCGAAGCGGGGCACGGCGGCCGCACAGACGCTGCCGCCGTACTCGATCACGACGCTTCAGCTGAAGCCCGCGCCGGGGACCGCCGGCGCCGGCAAGCCGACGCCCGCCCCCACGCCGACCGCCGTCACGCCGGTTGTCTCGGCCCCCGGCACGACCGGTACCCGTGCGCAGGGGGAGGCCGGCGTGCCCGTCGGCCGGCCGACCCCGAGCAGCACGTCCGGCGACCTGGCTTCCACCGGGGCGAGCAGCGCTGTTGTCACGTACAGCGCCCTCGGTGGCCTGCTGGTCATCGCTGCCGGCGGCGTGCTGGTGCTTCGCGGACGTCGCCGCAGGGGGTTGCACGGGAAGTGAGACCGCGTGAGTGACTGACGGCCCGGCAGCAACGCCACCCACCCGTGGCGTACGCGCCGGGCCGTCGGCCTCCGCGCCGGCGTCGGCGTCGGCGGTCAGGAAACAAACAAGGCCCGGGTAGTTGACCTGATCGATCTTCAGGCCGTCCAGGGCGAACAGCTTCCGCCGCGCGCCCGACGGGGGAGACGGCTCGGCCCCCTGCCTCACTCGGGAAGCAGGGGGCCGAGCCGTCCGTGGCCGGTGCCTCCTGGTGGCTGAGCAGGATGTCGACACCGTCCTGGCTGCCGTACAGCGTGACGTGAACCGGTCCGGCCACGCCGCGTCGCGACCGGGCCGCTCCCCCGATATCCGGGGCACGCAAGGCCTGGATGACGCAGTCGAGTACCGGTGCCAGGTTCTCCGGGGGCGACCAGCTGTTGATCACTGCGAGCAGCTGAAGGTACCGCTCCCGGTCAGGGTTGTTCGCGGACCTTGTGCCCGGTGGGACGCGTGCGGGCCAGTGCGTCTGCCGGACTGCGCACGGATGTCAGGTACGGATCAGTGCACGCTTGCCCGTTAGGCCGCCATGCGTCCGCGGAGGAGAACCACGAAAGGGAGGAACCCCGACCGAAGCGCGACCGGGGTTCCTCAAGGTGGTGAGTATCGGTCAGCAGCTGGAGTCGCCCACGCGGTGAACAGCTCGTCTGCGCGTCGGCGGACCGCACCCCGTCGCGATCACCGTGGAGCAGACGGGTCAGCGCTGCAGGGTGAGCAGGCCCGGCCGGTACGGCAGTTTCAGGTAGTCGGGTTCCTGTGTGTTGTTGGGGAGGCCCTGGTAGAGGAACTGCAGGTTGCAGGGATCGATGGTCATGGTCTGGTCGGGGTTGTCGCGGACCAGGTCACCGTGGCTGACGCCCTGGGCCCAGGTGGAACCGCTGTTGGCCTGGCCCGCGAAGGGGCTGCTCTCGCTGCCGGCCTGGACGGTCCACGGACCGTTGAGGCTGGGGGCGGTGAACGAGCGGAAGTAGCGGTTCGTACCCTGCGCCTCAACGATCATGAGGTACTGGTTCTGGCCCTTGACCTTGTAGACCTCCGGCGCCTCGAACAGCTTGTCCCTTTCGTCGCTCATGACCGTCGTGTACGAGGAGCCGAAGCTGGCCGGGAAGTTCCCGATCGGCATGCTCGCCCGGTAGATCTTGCCGTTGTCAGCGGCGAAGAACAGGTACATGTTCTGGTCGTCGGCGATCATGGTCGGGTCGATCGCGGCGTCCTTCCGGCCCGGCTCAGGGCCCTCGGGGAGGCTGCCGGTGAACAGCGGCTGCCGGGCGGACCAGCCGTTGGGGTTGGTGGGGTCGCTGGACGTGCGGTAGTAGAGCGGCCACTGACCCCACTGGGACACCATCACCCAGACGTTCTTGGGCGCGAAGTAGAACAGTTCGGGCGCCACTGCGCCGTCGTTCATCTGGGTCTGGGTGGCCGCCCCCATGTCCGACCAGTTCGTGAAGGGACTGAACGTCGTACCGCCCCAATTCGTTCCGTCGGAGGTGGTCGCGTAGACCAGGTTCTTGCCGTTGTACTTCACGGTGGTGAAGTCCTTCAGTGCGAGCTGCCCGTTCGCCGGCTGCGCCAGTGGACCCGTCGAGGTCCACCGGTAGGTCGATGGAAGAGCACACGCGGTGCTCGCCCCGGACGGGCCGGTCCACTTCTGGTTGGTGCCGCCGTGGCATGACCAGATCTGCGCTCCCGTGCCGTTGGTCTTGCCCCAGCCCGAGACTTCCAGGCACAGCCCGGACCGCACGCCGACGATCGTGCCGTCGGAGTTCACCCGCCACTGCTGGTTGTCGCTGCCGTTGCACGTCCAGATCTGCACCGGGGTCCCGGACGTGGTGGCGCCGCCCCGGGCATCCAGGCACTTGTTGCCGTACACGGTCAGCTGGTTGCTGTCCGTCAATGTCCACTGCTGGTTGGTTCCACCGTGGCAGTCCCAGATGTTCACGTTCGCGCCGTCGCTCTGGCTGTAGCCCGACACATCGAGGCAGCGGCCGGAATCAACACCGCGCACGTGGCTGGTGGTGGCTGCCTGGGCCGGGCCGGCGACGAGCAGTGCCGCCAACGCGGCCAGGGCCGCGACCGCGGCGGCGAGCACCGCGGACGGACGCCTGAGGCGGCTGAAACTGTGTCTGCGCATAAGGGCCTCGTCATCCTTGAGCAAGCGGCTCCGGTCCTCGCCGTCAGAGGCTGTCCGGATGCCAGGGGTGGTAGGGCCTCGACTGTCCGGTATGCCGAACAGCGGTCGAAGTTCCGGTCAAGGGAATGCTAGACATCCCATGAATGACGTCAATACTTCTCGCAAAATCCGCGGGCAAACGTTCGCAGGCCGACACCAGGCGGCTTCAAGTCCCGTGGTTGTACCGGACTTTGGCGTGCGGGGCAGGTAGCGGTACGAGCGCGGGCTCGGCGAGGTCCGTATCGACCTGAGAGCCCATTCGTGTGTCTGCCCGTGGTCAGGGCGTGCTCAACTCGAAGCCTTCCAGCAGTACTTCGCCGCCGAGGGCCTGGGGGCGTGGTTGAAGGCGGCGCAGCGGTAGCCCAGGAAGAACTCCCACGCGTTGTTCATGGTGAAGGCCGGGCCGAGCGGGGTGAAGGTGGTGCCGTCGGTGCTGTACGAGAACGTCGCCTGGCGGCCCGGCCCCGGGCTGATGTCGGCGGCGGGGCGCAGCCAGACGCGGCTGCCGGGGAGGTCGGTGCCTGCCCGCTCGGTGCCGGTGCCGCTGGTGTTCCAAGCGGCGTCCATGGTCAGGCCGTCGAACATCACCAGCCTGCTGACGCAGTCCTGCCGCGTGACGCCGATCCAGGCGGAGGAGTCCCGCAGCATCGCCGGCCCGGCCCGGAGTGAGGGGCCAGCCGAATCCGCCCTGTACTGAATGCGAGGTGGCGGCGGGCGGGAACTGATCGGGTGGGAACTGATCGGAACGGAACTGGTCAGTTGCATTGACGTGCTCCTGACTGAAACTTACTTTCGATCGGGCAGTTCGCAGTTCCGCACGCCGTTCGAAATATCAGACTACGGCCGTCGAAGGGGGACAGCACGTGTTCCGCACCCGTCACTGCCGCACCGTTGCCACGCTGTGGCGAGGCGTAGCTCTGGCCGCGTGGTTCGCCTGCCTCGACGTCTACAACTGGTCGACCACCGCGGGCGATCCGATCCGCCGGTACACCGCGACGGGCGCGACGGGCGCGACGAACCAGCAGTTCTCGCTCGTCCCCGTGGGCGCCACCTGCGGCGCGGACACCGTCCTCGTCGACATCGCGGCGGCCTCCGTCGAATGACCGAACCGGGACCGAACCGGGACCGAACCGAGGCGGCGCACCCGCCGGTCCGCACCCGCCGGTCCGCGACCGCCCGGTCCGGTCCCGCCCTACGAAAGGAACTCGCATGTTCCTGACACGACGCACCGTCTTCAGCTTCGCCACCGCGGCGGGTACGGCCGCCGTCATCGGTACCGCGAAGCCCGCGCCGGCGCGGACCGCGCCGACCCTCGACTAACGAAAGGAACCACCATGTCCTGGCTCGAATTCCCCATAAGCCGCAGGCGGATGCTCATCCGCGGAGCCGGTGTGCTCGCCGGAGCCGCCGCCGCTACCGCCCTCGACCCGTTCACCCAAGCCGAAGCCCAGGAGTCGACTTACGCGAACCCCGTCATCTGGCAGGACTTCGCCGACGTCGAGGTCATCCGCGTCGGCGCGGACTTCTACATGACCGCGTCCACGATGCACTACTCGCCCGGAGCCCCGGTCCTGCATTCCCGGGACCTCGTCAACTGGGAGTTCATCGGCCACTCCGTGCCGAGGCTCGACTTCGGCGACGGGTACGACCTGAACGGCGGCCACCGCTACGTGGGCGGCATCTGGGCCTCCTCGATCACCCACCGCGCCAGCGAGAACCGCTTCTACTGGCTCGGACAGATCGACTTCTACCGCTCGTACATGTACACCGCCACCGACGCCGCCGGACCCTGGACCCGCCACGCCGAGTTCCCCCGCTCCTACTACGACGCAGGCATGCTCGTCGACACCGACGACACCCTCTACGTCGCCTACGGCGCCACCAAGATCTCCGTCGCGCAGCTCTCGGCCGACGGCAAGACCGAAGTCCGTAACCAGGAGGTCTTCTCCACGCCGTCGGACATCGGCGTCCTGGAGGGCTCCCGGTTCTACAAGATCAACGGCAACTACTACATCTTCGCCACCCGGCCCCCCAACGGCCAGTACATGCTCAAGTCCTCGTCGCCCTGGGGACCTTACGAGGTCCGGGAGGTGCTTCTCGACATGCCCGGCCCGATCGCCGGCGGCGGCGTCCCGCACCAGGGCGGCCTCGTCTCGACCCCCGGCGGCGCCTGGTACTACATGGGGTTCGTCGACGCCTACCCCGGCGGGCGAATGCCCGCGCTCGCGCCGATCACCTGGACCTCGGACGGCTGGCCGGAGGTCACCACCGTCAACGGCGCCTGGGGCCAGACATACCCGTTCCCGAATCTCACTCCGCACCCGGTTCCGCCGCTCACCGGCGCCGACACGTTCACCACCGCGACCCTGGCCGCCAAGTGGGAATGGAACCACAACCCCGACAACACCAAGTGGTCCACCGGGAACGGCCTCAAGCTCCAGACCGCCACGGTCACGAACGACCTGTACGCGGCCCGCAACACTCTCACCCACCGCATCCAGGGCCCTTCCTCCACCGCCACGGTCGAACTCGACCTGTCTGCGATGGCGAACGGCGACCGGGCCGGACTCGCGATGCTCCGCGACGCCTCCGCCTGGATCGGCCTGCGCCGCGACAACGGCGTCACCCGCCTGTCCATGACCGACGGCCTCACCATGGACTCGAGCTGGAACACCAGCGGCACCGGCACCGAACGCGCGAGTGTGGAACTGTCCGCCACGGTCGACCCCACTGCCTGGTACGTGCTGCTGAACCGCAACAGTGGCAAGGCCCTGGACGTCAGCGGCGTGTCCACCGCCGACGGATCCCAGCTCCACCAGTGGACCCGCACGAACGCCAACAACCAGCAGTTCCAGTTCGCGGACGCCGGCGGCGGCTACTACAAGCTGCGCGTGCGGCACTCAGGCAAGGTCGTCGACGTCCTCGGCGGGTCCACCGCCGACGGCGCTTCCGTGGTGCAGTGGACCGACGTCGGAGGCAGCAACCAGCAGTTCCGTCTCGATTCCACGGACGGGTATGTTCGCCTGGTCAATCGGAACAGCAACAAGGTTCTCGAGGTGGCAGGCCTGTCGACCGTCGACGGCACCGCCGTGCAGCAATGGGGCAGCTGGAACGGAAGCAACCAGCAGTGGCAGCTCGTCCGGGTCGACGGCGGGAGCGGCGGCAGCCGAGTCTGGCTGCGCGTCACCGCCGACATTCGACCTGGCTCCGGACGCCGGGCGGCTTTCTCCTACAGCACCGACGGCACGGCCTTCACGCCGCTCGGACCCGCGTTCACGCTCGACAATCGCCCGCATTTCTTCATGGGCTACCGGTTTGCGATCTTCAACTACGCCACCGCCGCCCTCGGCGGGGCCGTCACCGTCAATCGGTTCTCCCTCACCACACCCTGATCGATTCTCGACTTCAGCAGTAAGAGCGACCGAGAAGAGGCCCGAGGGTTGCGGAAGCTCAGGGATCTCATGGCGATGGAAATGCTCTACTGGTCCTCGCGTGTCATGTCGGACGATCTTCTCTGCGCCATCAGTGCTGGCGTACCCCGTCGATGACGAGTGTTCAGGAGGAGGTCGGTTTCGGCCGCGCCGTGGCTGTCGTGTTCGGTGGCCAGCGCAATGGCTCCGACGAGTTTGAGCAGCTGGGTGATGGTGACTTCGGGGCGTACGGCGTGCGCTTGGTGAGCGTGCGCGAGTAGTTCGCTGCCTGCGTTCACGATGAGCGTGTGGCAGGTGTCCCCGAGCGTCGGATCGCCGGCACCAGGCATCAGGGCTGCCCCCAGGCCCTTGTTGGTTACGGCGTGTGCCCCAACGGCGTGAAGCCAGGTGACGAGCGCGGCTTCCCGGTCAGGCTCGGTCGCGAGGTCGCGTGCCCTGGCGCAGAGGGTCTCCACCCGGTCTTTGAAGACGGCCTCCAACAGCGCCTGCCGGGAGGGGAAGTGCCGGTGCAGTGTGGCTGAGCCGACCCCGGCATGGCGCGCGATCTCCTCCAATGAGGCTTCAACGCCGTGCTGGGCAATGGCAGCCCCGGCGGCGGCCAGGATCCGTTCCTAGTTGCGCCGCGCGTCGGCGCGCATGGGGCGCCTGGGCGAGGACGGCACGGTGGCGTCTTGGGACACGGGAGCTCCTGACGCCTTGCTCACCGGGGTGGTCCTCCATATTGCATCGAGCATTAACCGGAGGGCCACCCCATTTGCGGGTGTACCCCTCCCCGGTGTGTGCGACATCCAGGAGAGACAGTGGAACCGACGGACAAGACCATCGTCGTGACGGGCGCGACCGGCCTGCAGGGTCGGGCAGTGACCAGGCATCTGCTCGACGGTGGCTGGCAGGTGCGCGCCCTCACGCGCAATCCGGACGGCGCGCCGGCCAAGGCCCTGGCGGGTGCCGGGGCGCAGATCGTATGCGCGGAGATGGAGGACATCTCCTCTCTCCTCGATGCTGCCGAAGGCGCCTACGGGCTGTTCAGCGTCCAGCCCACAGTGGGCTCCCCCGGTACGGCGGCGGGCTTCTCCGCCGAGGACGAGGTTCGCTGGGGAATGAACATCGCCGAGGCCGCTCAGGCCGCCGGCATCAGGCACCTTGTCTTCAGCTCGGTCGCCGGCGCGGACCGCCACGGCCATGAGGCGTTGCCCCAGAACCTGATCAGCAAGTGGCAGATCGAGCAGCACCTTGTGAAGCTCGGCCTGCCCGCCACGATTCTGCGGCCGGTGTCCTTCATGGAGAACTACACCGGTGAATACGCCCTGCAAGGCGGCACCCTGGTCTCAGGTATCGCCCCCGACGTTCCGCTGCAGATCGTGGCCGTGGACGACGTCGGTTTTGTCACCGCGCTGGCCTTCTCCCGGCCCCAGGAGTGGATCGGGCGATCGACGACCCTGGCCGGCGACGAACTGACCCCGGTCCAGATCGCCGCGCACATCGAGATGGCAATCGGGCGCCCGCTTCCGTACGCCCAGATCCCGATAGAGACCATCCGCGCCGTCAACGAGCAGTTCGCGTTCGCCCACGAGTGGCTGAACGAACGCGGCTACCGCGCCGACATCACCGCTATGCGGCGGATCCACCCCACCGCGATGCACTTCCGCACCTGGCTGAAGCGAACCGGTGCAGCCCAGATCACGGCATTCCTGAACGCCCAGGATGCAGAGGGACAGGACGCGTGAGCGGTCAAAGGCCCCACCTTGGGCGTATTGGCATCTGGGCCGGCGAACTCGACAGCTGCCCGGCTGCCGGTGTCCGCGAGGCCGCGACCACGATCGAGGAGCTCGGCTTCGGCACCTTGTGGTTCCCCGAGACAGCAGGGCGGGAAGCGATGGCGCAAGCCGGGATCCTGCTGTCGCAGACCCGCCGGATCGTGGTGGCAGCCGGCAGCACGGATATCTACGCGCGCGACCCGGTGACGACCGCCGCCGCCCAGCGCACCCTTGAGGAGTCATTCCCCGGACGCTTCCTGCTCGGCCTGTGGGACAGCCACCCCAGCCTCGCCGAAGACATCCGCGGCCACCGCTTCGGCCTCCCACTGCCCACCATGCGCGCCTACCTCGACGCGCTGGACACCGCCCCGTTCGGGCCGCCGGCCACGGGCCCCTCGCCCCACCGTGTGCTCACGGCCCTGGACCCCGGCATGCTCGCACTCGCCGCCGAACGAGCCTGGGGCGCAAACCCGTTGGGCATGCCGGTCGAACACACCCGCAACGCCAGAGCAGTGCTCGGACCCCCTGAGCTCCTGGCCGTCACCCAGTTGTGCGTGCTGGGCCCGGACCGCTCGCACACCGCCGCGCTGGCTCGCACCACGGCAGCAGCTGCCCTGCCCAACCGTCGCACCCTGCTCCAGGAGCTGGGGTACGAGAACGAGGACTCGCTCGACGACCGGCTCGTCGACGCGCTCGTGGCCCACGGCACCGCCGAGGACATCGCCCGCCGCGTCCATGAGCACCTCGAAGCCGGGGCCGACCACGTCAGCCTCCACCTCCTCACCACCACACCCCACATCCCGCCCACACAGCAGTGGAAGCAACTCGCAGTACATCTGCTGCCATGCCGGCGATCGCGATGAGTTTGGCCGCGCTGAACAACCACGTCGCGCCCTCGCCGACCGAGAGTGCGGCACCGGAATTCGAAACCAGGGTGAACTTCAGGAAACCGCCGAGAGTGCTCACTGGGTCCGCTGGCGAGAAGTTGGCCAAGGCGATCTGTTTGGTTACCAGATCCATGACCAACGGCAGTGCCGCCATGACAGCGACAAGGCCGAATCGTCGACGGCTCCTCGCTTCGTTCTATTCGCTCACCTGGTCATCCGTTCTCGAACGTTGGCGCCCGCGCCCTGCAGCCGCGCCACGTCCTCGGTGCCCGGGTGGCGGCGGGCCGATACGACGAGGAAGGCGACAGCGCCGAGGAAGACCAGGACAGAGGTCCAGTTGTTCAGGCGCAGGCCCAGGAACGTGTGGGACTCGTCGATGCGCAGGTACTCGGTCCAGAACCGGCCGACGGTGTAGGCGGCGACGTACAGGGCGAAGGTCCTGCCGTGACCGAGCGGGAACCGGCCCGCCGCCCAGAGGACCAGTGCGGCGACGCCGATGTTCCAGAGCGACTCGTAGAGGAAGGTGGGGTGATACGTCGCCATGTCGAGCATGCCTGACGGACGGTGCGCGCGGTCGATCTCCAGGCCCCAGGGGAGCGTGGTGGGGCGGCCGTAGAGTTCCTGGTTGAACCAGTTGCCCAGGCGGCCGATCGCCTGCGCCAGGACGATGCCCGGGGCGACCGCGTCCGCGAAGGCGGGGAAGGGGATGCGGTGGCGACGGCAGCCGATCCACGCGCCGACCCCGCCCAGGGCGATGGCACCCCAGATGCCGAGCCCGCCCTCCCACACGTACAGGGCTCGGATGGGCTCGCCCTGTTCGCCGAAGTACGCGTCGGGGCTGGTGACCACGTGGTACAGCCGTCCGCCGACGAGGCCGAAGGGCACTGCCCAGAGGGTGATGTCCGCGATGACGCCCGGCTCACCGCCCCGCGCGATCCAGCGCCGGTTGCCGAGCCGGACTGCCGCGAATACGCCCAGGATGATGCAGAAGGCGTACGCCCTCAACGGAACGGGGCCGAGGTGAAGCACGCCGGTCGAAGGGCTGGGAAGGTAAGCGAGATCCATGGTCGAGATCCATGGTCGAGAGCCTTGGTCGAGGTCGTGGAGGGCTTCGGGTACGACGCCCGAAGTCGCGGGCCGCTCGGCCATCGCTCAGCGCTGCTGGCCGTCGGCGGTGCGAAGCCCATGGCCGAACGCGCGGTCGAGGGAGATGTGCAGCAGCCAGGCGAGTCCGAAAGTGAACAGTGCGGTGCCAGGTGGGTCGGGCAGCACCACGCAGATTACGAGCCACAGAACGGGCGCGACCGGCCGGTGGACGAGGTGGTAACCGGGCACCCTGCCGTGGGTGAGCTGCCCGCGCTCGTGCGGCCCCGACGGCCCGATGACGAGCGTCAGATCAGGAGCGAAGACGCCCGCAATCCCCAGCGGAATCGTCCAGCCACCGTGGTTGACCATCTCCAACACGACCCAGAACAGCAGAAATGCGCCGAACAGTGCCCAGGCGCCGCGGACGGGACCCGAAGCCGAGCTCCGGGTGGCTCCCTGGACCGTAGGGGATGTCACAAGATCACTCCTGCTCACTCTTGGCGAGAAGACGATGACGAGAGTCCTGTCCGAGCCCAGCTCCCCGTCGGGTGTCGCATGCGAGGAGTCGTACTGCAGCGTGTACGTAGCCGGCAGTGCGGGCGGCGGAACCGGGAGCGGGTCCCTGGGCAAGGGTGGTCATGCGGTGTCTCCCCGGGTCTCGTTCCGCATGGTCTGGGCGAACGCCTCGCAGCCGTTGCGCCAGGCCGCGTCCAGGTCTGCGCCGGGCGGGAAGCGGCCGTCGAGTTCGAGCACGACCATGCCGTGGGCGAATGCCCAGAACGAGCGTGCGATGTCAATGTCGCCGTGCACCGCACGGGCCAGCGGCAGCGCCGATCGGTCTTCGAGCCCTTCGGGGAGTGCGGTGCGGGCGAGCGGCCGACTGTGGGTGATGCGGTAGAGGTGCGGGCTGGCGAGCGCATGTCGTCGGTAGGCGTGGGCGAGCACGAGCAGGGGCGGGTCGGCGCCGATCTCGGACTCGGCGGCCTCCATCACCTCTGCCAGGCGGGTCATCCCCTGCGCTTGGAGCCCGGCCTCGACAGCGGCCTTGTCCGGAAAGTGCTTGTACAAGGAAGGCGCCCGGATACCGACGCGCTCGGCGATGCGCCGCATCGACAACGCATCCGGCCCTTCGGCGTCGAGCAATTCCCGGGCTGCGGCCATGATCTGCTGTGCGCGGTCAGCCACGGCGGGCCGTTCGCGCGATCGTCACGCGCGGGAGCCGTCCGGAGCCGGTAGTCGCCATCCGGACGGCGGGCGAGACCGGGGGCGAAGTGAGCCCTGGGCACCGGATGCCTGCGGTGTGCTTCGCGGGGTTCGGTGAGAACGGGCTCGGCCCAGCAGAGCATGCACGCGCGGCTGCTGGCGATGGGCGCTCTCCCCCGGAGACCGCCAACGTCCCCAAGGGGAGCACTGGTGCTGCCCAAACTCTCCGGCGGCTGCCGCGCAGGGTGCTGGCTGTGGTAGCGCTCACTGCGGCCCTCTCACATGACGACCAATCAACATGGCTAACAGCGTTAGCTGCACCAAAATATGGCTACCGGCGTGAGGCGTCAAGGGGGAGGGTGTCGAACTGCGCCCCGTCGAACCCGAGCGCCAACGTGCTTGTCCAACCTGGCGGCAGCGGCTACAAGTTGAAGGCCATGGCCGGCCCGGCGACCCGGCTGCCTGAGCCCTTCGTGACCCTGGTCCGCCGCCGTCTGGGCAGCCGCGTGGACGTTGCCGGTGTGGAGGCCGGTCAGGATGAGCGCGGCGTCGTCGGTGACGGCCAGGACACCGTCGACGGCGGCGTCGACCGGGGGTACCGGGTTGGTGCCGAGATCGGGGTCGGCGAGGTAGAACCTTGAGGAGGTAGCGGGAGCCGCCGGCCTCACTGTGGTGCTTCGCGTTGATCATGCGGCGGCTGTAGGTGCCGGAGGCACCGCCCTCTGCGGTGGAGGCGAAAGGGTACTCGTCGCAGCTCTTGCCCGGCGGGCGGGTCAGGCGCGCCGGGCAGGCCGCGCCGCGGTTCTCGCCGATCAGCTTCTTGTCCGTGGTGCGGTGCAGCGGCTTGCCCTGTCCGTAGAGCCCGGGGTGGCCGGCCAGCTTCTTCCGGGCAGGCCGGTTCGAGCCCGAGGGCGTGCTCCAGGAAGTACTGCTGTACGGGCGCCGGCTGGTCCCAGCCGAGACAGCAGGCTCGCACCCACTTCCCCAAGTCCTCGTCCTGGAACACGAGTTCACCCGACGCCGCGCGGACCGTGCCGCCGCCGTCCTTGAATTGCTGTCGGGTGAGGCGGAGGCGCCGCCGGCATCCCGCGTCCCATACCGGGCGCCAGCCGGGGTCGATGTCGTCCAGGGCGTCACGCCGCCCCTCGGTGAGGGCCCCGGCCTCCAACCCGACCTGGAGGCCGGCCTTCCGTCGCTCGCGAAGCGTGTCCGCGACCTTGGCCGCCTTGCGCATGTTCGTCGCCCACTTGCCGAGCTTCCGTCCCTCCCACACGGCGGTCGCGGGCGGCAGGAAGTGCCCGTGCCGTCCAACTGCGCGCGCACTCCAGCCATCCCTCGAACGCTTCCTCCCGCTCCAGCGGATTCCACACCATGCGCAACGTGTTCAACTCCGCGACGCGGGACGGGTCGAACTTCCCCGCGGTCGAGCTTCCCCGCTGGGTAATACCTGCGCCGATTCAAGAGCGTTCTCAGCGCCAACCGCTGTACCGATATTCCCCAAGCCCGGTGATTTCCATGGGTTCGAGAGGGGCCCGGGAGCGGGCCGCGTACTGCGCAGAGCTATCCCCGGGCGGTGGGGCGCAGCTATCCCTGGGCGGTGGGGCGAACCACGATGTCACCCACATCGACACCGTCGGGCTGCTCGATGGCGAAGGCGATGGCGCGGGCCACCGCGTCCGGTGAAAGAGCGGTCTCCATCATCTTGCCGATCTGGTCCTTCACGGCCGGATCCATGCGCTCTGCGAAGTCCGTGCGGACGGCGCCGGGCGAGACGACGGTCACGCGCAGGCTGTCGCCGGCCTCCTGGCGCAGGCCCTCGGAGATGGTGCGCACGGCGTTCTTCGTGCCGGCGTACACCGACTGGAGCGGCACGATGCGCAGTCCGGCGGTGGACACGGTGTTGACGAAGTGCCCGAAGCCCTGCTCCCGGAAGACGGGAAGGGCTGCGGCGATTCCGTACAGCACCCCTTTGAGGTTGACGTCGATCATCTCCTCCCAGTCCTCGACGCGAAGGTCGTCCAGTGGGGAGATCAGACCGACCCCGGCGTTGCTGATGAGGACGTCCAATTTGCCGTACCGGTCGCGTGCCAGCTTGACGAGGCCGGACATGTCCTCGCGCCGCGTTACGTCCGTACGGGCCCAGACGGCTTCTCCGCCGGCCTTTTCGATGCGAGTGGCCAGAACCTCCAGACGGTCCCGGCGGCGTGCTCCGAGCACGATCTTCGCGCCGCGCTCGGCGAGCAGAAGCGCGGTCGCCTCGCCGATGCCACTGCTGGCGCCGGTGATCGCCACGACCTTGCCTTCGATTCCCGACATGATGATCGGTCCTTCCGGAAGAGGAATGAGGGCAGGGCCGTACCCATGCCCTACAGTCAAAGTGGAGGCGCCGCCACTTCACCGACACTAAATGGCGGTGCCTCCACTTAGCAAATGGAGAGCAGGGGAGAGCCGTCGATGGCCCGAAATGAAGGACGCCCACTGAGGGCTGACGCGCAACGCAACCGGGACAAGATCCTGGCGGCTGCGGTACGCGTGTTCACCGAGGAGGGACTGGACGCGCACTTCGAGCGCATCGCCGCAGAAGCGGGCGTGGGAACCGGCACCCTCTACCGCAACTTCCCGACACGAGAGGCCCTGATCGAGGCGGCATACCGCAACGAGGTGGCCCGGCTGTGTGACGCCGTCCCCGGCCTTCTGGCGACCATGCCGCCCTATGAAGCCCTGCAGGCCTGGACACGACGCTTCATCGACTACGCCACCGCCAAACTCGGCATGGCCGACGCCCTACGAGCCGTCGTCGCCTCGGGAACCAACCCATACGCCGACAGCCACGAGATGATTCAGACAGCCCTCTCCTCCCTCATGGACGCCAATACCGCTGCCAAAACGATCCGGACCGACATCCGCCCGACTGACATGTTCGCCGCCCTCGCAGGCATCGCCCTCACCTCGGCCAGGCCCGAGCAGCGAGAGCAGGCCGAACGCCTCCTCGACCTCACCCTGGACGGACTGAAGCTTGCGCCGCCTCGGCTCCCCGAGAAATGACGGCACAATCCAGTGGTTGCTGACCCGGTCGGCTACGTGGCGGTCCAGTTGTTGATCAGCAGATGCAGGTTCGCCGTGTGGGGCCACCGGCTGTGTCGGTGCTCCAGCCAGTCCAGCAGCAGTATCGGGGTGAGGCCGTCGAGTGGGCGTACTCGTCCGGCGATGGTCAGCCGACGGTTGCCGATGTCGAGGTGGTCGAGCATGGGGGTACCGATCCGGGCGACCCGGCGGTGTGCACCGCGGCGAAGGAGCATCCTCGCTCTGGCCGCTCGGATTTCACCGAAGAAGCGATCACGGCCCGGTCTGCTCGCTGAACGCACAGGCACGGCGGGCGGTGGCTCAGCGTCGGACCGGATGCCGTCCCCGGCCGCCCGGCAGGCCGGTGACGAGAACCGAAGCGTGGTCCGCCCGATCGGGCGCCCACCGAGCGGCGGCATCCAGCAGCAGTAGCGGTACCGCATCGGCCGGACCCGGCACGGCGAGCGCCCGGCCGAACTCCTCCTCCAGGGCGAAGCCGTGGAACGGCTCGTACGCCCCGTCCGAGGCCAGCAGCAGCCGGCACCCGGCCACACCCGGCCACCTGCCCGAGCTTCCGTTCCCCGATCTCCGGGCTCGGATCGGGACCTGCGAGGCTGGACGTCACGCCGCGCCGCCAATCCTCGGGGACGTCACGCGTCAGCAGCACCGGCTCACCGCCGTCCGGGCCCTGGAGGCAGGCGCGGGCGTCCCCGTACCAGGCGAGCGTGGCCGGCTTGCCCGGCACTGGTGCTCCTGCTCGGCACAGTCGTCAGCCTGGCCTGGGCTCCAGAGAGCCGCGAGACCTCACCGCGGAGGACTGGCATCACTGAGCGCTTGCCCTCGTCACGTTGAGACGAGGTGAACGACGAGGTCGGCGAGGAGGGCGTTGTGTGGTCGCTGCACCGTTCGAGGCACACCTGGGGCGGTGTGCCGGACTCGTGCCTCCGGCACGCACCAGGGTCGATACGGGCTCTTCCATCGATTTCCGGCCGTGCGGTTGTCCGGTGACCGGGCACCGGAGCCCGTGCGTCCGACAGGTGAGGCTGAGGCGACCTCTGCGCTGCCCGACGTTGTCAGTAGTGAGCAAGGTCGGGCAGATTCGGACGGGCTGGAGGGGGCGACCGGCTCCGGTGGGGCCCATGTGTACCGGCCGCACCGGAGGTGTACGTCCGCTGGCCTGCCCCTCTGCCTGGGCGGATTGGCCGGTAGCACACAGGGGGGAATGAACACTTCGGTGTTGAGGTGAGGGCCCAGCGTGTGCGTCGCCCGACGCCCCGCGACCTCTTCCAGAGAGGGGACGCTCATGGCGTTCCTCAGGCACAAGTCCACGGGGTTCCGCTGCGCGGTGGCGTGCCCGACCGGCCAGGGGTGGTCCGCGATGTTCCTGCGGCCCGGTAGTGCCGTGGGCGTCAGTGAGACGACTCTGCTCTTCGACGCGGCGACCCATGAAGCGTACGGGGGGCAGTTCGCCGACCTGGCCAAGTACGAGTACCAGGACTTCAAGTTGTATCCGGAGGCCGTGCTGCAGCTGCCCGACCACACGGACGGGGCGAAGCAGTACTTGTTCATCACCGGCGCGGAAAGCCTGCTCTACCGTGTGGGCACCGGAGCGGTGAAGCGTGAGCAGCTGGTGATGCGCTCCTGGGTGCCGGCGGAGTGGAAGAACAACGTCGATGCCCTGCTGCAGGCGCCCAACTCGTCGGCGAACGAGTGGCGCACCTACCTGTTCAAGGGCAGTCGCGTCATGACGTACAACGGGGGTGCCTCCTCAGCCGCCGTGGAGCGGGATGTGCTGATCACCGAGGGCCCGGACGCGGACGCGCCGGGCTGGGCCAGGCTTCCGGCCGATTTCCAGTCGGACCTCGACCACGTCGTCGCGCTGCCCCCCGCTTCCGGCGTACGCCGATCGCTGCTCGTCAAGGGAGCCGAGGGGATCGTCCTCAACTGGCGCACCGGCGTGGAGAAGTCGGGCGCGGTCACCTCGCTGATCACCGGCCTGGGCAAGCTTCCGACGACGTACACGACGCAGTACCTCCCCGTGTCAGGGACCTACCGGGCCACCAACGCCGGCCTGACCGTGGAAGCACGCGTCGACGTCGACGGAGTCGGCACGCTGTCCACCATCAGCGGCGACCTCTTCACGGAGTCGGGCGGGACCACCGCCTACTCCAACTCCTTCCGCTCCGCCGGTACGGAGGTGCAGTGGACCGGGACCTACATGGTGGTCACGGGCAAGGGACTCGCGTGGGCCACACCGCCGACCCGCCCCGCCACCATCGTCCAGCTCCTGATCCCTCTGACCGCAGCCGGCCAGCCGGCGTCTGCGGCCCAGTGGCTGTACCTGGAGGACGAGAGCCACTACTACGACAACTGGCGTGACGTGCCCAGGGTGTCCACGTACTTCCACACCATCGACTACGAGGTCGACACGGTGGTGGGCGAGTCCGCGATCGTCAGTTACGACACCTCCAAGGCCGCCGTACCTCCCGGGTACGCCAACCGGACGCTCACCGTGCCCTCCTCGTTCGCCGAGGCGGGCATCGAGCTGCGCACCTCCGGCAGCAACGTCATCTCCCTCAGTGGGGCGGACACGGACCTGCTGTGGTCCAAGCCCGAGCTGCACGCGGCGATGGTGGCGAACTTCGGCGGTTACGGTGACGTACCGCAGTGGAAGCTGTGGACCCTGGTCGCGGGCGGTTACGCCGACGGCGACAGCAAGAAGATCGCCGGGACCATGTTCGACACCATCGGCCTGCAACGGCAGGGCATGGCGGTGTTCATGGAGTGCAACACCCCCGGCACCAACGACGAGCTGCACACCTACGTCCACGAACTCGGCCACGCCTTCAACCTGATGCACTCCTTCTCCAAGGGGACGGCGTCCCCGCCCGCACCGTCGGGTCCCCTCGGCGGTTACGGCGACCTGTCGTGGATGCAATACCCGCACCTCTACCAGGGGGACAGCAGCGCGGCCGTGGACGAGCGGACCGCCGCGTTCTTCCGTGCCTTCCCGTTCCGGTTCACCGACGACGAGATCCGGCACCTGCGGCACGGCTTCTACCGGAACGTGGTCATGGGCGGCAACAACTTCGTGACCGGCGCCGCCAAGGAGCAGCCGTCCATGGAGTTGCTCACGCAGCCGCTGACCGATGAGTCCGGCCTCGTACTGGCGGTGGAGGGGCAGGCGGCCTTCGAGTACGGCGAACCGGTCGTCGCGCAGTTCAAGCTGTGCCGCACCGGCAGCCACGGCGATATCGCCGTGCTGCCCGAGCTGGACCCCGAGGCGGGGCACGTCACTGTCGCGATCACCGACCCCTACCACCAGACGCGCATGTTCCGGCCCCTCACTCGTACCTGCGGCAGGCACGAGACCACCACGCTCACCGCCGCGGCGCCCGCCGTCTACGCCGGCGTCTACCTCGGGTACGGCGCCGACGGGCTCTACTTCAGCGAGCCCGGCCTGTACAAGGTGACCGCCGCCTACCAGGCTCCCGACGGTTCGCACGTGGTCTCCGCGCCACGCACGGTCCGGGTCCGCCAGCCGCTCGCCCGTGCGGACCAGCAGGTCGGCGAGCTCCTGATGGGGGACGACCAGGGCCAGTTGCTGACGTTCCTCGGCTCCGACGCGCCTCAGCTCCAGAACGGCAACGACGCCTTGCAGGAGGTCATCGAGCGCCACGGCGACCATCCTCTGGCGGTGCACGCCCGACTGGCCCGCGGCGCCAACGCCGGCCGCAACTTCCAGCTCATCCGCGACGGCCGGCTCGTCGTCCGCGAACCCGACATCAAGGAGAGCGTCCAGCAGCTCGGCGCGGCCATCAACGCTTCCACCGGCGACGACGGCCTCGACAACATCACCCTCAACAAGGCGATGCGGCGCCTCGCCCGCGTCCACGCCAAGGACGGAAACCTCCTGGAAGCGGACGCCGTGCTCAACAAGATGGTCGCCACGTTCAAGGGCAAAAACCTCCCCGCGGCGGTCCAGAAGACGATCCGGGCGCAGGCGGAGGAGACCCGCGCGACGATCCACGCGCCCAGGCCCAAGGCCGGGGCGACTCACCGCAAAAAGAAGTGACCCGTGCCGGGAACCGGGAACCACGGGTTCCCGGCACGACCGCGGACGGCGCCGCGCACATTGCGCGGATGCACATCGCCGGACAAGAGTCGGCCTGGGTAAACGCTTGGCCACCGTCCTCACCGGCCTCCTCCAAGCCTGCAGCTGACACACCACCTGGTGGGCCGGCCCGAGCTCCCCTCGGCCCGGCCCACCGGCACGCCCCAGAGCCTGCCGCTCCGGGCTCAGCCGGCAGCTGCACGCTGGGCCTGGGCCCGGCCCGGGTGTGGGCCAGGCGTGCGGACTCTGTGGCCATCGCCTCGAATGAATCGTTCGGAGGTGAAGCAGGCCGCCGACGAGGTACCCCTGGCTGGGGTCCTTTTCCGACGTCCCCTTCCCGAACAGTACGGGCGCCTTTCCGCGCATACCGCTCTCCAGCGAGCCCTTTCAGCGTGGCCACCGATCGGGTGCCGGTGGCAGGGTGAGGGTGAGTCCGCAACGGACAAGTCCCCGGCGTCATAGCGCTGTCCGGCAGAGCGCCGAGGCTGTTCAGCCGCTACGGCCCGCTACGGCAGCGTGCTGGTCCAGCATCTTTCCGGCCGGCCACGGCGGCGGATCCTCGCGGGCCGCCGGCCATCCCAGCGGCTTCTACTTGGCCTTCAACGGGCGGCCAGTTCCGTAATAGCCAGCAGGTCCGGGCCAGGTGCCGGGCGGCTGGTGTCGCGTACCAGCGGGTGCAGCAGCGTGACCGGCAACGAGTCCGGCCCGGCCGGAGTGCCAGGTCAACTAGACGCTTCCTCCCGTCAGCGGTGGTGGCCCACAGTGGCGGGGAGAGCGCCCTCGATGAGGGCGGCGGCGATGGCGGCGGCGGCGGGGAAGGCATCGGCATCGAGGACCCGGGTGCGGGCCGCGGCGCCGTCGATGAGTAGCGCGAGCTGCTCGCCGAGCTGCTCGGGGTCGGCGGCGCCGGCCTCGCGGGCGGTGCCGGCGAGCCGCGCGGCAACGGCCTTCTTGTAGTCACGTGCGCACTGGGACGCGGGGTGCTGCGGGTCGTGGAGCTCCACGGCGGCAGCGATGTACGGGCACAGGGGGGTGGTGGGGGAGACGTCGAAGGCGGCGAGGAGCCGTTCGCGGGGCGTGAGGTCGGCGCGGTCGAACACACCGGACAGAACGGGGGGGCGAACCCGCGCAGGAACTCGGCGACGAGCTCGTCACGTCACCGGCGTCCAGGGCGACGCCGCCAACCTCGACGACCTGGACCGCCTGTACGACACCGTCAAGCGGGAGAAGGGAAGCCTCGACGTGCTGCGGGCCAGCGCCGGCGGGGGTGAGCCCGCCCCGCTCGGCGAGATCACCGAAGCCCAGTTCGACACCTGGTTCGGGCTCAACGCCCGCGGCACCCTGTTCACCGTCCAGAAGGCCCTCCCGCTCCTCAATGACGGCGGCTCCATCCTCATGACCGGCTCCAACGCCTCCCTCGGTGCCTTCCCCGGCTGGAGCGTCTACGCCGGCAGTAAGGCAGTCCAGCAGGCATGGGCCCGCGTCTGGCTCAACGAGCTCAAGGACCGCCGCATCCGCGTCAGCGTCCTGACCCCCGGCCAGGTCGCCACCGCCAAGCAGGCAGAGCTCTTCGACGAGGCCACCAAGCGTCAGTTCGAGTCCCTCATCCCCCGCGGCCAGATGGGCCGCCCCGACGAGATCGCCACCGCCGCCCTCTTCCTCGCCTCCGACGACTCCAGCTACGTCAACGGCATGGAACTCGTCGCCGACGGCGGCACCACCGCCCTCTGAACCGACCAACACACCACCAGGGCAGGACATCTCATGAGCAACATCAGCATCATCGGCACCGGGGACATGGCCCGCACCATCGGCGCGCGGGCGACAGCGGGCGGCAACACCGTCGAGATCATGGGCCGCGATCAGTCCAAGGCAGCCGACCTGGCCAAGGCTCTCGGCGGCGGAGCCACGACGGGAGAATGGGGAACCGCCCCGGCCGGGGACATCGTCATCGTGGCCCTGTTGCACGACGGCGTCGTGCCGGTCATCGCCCGGTACGGAGACGCTCTCGCGGGCAAGGTCATCGTCGACATCAGCAACCCCTTCAACTCCACGTTCGACGGGCTGGCCCACCGCGAGGAGACCTCCATCGCGCAGGCCAAGGCAAGTGTGGAGGCGTTCATCGAAAGCCTCGGGATGCGCCCGCTGGACGTCGGCGGCCTGAAAATGGCGCACTGGCTGGAAGGAGCGGGCGTGGTCACGGTGGGCCTCGCCAACCACGGGGTGGGAAACTTGAACTTCGCCCTCAGCATCACCGAGCTTCCCGTCTGACCAAGCGGTTGGCGGAACACCGAAGGGGCTCGCCATGAAGCTTGGTTTCACACTTCCCATAATCGGGCCCGCTATCAGCAGCGCAGCCGGCCCGAGCACGTTCTGCCGCGGGATCGAGGACCTTGGCTACGACACGCTGTGGGTCGGCGATCGCCTGGTCCAGCCGGTCGATATGCACAGCACCTGTCCGGGCAAAGAGCAGCCGTACCCGCCACAGATGAAGCGTTACCTCGACCCGGTGCTGCTGTGGATCTCGCCCGCGCTGCCGGGCCGCACTCACGACCTGACAGAGGCCCGCACCCACTGCATCATCCGGATCTGCGAACGCCAGGGCATCCCGATCCTCGCCGACCGCGCTTACCAGGGCGCCGGCCCCTGGGTGACCACCGGACTCAAACGCCCACGGGGCGGTGAACTACCCCTCACCCAGCGCACCGTCAACCGGGCCCTGGCCGCGACAAGGGCGCCGGTCCAACGCCGTATGGCACGGCTGAAGTCCTGGCAGATCTTCCGCAGATCCCGCATCAGCCCCAACCGCATGACCGTCATCGCCAAAGCTGCCCTCCCTCTGGAGAGGCAACGCTGAAAACGCTCACTGGTGAGCAGGTGGCTGCGGCGGGGCCAACAGCGACGTCGGGGCAGTGGGGGTGACGGGCCGGTGTTCCGAGTCTGCGCTATTGGGGGAGGGTGACCAGGATGCGGCCGTGGACACCGCCGGTGTCGACGTGGTCGTGGGCCTTGGTGATTTGGTCCAGCGGGTAGCGGTCGCGGACGTCGACGGTGAGGGCGCCGACGGCAGCGGCGGCGGTGAGGTCGCGGGCGGCCTGGCGCTTGGCCTCGGCGGGGAAGTCGTCGCTGCCGAGCAGCCGCAGGGTGACGTTGTTGAACAGCAGCGGCCAGAAAGGGATTTCGGTGCGGTCTGAGCGGGTGGCATAGGCGGCGATGACGGCATTGTTGGCGGCGACGGCGTTGTCGAGATCGGCGTTGTCGGACAGCGCGACCTCGATGATCCGGTCGACGCCCCGCGGGGCGTACGAGCGGATGGCAGCGGTGGGGTCGCTGGTATCCAGCGCGACGGCGTGGGCGACGGCCGGGTCGACGCGGTCGAGGTCCGCGGTGCGGCGGACGGTGGCGATCACAGTGGCGCCGGCCCACTGGGCAAGCTGGGCGGCCAGGGAGCCGACGCTGCCAAGGACTCCGTGGACCAGGACCAGTTGGCCGTCGACCGGGCCGTCGGCGAAGACGGCGCGGTGGGCAGTGATGCCGGGGATGCCGAGGCTCGCCCCCAGCTCGCCACTGAGGTGGTCGGGCAGGGGTGGGGCTTGGTGGTCGGGTACGACGGTGTACTGGGCGGCGGTGCCGAAGGGGCGGTAGGACTGGGCGCCGTATACCCAGACCCGTTGTCCGACGCGGTGGACGTCGACTCCGGCGCCCACGGCGTCGATGACTCCGGCGGCGTCGCTGTGCGGGATCACCCGCGGGAAGGGCATGGACGAGCCGAGCCAGCCGCGCCGTTTCTTGGTGTCGCCGGGGTTGACGCCCGAGACGGTGACGCGGACGCGGACGTCGCCATGGCCGGGGACGGGATCAGGGAGTTCACCGACGTGCAGGACATCGGCGGCGGGGCCCTGGGTGTCGTACCAGGAAGCAAGCATGGGGGTACCTCCGTGGACAGTCAGCTCGCGGGAGCAGCGGGCGCATGCGGATCGCTGTCGGTGTATCCGGTGTCGAATGCGGGCGGTTCCTCGCCGAGGGTCTCGCGCAGCCAGGTCCGTTCGGCGCGGCTGGTGGCGCGGGCGGTGAGCAGCATGCCCCGCCGGTAAGGGTCGGCGATCTCCTCGGCACGCAGGGGCCGCTCGTTGTCGTAGAAGAAACTCGCCGGTTCTTCCAGGAACTCCAGCCGTCTGCGCAGCACCGCGTGCTGTTCGGCCACGTCGGGCAGGTGGGAGAGGAATGCCAGGACGACGTAGAACCGGGGGAAGTCGGTGATCTCGTGGTCGGCGGGCTTTCGTAGACGCTGAAGCATTTCGGCCCGCCCGGCCGCAGTCGGGCTGAGCACGTACCGGGCAGCCCCCGCGGCCGGGTCGGCGCGCCGCTCGATCAAGCCCGTCCTGGTCAGGCGATTGATCGCCGGATACAGGCTGCCGTCACTGACCGGCCGCGTGTAACCGGTCAGCTGTGAGACGCGGCGGCGCAGCTCGTGTCCAGGCAGGGGCCCCTCGGCGAGGAAGCCGAGTATCGCGAGTTCCAGCATGAGTCCATCTTCGCACGCGAACATCGATTCGATGTGAACATCGAATCGATGTTACGCTCCCAGGTACCCGCCCCAAACGTCTCTGGAGAGGCACAGCAAGATGCCATCGCAGTCCACGGAGTCGGTGATGAACCGTTTCGTCGAGTTCATCAACACGGGCAACGAGGATCTCGCCCGCGAGGTCATTTCTCCGGACGCGGTGTTCCACGCGCCCAGCCACCCGGAACCGCTGCGAGGGCCCGATGGGTACATGGAAGTCATCGGGATGATGCGCGGCGCCTTCCCCGACGTCCAGTGGACGCTGGAGGAGACGGTCGCCGAAGGCGACACCGTGGCCGCGCGGTTCACCATGCGGGGAACCCACGACGGTGAATTCTTCGGGATCCCGGCGAGCGGCAGCAAGATCTCGGTGCAGGCCATGAACTTCTACTACCTGGCCGACGGCCGGATCGTCGGAGAACGGGGCCAGCCCGATCTCCTCGGGGTGATGCGGCAGATCGGTGCCGTACCGGCGCCGTGAACCTCGTAGCGCCGCGTGAGCCCGCTATCGCGCGGAACTGCCGCTGCCGGGAGGTACGTCGCCCCGGCAAAAGGGGAAGGCCCACACCGGCCCGCGGGCGGCCGACGCAGGTTCACTGCAAGAGGTTGGCCTTCCACATGACGCTCCTTGCCATCCAACCCAGTCGGCGCAGGCGGCCAGGGGGTTCGGGCCGAAAGAAGCGTCACGCGACTGCGTTGACAGCGCAGTTGGTCCGCGCAGGTCAGCGACTTCGGCCCGGCTAAATTCGCTGTCAAAGGACCGTCGTTGGGGTGGGGTGCCCGGCGTGTCTGCTTGCGTATTGCCCTGCCGGACAGCCTGCGTGGGAGCACAGCAGGCAGCCGGGGGCGGGTGGCGAGCGGTCGGGGGAGGGGGCCTCCTCGGAAGCGGTGCTGCCGACGGGGAGGGGCGCCGGGCGGCTGTATGCCGGCTGCTCACCCTGGACGCTCGGCGTGAGTTGAGGACGGCCCATGTGCGGTTGATGGCCTTGTCTTTGGGTGTTACCGAGCGCACGGTGTTCAACTGGCTGTCCGTGACACGCCGTGCGGGCCGGAGCGGGCCGCTGCCTCGTGCGAGGTTCACTGTGACACGGGAGATCCGGGACCTGCTCGCGTTGTGGGGCGGGAACGTCTCGGCTGTCCACTGTGAGCTGGTGTCCCGGGCGGCGCCGGGGGAGCGGGCCGGTCTGCGGGCGGGCGAGGCCGCACGGCGCGCGTATGACGTGTACGGCAAGCGCCCGCCCACGCACCGCAATGCGTGCTGGGAGGGCGATCACAAGCGGCTCCCGGTGCGGGTGGACGTCGAGGGCCAGGCGTTGTGCCCATGGGTGACGTGGTTCATCGATGTCGTGCCGAAGGCGGGCAGGCCCAGGTGGATGACTGACGGCTTGAGAGCGGAATCGAGTGGGGTCAACTTGCCCTCGAAGCCGGCCAGGCTGATCTCCAGGTCCTCGACCTCTCGGAGAGGTCCTCGACCTCTCCGAGCCAGCCCTCCCGCTGAGCTTCGGCGATCCGATCGAGCAGGTTGTCCCGGATCTCGATCAGACGAAGCGGTCCGTGCCGCGCTGCGCGGACCGATCAGCGCCTACACCGCAGCCGAGTGGCTGACCGCAGCCCTGGGCACCCCGCTCCCGGCATCCCGCTCCCGGCACCCGGCTCCCGGCTCCCGGCGCTCCGTCCGGCGGTGACGGCCCACCAGATCGGCGATCTGGTCCGCGCCGAACTCCTGGCCCACCTCGGCGACGAAGCGGAAGGACCGGACGTGCACCCCGAGCAAGTGGCAGCCCTGGCCCGCCGACACAGAACACCCCCACGTCACGGACACCTACGCAACGCAGAAGCCCAGGTCACCACCGACCCGGCCATTCCGAGACTCGGTAAAACCGACCTGGACCACGTGGTCCGCCTGGGATGGCTGCGCCCGTGCCGTACGGCCACGGTCACCTACGGCCGCTCTCGCGGTGGCCCCGCCGACGTCGACCTGTACGGCCGCCCTGGACGTCGCGCTGCTTCCCCTGTTCCGTCACGACGTTGACTGGGCCCAGCTCCGAGCAGTTGGCAAGGGCCGCCGCTCCCCGCTCGCCGCCCTCGTACCCGAGGAGGGTGAGCATTTGATGCAGCTGGCCGACATCGGGCGCATCGCGGGGGTGGGCCGGGCGGCTGCGGCCCAGTGGCGGCGCCGGCTCCCCGGCTTCCCCGCATCGTCCGGAGGAAAGGGGACGAACCCGTACCTCCGTACTGCCGACGTGATCCAGTGGCTCCTGGCCCACCGCAAGCTGACCATGCCCAGCGCCGCCTGCTGAGAGTCGTCGGCGTGGCTGCCCGCGGTGGGTTGTTGACGGGCAGTTACGCGGGGACGGCCGAGGACAGGGCTTCGTACCGGTGGAAGAGGCGTGGGGAGCTGATGGTGTCGATGAGTTCTTCGGCCTGGCCGAGCACTTCCCGCGCCTGATCGTCTTCGCCGTACTGGTGGACGGTGTCGGCGAGGTCGAGTACGGAGTAGAGGTGGTCGCGGGGGTAGTCGGGCGAGGCTGCCTCTACGCGGCGGCTCAGGAAGGGCACGGCGCGCGAGGGCTGGGCGCAGGCGAGCCAGGCCCGGCCGGTGGCGGCGTCGACGGAGTCCTTCGCCAGCCAGGCCGCCCACCAGGGCGTGTGTCCGTCCGGGGATGCGAGGTGGAGGAGTGCTTCGTCGCGGAAGCGCAGGAACCCTTCGGGGTCGTGTCGCTGCCCTGCGGCGTAGACGCGCCGGTCGGCGATCACCGCGGCCACCGCGGGGGGAAGCTGTGGGTGCGCGCGGCGATCTCGAGGAGCGCGGCGGCGTCGTTGTGGCCCAGCCAGGCGGCCCGGTAGGCGGCAGGTTCCGGCTGTCACTGAGGGAAGTCCTCGCCTCGGAGCGCAACCCCTCCACCGAGCACAGAGGGACCGCGCCATGACGTTGACCGAGGTTGGCGAACAGGTCCTTGAAACAATCGAGACTCTCGTCGACGTCCTGCCCGAGCTGCAGAGCACGGAAGCCAGGACCGCATACTGACCAACCATGACGTCGACGATTTCGAGCGAACCGAAGCGCGCAGCCACGATGGTGGTCGGACACCGTGTCTCCTACCTCGACTTCGGCGGCCCGGGCCACCCTCTGTTGGCCCTGCACGGGCACTTCGGAGAAGGCCGCACCTTCACGCATCTGGCCCGGGAGCTGGGCGACTCCTGGCGGGTCATCGCCCTCGACCAGCGTGGACACGGCCGATCCGACCGTCCTTCCGACTTCTCCCGCACCGGCTACGTCGAGGACGCGGCGGCAGCGCTGGAACATCTGGGGATCGACAACACGGTCGTAGTCGGCCACTCCCTCGGAGGAGTCAACGCCTACCAACTCGCGGCCCGGCACCCCGGGCTCGTGGGCGCACTGGTCGTCGAGGACATTGGCGCCGAAGTCGATGACGACCTCTCCTTCAGCCTGTCCTGGCCACACCGGGCACCGACCCGGGCCGCCCTCCTGGAAGAACTGGGCCCGTCGGCGAGCTACCTCACAGACGCCGTCCGTGAGTACGCCGACGGATGGGGACTCGCCTTCGACCCGAAGGACATGAACGCCTCACAGCAGCAGCTCAACGGCGATCACTGGGACGACTGGCTTGCGAGCGACTGCCCGGCCCTGCTCATCCGAGGCAGTCGCAGCACGGTGCTCAGCGCCGGGCACGCGAAGGACATGGCGGCACGGCGGCCCCGCACCCAGCTGGTTGAACTGCAGGCCGGGCACACCGTCCACGAGACCGTCCCAGCGGAATTTGCCGCAGCGATCGGGGAGTTCCTCAGCACGCTGTGAGGTTGCTGAACCAGGACATCTCGTCCAGCCGCCGCCTCTGAACGGTCACGTCACTTGGGCGTTCTCCCGGTGACGTCAACTTGGAGGTCGGACAGGACCCCAGCTCAGAGCATCGCGGTCGGTCAGAGAGATCGGCTCCCTACAGCACGCCTGCGCCCCCCCGGAGCGCACCGTGACCGCGTCGCACTGGAGCTCCCGGCCGCCCAGCCGTTGCCCCCGCGCGTACGGCAACACCGCTTTCACCTCGTGCTCCGCTTGATCGTGCCCGCCGCCCACCGCATCCCCAAAGGTCGAACTCCGCCCCGGCACCGGTTCACAACATCTCGGCAACGCCCCACGGGCCGCCCAGGTCGTTCAGCCACCGGTCAGGCAGCTCCCCGTCCCACCGCGCCGCAAGTCCGTAGCGGGAGCGGACGGTCGACAGGCGCTCCAGGACGATCAGCGACACCGGGCGCGCGAACAACTCGTACCGTCCATGCCTCGCGATCGCCGACTGCGGCCCGTACTCCGCGTACAGCCGTACCAACCGTTCTCGGTACCGGGCGACAAACTCCTCCAGCCGGGCCGGGTACGCCTCCCGTTCCGCCTCGGGGGTCACTGACCACAGGACGGGCAGGACCTCCTCGGTCATCCCGTCATCGAACCGCACGTGCACTGCGAACGCAGCGTAGGACCGCACCGCGACCGCCAGCACCTTGTCCGCGTCGCCTTCCCGCACGTCCTCCGCCGCCCGGTCCACCGGGCCACCCGTGTACGCATCCGTGCTCATGACGTGCTCCGTAAGTTGTTAGGCGGCCAGGGAGGGCCGGATGTGGCTGATGACGTGCTGCCAGTCGTGGCTCCGGAGGAGTGGCCATTGTGTCCGGGCGGGGTGGGGGAGGGGACTGGAAACAAGGCAGGTTCAGTCGGGCGGTACCGGCTGTGGCCGTGTTCGCGGGAGCGAGGCCACAGCGATGTTGTCCGAGGGAAGCGCCGGGCGGGCATGACAGGGCGCCGCGCGGAGCGGCGGCGCCACCACTGGGGTGGGCGGTGCCCGTGGGCACACCGCAGAGCAGCTCCCCCCCCCGCATGGAGCTCTTCGAGGACCTGCACACCCTCGTCCCGCTCCTGGGCCGCTCTCCGAACGCCACCGCCGCATCGTGTCGATGCGCTTCGGTCAGGAGTACACCCAGGCCGAGATCGGCGAGACGCTGGGCCCTCTCCCAGGTGCAGGTCTCCCGCCTCCTAGTCGGGATCCTCACCCGTCCTGGTCGGGATCCTCACCCGGCTCCGCACCTGGATGCTCACCGACGCCTGAACGGACTGCTCCTGAGGCCCCGCTATCCCTCTACTGCGGTGCCGGGCTGTCCAGAGGCGTAAGCGTGCTGCTGCCAGCGTTGCGTCCTGTTACGCGTCGTTGGGTTCTGGGGTGGGTTTGTGTACGGCCAGTTCGACGGTGAGGCGGATGCCCTGAGGGGTGCTGAGGTGCAGGGTGTAGGTGCCTTCGCGGGCGCCTGCGTGGAGTTCGGGGAGGGTGAGGAGTCCGTCCGGTCCGGTCGGGTGCAGCAGGAGTGTCCGGGCCGGGGTGCCGTCTTCCTTGGTGAAGTAGGGGCCTTCGTGGGTTGTTGGCGCGGTAGCACCGGCCGGTACGACGGCCGCGGTGACGCGGGTGCCCACGGCAGGACGTCCTCGCAGGGTGGCGTGGAGGCGTATGGGGCTGGTGAAGATGCTGCCGGTGTCGGCTGTGCGCGAGGGCTCGCCGAGGAGGGTGAGCGTATCGGCGGCTGTGGAGCGGTCGGTGACCAGAGCGCTGAATGCCGTGGTGGCCGTGCCGTTTCCGGGCAGCGTGACGCGGATCAGGGACCGGCCGGGAAGCGAACCGGCCGTGAGAACGGGAGCGGTCGCGGTCCCGTTGGCGGTGGTGATCACGGTGGCGGCGGTGACATTGCCGGGGAAGCGGACTCCGGCAGCACTGTCGAGGGTGAAGCGTACGCGCGGCGCGGTAGTGCGTACCCGCAGGCGCTCCCTGAAGGTCTCACCGGTGTCTGCGGTGACCGTTGCCGGGCTGATCCGGGCCAGCGCGTGCTGCTTGGCCTCCGGTTCCGGCGCAGGCGTGGGTGGGGGGTCAGGTGTCGGCTTCGGTCGTGGCGCCGGGACCACCGGTAGCGGGATACGGGCCGGTGCGGGCATGCTGACCGAGTCCGGAGTGCGGGCCGGGGGCGCTGCGATTCGAGGTGGCTGGGCGGGAAGGGTGTCGTGCCGTGGAACCGGCGCTGTGGCCGGCCCGTTGGGAATGCCGGCGATGTTGCCATTGCGGTAGGTCTGCATCCAGCCCAGCACCGTGGTGACGTACTCCCGCGAGCGGTTGTAACTGAGCACCGCCGCATCCAGCCCGCCCGCTGTGCTCAAGTCCCGGCCACCCGCGCAGAGATACAGGCCCGCGCCGAGCGCGGCGTCGTACATGTTGTTCGGATCCCGGCTCCCGTCCGCATTGCCGTCGGCACCCCATTGCTGCCAGGTGGAAGGGATGAACTGCAGTGGCCCGACCGCCCGGTCGAACTGCCTGTCACCGTCCCACCGCCCCTGCTCGGTGTCACGGATCAGCGCGAAGTCCCCTCCGTCCAGGCGCGGCCCGCGGATCGGCTGCACCGTACTCCCGTCCTCCTTCAGCCCGTACCCGCCGGCGTGCTGCGACTCCACCTTGCCGATACCGGCGAGGAGTTCCCACGGGAGCTTGCAGGAGGGCTGTGCCGCCAAGACTGCGGTGGCCGCTCGACGGTAGGCGTCCAGCGCAGTCGCGGGGATCCCCGTCCGGCCGTCGGCCTGTGGGAGGGGGAACTGCCCTGTTCGTGTCCCATGGGGGCGGTGGGCAGGGTTTTCATGCCGTTGCCACGGGGCTGCGCCTGCGGGCTGTTGGCTCCGGGTGCGGATTCGCCGGCTCCGGCGGTGGTGGTGCCCAGGACACCGCCCGCGCTGAGCGTAGCGATGAGGGTGGCGGTGCACAGACTGAGGCGGGAGAGGCGGAAGACCTGACGGCGGTGCAGCAGCACAGAGTTGTCCAGAGATTACGGAGGAGGAGGCGGGCGTTGGGCGGTGCCGGGGTCATGCCGGGCATCGCAGCGGCGGCGACGCGCCTGTGGGGCTCGGCGGTGCTGCCGCCCCTGCTGGGGGGCAGCACCGTGTGGATCAGGGGGCGAGGCTGTGCTCGCGGGGTGCCTCGTGGAAGGCGGGGTGCGGCTCACCGGCCGCGAGGTGGGATGCGGGAACGCTGACCCGGGGGATGCCAGCCGGCGGGTGCGGGTGCGGGTGCGGGTGCGCGGCCGGGGTCTGGGGGAGGGGCCGGGCGGCGCGACGGCGTCCGTTGCCCCGGGCAGGGGTGTTCTTGCGGACGTCGGTGATGCCGCGTTTGAGAGCCTTGTTGAGCCAGGCTCCCAGGGGGCGTTCGAGGTAGCGGTGGATGATCCATGCGGCTACGAGCATCAGCACGATCACACCGGTCACCAGTGGGAGGGCGGGGATGGGGAATCTCGCAAGACGCAAGGGAATTCGCGGCTTGGCATTCCAGTTGATAGTCCCGGCAGTGGCCGTGGTTGAAACTTCCAGGCGCCTCCTGTACGAAGCCGCACTGCAAGAACCTCTCGTGGGAACGACTTGGATCATCATCCGAATCCTGGCAATTGCCGCCATCGTGGCTCTTGTCGGAGCCGCGATATTCCGTCGGAAGGCGTCCCCCTCTCCGGCACCAACGCAGTCCTGATTACCCTGGATCGCTCATGAGTCCCCGTCGGTTCGCCAGCGGTGACTCTCGTGCGTGATGGGCTGGACGGCGCATTCTTGCCACTCAGGTCAGCCTGCCCACCCGATCTCGCGGATCTGAACCGTCCTGTCGACCGGCTCGTACTGCACCCAGGCCAGGTCGCTCCATGCCTCGCGGATCTCCTCGACCGAGCCCAGGTCCGCGACGCACGGCCACGCGTACGGGTCGCACCGTACGGTCTCGATCAGGGCTAGCACCTCGCCGAGCGCCTCCACCGGCAGCTCCGCCATCACCTCGAACACCATCGCGCCTCCCCTTGATCGCCAGTGGGAGGACGGTACGGCGAGCAGCAGACACACCGCGACCCCTGTGGATAACCCTGTCCACAGGGGTCGTCAGTGTGAGATCGGAGGCCGCCGGGGAGCGTCGCCCTCAGCGCCACTCCGGGGGTATGTTGGCGATCTGCCGCAGAAGATCCCAGTCTTTCGGGCGTTCGCGCGGCGACGACCAAGGCGCCCTCTGCCCCAGCCAGTACCCCCGGTACTCACGTACGTGGGACAGACTGACGTCCGAGATGTCGGACTCGTTGGAGCAGCATGGGCAGATGGCGGCGGTGGGCCAACCGCCTTCCCAGAAGCGTTCCTCGTCGTAGCCGCAGATCCGGCAGACGTCCTCCTCTTCAGGGCCGGGAGGCATGTCATCAGTGCTCGTGGTCACCTGCCAAGGATATTGCGGGGCTTTTCAGCCCGCGGCGGCCGGTAGCCCCCAGCGTGGCAACATCAACGCATGGGCATCTTCGCCTCCATCGCGCGTGGCCTCGGTAGTTTCCGCCCGCTGGCCGACGCGGAACGCGAAGACGGGCGCGAGGTGCTGCGACAGCGTTACGGATCTAGCGGCGATATCAACGAGGCGTCGAAACTCTACGACGAGCTGCACCGCTACGACGAAGAGATGACGCGCCGTGCAAACGAGGCCTGTGCCCGCGAGAACCCGAACCCACCAGAGCCCAGGCATCGCGAGCACGGGTGGTAACTGCCGAACGACGACTAGTACTCCAGCAGGAGTTTGCTGTCTGACCTGGAATGATGTCGGGCGGCTGGAGTGTAGCGGGACGGTCGAGGGTCAGGGGCGGTCTCGAAGAGACCGCCCCTCGATCGTGCGACAGCGTCACTGGTAGTGGCAGCGCCGGGGCAGCCTTCTCACGTGATCACCGAGCATGCTGCCGCGCAGTGGGACCTGGAACTGGACGACCTCTTCGTCACCATCGGCCACCGTTTCGGCCGTGTCGAGCTTCGTCGCCGCATGCGCGACTACGTACGCGGTCTGCTCGCCCCGGTGGTTCGCAAGAACAGCTGGCAGCTGGCCGAGCAGGCCGGCCATCCCACTCCCGACGGTCTGCAGCACCTGCTCGCCGGTGCGAAGTGGGAGCCTGACGACATCCGCGACGAACCTGCAGGGATACGTCGCCGACAAGCTCGGCGAGGACAACGGAGTCCTCATCATCGACGACACCGGTTTCGTCAAGAAGGGCGCCACCTCCGCCGGGGTCCAGCGCCAGTACTCCGGGACCGCCGGACGCACCGAGAACTGCCAGATCGGCGTCTTCGCCGCCTGCGCCACCACCCGTGGCCGGGCCCTGGCCGAACGCGATCTCTACCTGTCCAAGTCCTGGGCCGAGGACCGGGAACGCTGCCGCGCCGCAAGGGTCCCCGACGAGCGGGAGTGCGTCACGAAGGGCGAACTGGCCCGGCGCCTGGTGCTGCGATGCCTTGCCTCGCCGCTGCCCGTCGCCTGGGTGACCGCGGATTCCGCCGACGGGTAGGAGAGCCGCTTCCGTCGGCTGCTGGAACAGTCGGGCTTCGGTTACGTGCTGCCCGTGCCCAAGTCCCAATCCACCGTGGGCTGTCCCCGCATCGACGGCTTGTTCGCGCGGGCGCCCAACGAGGCGTGGGAGAAGATCTCGTGCGGTGACGGCGTGAAAGGGCCACGCGTCTATCACTGGGATGCGGTGCAGCTGCCGGCCGTCGCCGAGTTCGACTATCAGGGCGAAGTGCCCTACTGGACGCGATGGGTGCTGGCCCGTCGCAGCATCCGCAAGCCCGACGAGATCGCCTACTACCTCGCCTACGCCCCCTTGGAGACCACCGTTCAGGAGCTGGTGCGGATCGCTGGGACGTGCTGGGCGATCGAGGAGTGCTTCCAGGCCGCGAAGAACGAGTGCGGCCTGGACCAGTACGAAGTCCGTCGCTACGTCGGCTGGTACCGGCACATTACCCTCGCCATGCTTGCGCACGCTTCCTGGCTTCCACGGCACACCAACCCCGGGAAAAGGGGGCGGAACTGGTGAGACAGCCGAGACCATCGAGCTCACAGTGGCGGAGATTCGACGACTCCTGGCAGCTTGTCGTCCCCAGCCCGGGCACCTGCGCGGACACCGAGGCCGACGCCACGCGCTGAACTGGTCGAACTGGCGCCGCCAACGCCAGGCAGTCGCCCGGCGCTGCCACAACCAGCGACGCTGTCGCACGATCGAGGGGCGGTCTCTTCGGGACCGCCCTTAACCCTCGACCGTCCCGCTACACTCCAGCCGCCCGGCATCATCCCAGGTCAGACAGCAATTCCTGCTGGAGTACTAGGGCCTGTCCGGCCGATCATGAGGTGCGTAGTCTTGCCTCACTGCGCGAACTCGCACCGACCGTCACCCGCCGGATCCAGTTCCGCGCCCGCCCCCGACCCGGGACCCTCGCCACGAACTGTTCCGCGCCCGGGGCCTGCAGGGTCGCCCGCCCGCCCGCGCACGCGGTCGAGTTCGACCGGATGCTGCGCGGCGCCCTGGAAGAGCCCGGGTCCTAGCGTGCGACGAGGCCCAGTGGCTGTCGAAGCTGTGCTTCGAGTACCTGCGCTACCTGTGGGTGGCTGTGTCAGTGACAAATGGGGTCAGGCGCATATTCCGTGAGGACGATCACCGGCGTTTCCGTGCGGTGACGTAGCGTCACCTGGGACCGTGGTGCGGTGTGATGACCTCGTCCGTGTGCTGTTCCCGTACCTCGATTCCGTGCTGGTGAAGCGGGTCTTTCCCGTGGACGGGACGGTCCACATCAGAGCCAGTACCGGGGACGACGACGTGTCGTGTCCGGGCTGTGCGGTGGTCTCGGGGCGGGTGCGCAGTACCTACGAGAGGCGCCTCGCTGACAGCCCGGTGGGTGACCAGGCGGTGTTGATTGAGCTGACGGTCCGCCGCCGGTACTGCGAGAACACCGTGTGTCCGCGTCGTACGTTCGTCGAGCAGGCCGAGGGACTGACGGTGCGGTACGGGCGGCGCACCCGGCAAAGCGCTG
>NZ_JBEZKB010000038.1:0-71141 GCF_040651475.1 Streptomyces sp. NPDC048442
CGCAAACGTGTCCCCGTCGAAAGACGCGGGCTCATCTGCCCCGACTGCCGGGACCTCCGCGGCCGGCGCGTCTCCATGTACCTCGTCCAGCGTGACGGCGTATTGCTTGCCTCCCACTACCGGAAACCCGGGGAGAAGCCCATCAGCCACGAATCCGACGAGCACCTCGCCCGCAAGGAACGCGTCGCGAAAGACTCCGATGGCTAGGGCGGTCGCCAACGGCCCCGCCGAGGCGAGCCGAATCGGCCCCACCGCCGGGGGCGTTCGGGAGCACTGAGGGGTTGTGGCGAGGCGAAGTGGCCCCACTCTGGGCCTTGCGGTGCAACGGTGGTTGTGGTCCGCTGAGGGTGGGTGCTGCGCGGTCAGCAGGCCAGCGGTCCCTGCGAGGCTGGTCCGCCACCGATGCCCGCCTGATTCCGCTGCGCCCCGCCCAGGGCAGCCACTGCCCGAACAAGGTCAGCGCCGCCGGGCTGGTCATCGACGCGGCGCTGCGGGCCGACCCTGACCCCCACCCCGTGGCCCACTGGTGGCACCTGCTCACCCCCCCCGCCAGCAGACCGACCTCGCCACCTCCGCGGTCCTGGCCGCCACCGCTGTCCACCGCCAGCACCGGCTTGCCCCGCTCAAGGCTGCCCTGCGCGGCGCCGCCCTGCGCCTGGCCACCCGTAGCCCTCGCGAGGACGACTTCACTCACCTCCTGGCCATCGACCAGACGCTCTCGCCGCGAAGAAGGACACCCGGCGCCTGGCCACCGCCCTGGCCTCCGCTGCCGTCACCCTCTCCGCCGCTGACGACACCCAACTGCCGCTGCCCGCCCCGGGCCTGGAGGTACCCGCAGCCCCCGGCGAGCTCGATGGCCACACCTGGACGCTGGCCCCCGACCCCCATCCCGGCGGATGCCGCGCGCTGATCGACGGCACGCCGGTCGGCACCCTCGCCCCCGAGCACCGGGCCGGGCAGGCCACCGGGAAATGGAACGCCGCCCACCGCCGCCGCCCCCTCGCCCCGGCCTCCGGCCGCGCCCACCCCAACACGGATGCCGCCGTCCACGCCATCGCCGCCGAGGCCGCCCACACACCGCTGCCGCCGCTCGACGCCCCGTGCTGGGACGACCTTCCGGCGCGGCTCAAGACCAAGCTGTTCGGTGCCATCCGCGATGTCCGGGCCGGGCGCGCCCACCTGGAGCGCCTCCAACCCTCCGCGTACCGCAAGGAGGTCATGGGAGCCCTCGCCGGGGCCCAGCGCAGCGCCTCGGGCCGGACCTCGCCGGAACACCTCGCCGTGCTCCTCGACGTGCCGCGCCAGGACCTCGGTCCCGCGAGGAGCGCCCGCTGCGACGCGGCGCACAGCGCCTTCCAGCAGATCCGCAGCGAGTACATTGCCCCATCCTTCCCCACCACCATTGAGGAGCCCTCGCCCGCGGGTACATGAGCCGGGCCCGCGGCGGCGGGAGTATCACCGCTGTTGCCCGATGCGCTGGCGAGGACGCCGAGCGCAGCCGGAGCTGACGAGGTGTTTAGGGTTGCTTCAGACGCAACGGGAGTTGCGAGGAACCACAGGAACCACGGGGGTTGCAGTGCAGCGCGCAGAACGCCGGATCACGACCATCGCCGGAGCAGGTCTCATCGCCCTGCTTCTGAGCGGCTGCGGAGGTTCAGGCCCGGCCGGCGACAACAGCAGAGGCGACAAGCCGAAGGCGGACAAGGCCGCGTCCGCCGGCACCCCGCTGGAGCTCGACACCGCCGTACGGCAGGCGAAGTACACCGACAGCGGCCAGAAGGCATTCGACCTGAAGGTCGCACCCGCTGCCCTCAAGCGCGGAACGGCCGCCGACCTTGCGAACGTCCGGCTCGACGACGAGATGAAGGGGATGGTGCCGTACTACCTGACCGTGTCCGTCGCCAACACCGGCACGGCTCTCGTCGACGGAAGCAGCGCCGCGGGCCGGTTCGCCCTCGCGCTCGCCGACGGCACGCGCGGTCAGAAGGTGTCGTTCTTCAGCGGCGGCCTGGGCAAGGCCGGTACCGGCCCGCTGGATACGTGCATCGGCACCAAGGCGCCGGGCAGTCTGGCCGCAGGCAAGACCGCCACGGAGTGCCAGGTCGTCATGCTCTCCAAGGACGCCAAGCCCTCCACGGTCTCCTACAAAGACGACTCCGGCACGCAGACCTGGAAGGTCAAGGGCGGTGACAGCGCGGGCGGCGGCATCCTGCCCGCCGGACAGCCCGCCAAGGTGACGTGGAAGGACGACGACAAGGACATCCCGCTCACCGTTACGCCGAAGAGCGTGCACAAGGTCGGCCCCGAAGCACTCTCCCGCTACGACCTCGACGCCGGACAGAAGAACGCCAACCTGTACTTCGTCACGTTCGAGTACCGCAACGGCGGAACAACCGAGCTGTATCCGGGCATGGACAAGGCGGTAGACCTTTACACCGAGGCTGGCCAGCTGGTGCAGAAGATGACCCTGCTCGACTTCAGCAGCAACGGACCCAAGGGATGTGAGTCCTCCGTCCCCGACGGCATGGTCCAGCCCGGCAAGACCGTCCAGCAGTGCGGTGTCTACGTCGTCGGCAAGGGCGACAAGCCCGTCACCGTCACCTTCACGCCCACCACCAAGGGAGCCAAGTCCCTGACCTGGAAGGCTTCCTGACACACGATCACAACCCAGCGTTCCGGGCTCTGGACTGGTGGTGTGGGGCAGCGGTCCCGACCAGGCGAGAGGAGCCGCCGCCCAGCGCAGTCTGCCGGATCGGTGACCTGTTTGCCTGGCTAACGAAGACACAGGCCCCCCGGAAGTTCCTCTTCAATGATCTCGACCAGCCAGTCGAAGGCGGTCGGGCCACGCCCAGCGCGGGCTTCTGCAAGCCTGGTGCCCATGTGGGCCGTGTGCGTCGGATGACAGCGGGCGAGCCACATCTCGAGCTGACGAGCAGTCTCGTGGTATCCGAGGTTCTGGCGGGAGGCTTCGTGATCACGCCACTCGATCATGAAGTCGCCGTCGTCCGGTGTCCCGAAGCCGCCGCGGAGACAGTCAGCGAAGGCGTCAAGATTTCGGCCGAAGTATCCGCCACAGCCGATGCTTTCGCCTGCGACCCGCCAGAAGTCCTCCAGCGTCTCGACCTGGCTGCCGTCCAACACGTATCTCACCGTCACAGCTCGCAGACTACGTCCGGTCCGGCGACCTGCCTATTCGTTTTGAACCCGTGCTGTTCAGGCAGCACCTCGCACGGGTTCGCCGGAACATGTGCGCTTTGCCGAAGGACTCGTTGGAGGCGAGGGCGACGCTGTTCTTCTCGCGGCGGGCCAGTGTCCTGCGCCGGAGATCCGTTGGCAGAAACGGGCGAGTGAGTCGAGGATCTCTTCGGCCGTCTTGGTCCAGGTGAACGGGCTCGGATTCTCGTTCCACTGCTTGACCCAGGCGCGAATGTCCGCTTCCAGGGAACGCACGCTCTTGTGTGCGCCGCGGCGGATCTTCTGGTCTGCGAGAAAGCCGAACCAACGTTCCACCTGGTTGATCCAGGAGGAGCCGGTGGGTGTGAAGTGCAGGTGGAACCGCGGGTGTTTGGCCAGCCACGCCTTGATGGCGGGGGTCTTGTGGGTGCCGCAGTTGTCGCAGATCAAGTGGACCTGCAGATGCTCAGGCACCTCATTCTCGATCTCGATGAGGAACTTCTTGAACTCCGCCGCCCGAAGCTGGCGGTGCAGTGAGGTGATGACTTCACCGGTCGCGACGTCGAAGGCCGCGAACAAGGTGGTCAGACCGTTGCGGACGTAGTCATGTGTGCGGCGCTCGGGCATGCCCGGCATCATCGGCAACACCGGCTGGGAACGGTCCAGGGTCTGGATTTGGGACTTCTCGTCCACCGACAACACCACCGCACCTTCGGGCGGGTTGAAGTACAGGCGCACCACGTCGTAGACCTTCTCCACGAAGAACGGGTGTGTCGCTCAGGTGTGGCTTGAGTTGGAACTTCTGCCAGATCCGTTCATTCATGTCGGCAGCTACTGGTGGCAGCTGGTCAGCGAGCGAAGCTGTCAACGAGTGATGAGGCAGCAGGCGAGTTTGAGGAAGGCTCCATGGACGTCGGCCCGCCGTTCCCAACAGATGCGGAGCCGTTTGAACCCGTGCAGCCAGGCGAAAGTCCGTTCCACGACCCAGCGGTAGGTGCCCAGGCCACTGCCGTGAGGGGTGCTGCGGCGGGCGATGGCCGGCGCGATCCCCCGCGCGTGGACCTTCGCACGGTAGATGTCGTGGTCGTATCCGCGGTCGGCGAAGAGCGAGTCCGGTGTACGACGCGGATGGCCAACTCGGCCCCGGACCCAGGGGATCGCGTCGACGAGAGGCATGAGCTGCGCGACGTCGTTGCGGTGACCGCCGGTCAGGAGGACGGCAAGAGGAGTCCCGTGGCCGTCGGTAATCAGATGATGCTTGGAACCTGCCCGGCTGGCTTTGTTGATGACAAGGGGTTCTGGTCCAACTTCCGTGGAGCGGTGACGTTCAGTGTTGGTGAACAGATCTGCGATGGTGCTGTGCCACCACGACCGACGGGGTGTCGGTGGGACCGTTGATAATGCCGGTCATGGCAGATCGCAGTCCGGTGCTCCGGATCATCACCTCAGCCGCGCGAGACTCTCTGAAACCGCTCGGCCTGGCTCAGCGCGGACGGTCGCGCCTGTGGATTGATGATCACGGATGGTGGCTCGGGGTTGTGGAGTTCACCCCGCCGCGGATTGCCGGCAGCGGCCTGTACGTCGGTGCAATGTGGTTGTGGCACGACGTAGACCACCTGGCTTTCCACATGGACGCAGTCCGAGTGGGATCCGAGCTGTTTCGCACCGAGGGCCAGTTCACGCCGCTGGCACTCGAGCTCAGTCGGCAGGCGGCCTCGAACGTGACCGCGCTGAGGGAAAAGTTCTCAGCTCTGCCGGACGTCGCCCGGTATCTGACGTCCAGGCCGGTGCGGCGGGGATTCCTCTGGGACAGCTTCGACTCTGGGATCGCTGCCGCTCTGGTTGGGGACGCGGACACGGCCCGCGATCACTTCGAACGAGTCCTTCGGGAAGACGCGCTGGCCCCGTGGATGGTCGAAGCCCAGGAGAAAGCGCGTGATCTTCACTCGATCGCGGAAGATCGCGACGCCGTGATCGCCTGGGTCACACGGGCCGTCGACTCCTGCCGGAGCAAGCTGGGACTGGATCCAGTGCCGTTTGCGATCAGCTGAACGGATCAGCTCGTCGAGCGACAGAGCGGTCAGGCAAGGAGGACTCGCTTCCGCAGCAGGCCGAATCCGGCCCGGCCATACATCTGGCACTTGATCCGCCGGACATAGCTCAGGATGAGGGCCCGGGCTCGGACAACGCAGCATCGAAAGGCTCCTCACGGCATGCGTGTCGTGTCCACCTACGGGGAACTACCGCCAGGTGAGCCGGTCGTCGCGCAGGGATTCCAGATCCTCGGGGGTCTGACTACTCGCCCACAGCGACAGTCCGGTCTCCTCGTTGCCGAGGACCGAGACAATCAGGCCCGGACCTACGTAGAAGAGCTCGCCTTCCTCGACGCTCTGCGAGAACGCCGCGAGCGGGGCTTCATGAAGTCGGTCGAGCACGGAAGCGGACTCCTCCACCGTGACGAGCCCGGTTTTCGTGTGGCACGGGAGTTGCGATTTGGTGCCGCACAGTACGTACTGCAGCAGGAAGCGGCCGAGGGGTTCGGCTTCGACGGTGCTCACGGTGTGGTCGGGGAAGTAGGCGTCTTCGAGGTGCCAGACGCGAGGGTCGGGCTGGCCGGTGAGGGGCCAGCCAGTGCCCAGTTGCGGGCACCTGAGTGCGAGGAGGCGAAGACCAGACGGTTGGGGTGGGTCTCCAGGACCTTCGGCGGCAGGATCAGGGGATCGCCGAACGCGCGAAGCGTGGGATGTCGGCGGACCAGCCGGTCGAGTGCGGTCAGTGCCGGCGGGAGGTGGTCCTGCGTGTACGTCCCTGAGTTCTCGGGCACCGTCGTGGACGGCTCCGTGGCCTGATGCCAGTCGTGGACGAACAGGCCCAGAGCGTGAATTGGATCTGCGGCCAGCTGGGTGACCCATTCCGGCGCCGCCCCAGCGGGCGACGTGTTCTTCCTGTTGATCATGCACGGCCCACAGACATTCACGGCGGTCGTGCCGGTCGGTCTCCCCGGGTGTTTCATGAGACACCGGCAAGTCTGGAGAATGACGGCTACCGGTGCCTGGCGTTCCTGCGCGCAGGGACGGTGCTGCTCCAGTCCCGGCGTGGTGCGTCCCTCCTGCCTGCCTTCCCGGAATTCGCAGCGGCTGCCGCTGACCTCCCACCTGGTCGTCTTCGATCTGTTGGAGGCGGACGGGGAGGTCCTTCTAACTCACCCATACCGGGAGCGCTGGGCGCGTTTGCAGGAACTGTTCTCCGCCGGTGTCCTCGGGCCACCCTGGACGTTGGTGGCCAGCACGGAAGACCGGGCGACCGTCGAAGAGTGGCTGGCCCCGGAATGGGGCAGCGTCGGCATCGAAGGCATCGTCGTCAAGCCAGGTACCGGCAGGTACCGCCCCGGACACCGAGGCGGATGGATCAAGGTTCGCGCATACGACTCCGCCGAAGGCATCATCGGGGGCGTCACCGGTCCTGTTGAGGCGCCTCTCTTTTCGGGCCAGCGGACCCGAAGCGCCTTCCGCAGGTCAAGGAACTCGCGCCATCGCTTGCGTTGCCGGATGCGGTAGTAGATTTTCCCGGTAGTCAGGTCGAGGGCGGCGAGCATGTGCATCACGCCGTCGTAGCGGGCAGCTCCCGGCGCGTCGGCCGTCACTGGTTCACCGGCCGTCGTACCAGTCCGGTGACGAGGACGGTGGCGCTGTCCGGGGCTACGGGTTCCCACCAGGTCGCGGTGTCGAGGAGTTATCGTACTGCCGCGGCTGGGGCTGGTGCGGCGAGGACTGGGGGCCTTTCCCGCTCGACGCAGTGTCGTGGGCGGCGCCCCGGTTCAACGTCCCGCGCAGCAGCGCCGCCTCCTCGTTCAGGTGGTGCAGCAGTGCCTGGAGCGCGGGGGTGCGGGTGCGATGGGCTGCCTCCGTCGTGCCCACCGTGCGTCCCACCGACGGCAGCTCCACCGGCAGCGCAGCCAAGCGTTCGTCGTCGCGCAGCACCAGCTCCGGCAGCAGGGCCACCATGTCCGTCTGGAGCAGCAGGGCCCGCATCGTCAGGATCGACGTGCACTCCACCCGGTCCGCCGGGAGCGCCAGGCCGCGCTCGACGAACAGTGCGCTCAACTCCTGTCGCAGCGCCGTCTGGTCGACCGGCAGGATCCAGGGGTACGTCAGTGTCCCGGTCAGGGACGCGGCCGGATCGGCGAGCAGCGGGTGGCCCGCCCGTACCGCCAGCATGATCCGCTCCCGGTACAGCATCCGCTGGTGCAGCCGCTCGCCCTCCTTCGGCGCCGGGCCCACCCGGCCCACGATCACGTCCAGCTCCCCGCCCAGCAGGGCCGGGTGGAGCACGTCGAGGGTCCCCTCGCGCACCACCACCGTCAGGCGCGGCCGCTCGCGCTTGAGCCGGGCCACCGCGCGCGGCAGCAGTACGTTGGCCCCGGCCAGCAGCGTGCCCACGGTGACCGTGCCCTCGTGGCCCTGGCGCAGCCCCTCCAGGTGCTCGCCCGCCCTGCGCACCTCGGTGATGACCGCCCGCGCGTGCCCGACCAGCGCCTCCCCGTACACCGTCGGGCGCATCCCGCGCGGCTCGCGCATGAACAGCGGCAGGTCCGCGATGGCCTCCAGCTCCCGCAGCGTGCGCGTGGCAGCGGGCTGCGTCAGGTGCAGCGACTCTGCCGCCCTGGCCACCCCGCCGTGCTGGACGATCGCGACCAGCAGCGTCAGGTGCCGGAACTTCAGTCGGCCGTCCAGGAGTTCCACCGCGAGCCGTCCCCTTCCGGTGTGCCGACGCGTTCGTTGCGGCCGGGTGGATGTCCCGTGCACCGCGTACGGCCGCGCCCTGACCCTGCCATACCCAGATCGACATGGGAACTGCGTCAACCGGCATTGGTTTGGCATGCCCGGGTGGGCGCATGATGCGTGCACGATCCAGGGCTCCGGAACCGAGAACGGGAACCGGCAGCGGAACCGAACGCCCCGGCCTGGCAAGGGAGGTCTGCAGGATGAGCACACCTGTGCGGCATTACGTGGGAGGCGGGTTCGACGCCTCCGGCGATCCGTTCCCGCTCGTCGACCCGGTCCGCGGGCGCACCGTCGGAGAAGTCCCCGCGGCTTCCGCCGAACTGGTCGACCGCGCTGTGAACTCCGCCCGGGACGCGCTGCGCGGGCCGTGGGGCGGGTGGAGCCCGGCCGAACGTTCCCGGGCGCTGCACCGCGTCGCCGACGGCATCGAGCTCCGCTTCGAGGAGTTCGTCGCCGCCGAGTGCGCCGACACCGGCAAGCCGCGGGAACTGGCCTCCGCCGTCGACATCCCGCGCGCGATCGCCAACTTCCGTTCCTATGCGGACCTGTTGGCGGGCCGCAGCGAACAGTCCTGGCACGCCGGGACCCCGGACGGGCGAGGCGCGCTCAACTACACCGTGCGCAAGCCGCTCGGGGTGGTCGCCGTCATCTCTCCCTGGAACCTGCCGCTGCTGCTGCTCACCTGGAAGGTCGCGCCCGCGCTGGCCACCGGCAACACGGTCGTCGCCAAGCCCTCCGAGCTGACCCCCAGCACCGCCTGCCTGCTCGCCGAGGTGACCGCCGAAGCGGGCCTGCCCGACGGTGTGTTCAACCTCGTGCACGGCGAGGGCGCCAACGCGGCAGGCCAGTGGCTCACGGAGCACCCGGGCGTCGACGCGATCGCCTTCACCGGCGAGTCCGGCACCGGCACCACCATCATGCGCGCAGCGGCGGACCGCCTCGCGCCGGTCTCCTTCGAACTGGGCGGCAAGAACGCCGGACTGGTCTTCGCCGACGCCGACCTGGACGAGGCGCTCGCGGGCACGGTCCGCTCGGCCTTCACCCACAGCGGCCAGGTCTGCCTGTGCACCGAGCGGCTGTACGTGGAGCGGCCGGTGTTCGACGGGTTCGCCGCCCGGCTCGCGGCCGAGGCCCGCAAGCTCGACGGGTACGGCCCGATGATCTCCGCCGCCCACCGCGACAAGGTCCTGGGCCATCTCACGAGGGCCGCCGCCGACGGCGAAGTCCTCGCGGGCGGCGGCGTGCCGCACTTCGGCGACGACCGCGACGAGGGCTTCTTCGTGGAGCCGACCGTGCTGGCCGGGCTGCCCGAGGACCACCCGGCGGTACGGGAGGAGATCTTCGGCCCGGTCGTGCACCTGGCCCCGTTCGACACCGAGGAGGAGGCCCTCGCACTCGCCAACGCGGGCCCGTACGGCCTGGCCGCCACCGTGTGGACCCGAGACCTCGCCCGCGCCCACCGCGTCGCGCCCGCCCTGGACGTGGGCATCGCCTGGGTCAACACCTGGAACCTGCGTGACCTGCGCACCCCGTTCGGCGGCGTGAAGGCCTCCGGCATCGGGCGCGAGGGCGGCGACCACTCGCTCGACTTCTTCTCCGAGCCGATGAATGTGTGCGTGAAGCTGTGAGGACCCCGACCACCGCGGCCACCGCGTCCACCGCGAACTCCCCTGCGACGGCAGCCGTACGGAGCGCCGCCGAGCGCCTCGACGGAGCGCGCCGCACCGGCGTCCCCTGCGCCCCCGTGCGCGACGTCCTGCCCACCGGCGACCTCGACCCCGCGTACGCCGTGCAGCGTCTGCTGACCGAGCGCCGCCTCGCCGAGGGCCGCCGCCTCACCGGCTGGAAGATCGGCCTGACCTCAGCCGCCGTACAGGCCCAACTCGGCGTCGACACACCAGACTTCGGCGCCCTGCTCGACGACACCGCGGTCCCCGACGGCGCCGACCTGCCCTGGGGCACGGTCCTCCAGCCCCGGGCGGAGGCCGAGGTCGCGCTCGTCCTGGAGCGCGACCTGGAGCACGAGCGGCACACCGTCGCCGACGTCATCCGGGCCACCGCGTTCGCCCTGCCCGCCATTGAGATCGTCGGCAGCCGCATCCACGACTGGGACATCACAGCCGTCGACACCATCGCCGACAACGCCTCCAGCGGCGCGTACGTCCTCGGCAACCGGCCCGTACCGCTCGGGCGCCTCGACCTGCGCACCGCCGGGACGGTCCTGGAGCGGCGCGGCGAACCGGTCTCCACCGGTGCGGGCGCCGCCTGCCTCGGCCACCCGCTGCACGCCGCCGTCTGGCTCGCCGACACGCTCGTACGCCTCGGGCACCCGCTGCGGGCCGGGGACACCGTGCTCACCGGCGCGCTCGGCCCCATGACCGCCGTCGCCCCCGGTGACGTGCTCGAAGCCCGCATCGACGGTCTCGGCTCGGTCCGCGCGGCCTTCGCCACCGGCACCGGCACCGACCAGGAGAGCGCCCGATGACCAGCACCGCCCTCGACCTCGACGCGATCGCCGAGCGCCTCGACACCGCCGCCCTCGACGCCCGCACCCTGCCCGGCGGCAGCACCGGACTGACCGCCACCGAGGACGCGTACGCCGTCCAACGGGCCCTGGTGGCCCGCAAGGTGGCGCGCGGCGAGCGGATCACCGGCTTCAAGCTCGGCTTCACCAGCCTCGCCAAGATGCGCCAGATGGGCGTCTCGGACCTGATCCACGGCCGCATCACCGACGTCATGGAGATCGCCGACGGCGGACGGTACGACGCGTCCGGGCTGATCCACCCGAGGGTGGAGCCCGAGGTCGCCTTCCTGCTCGGCGCGACGCTGCGCCCCGGCGGCGACCCGGCGGCCGCGGTCGCCGTTGTCGCGCCCGCCCTGGAGGTCATCGACTCCCGCTACGACGGCTTCACGTTCTCGCTGCCCGAGGTCGTCGCCGACAACACCTCCGCCGCCGGGTACGCCGTCGGCCCCTGGAGCGCCCCCGCCGACCTGGCCAACCTCGGCGTCCTGCTCGAACTCGACGGCCGCCTCGCCCAGTCCGGGTCCACCGCCGCGATCCTGGGCCACCCGCTGCGCGCCCTGGCCGCCGCCGCCCGGCTCGCCGGGGAGCTGCCCGCGGGGACCGTGGTCCTGGCGGGCGCGGCCACCGCCGCCGTACCGCTGCCGCCCGGCACCCACGTCCGTGCCACCGTCGCGGGCCTGGGCAGCGTCTCCTTCACCACCGACAGGACCGCGGACCCCGCCACCGACAAGGGGGTGACCGCGTGATCGTCCCCGGTGCCGCGAAGCCCCGCGGCCGTTTTCCCCATCTGCGCCGCTCGGGCGACCTCGTGTACGTCTCCGGCACCAGCTCCCGCAGGCCCGACGGCACCTTCGCCGGCGCGCGCGCCGACCCGATGGGCGTCACCGACCTCGACATCCGCGCCCAGACGCGCGCGGTCATCGAGAACATCGCCGGCCTGCTCGGCGCGGCCGGCGGCGGCCTCGGCGACCTGGTGTCCGTCACCACGTACCTCGTCAGCATGAACGACTTCGGGGGCTACAACGAGGTCTACGCGGAGTACTTCGACGAGACGGGCCCGGCTCGCACCACCGTCGCCGTCCACCAACTCCCGCACCCCCACCTGCTGATCGAGATCAGCGCCGTCGCCCACCTGCCGATCAGCGGCCCGAACCAGGAGCAGCCCGCATGACCATGCCCCCGTTCAACCTCCACGCCTGGATCGAGGAACACCGCCATCTGCTCAAGCCACCCGTCGGCAACGTCCAGATCTGGCAGGACGCCGACCTGATGGTGACCGTCGTGGGCGGCCCCAACCGGCGCACCGACTTCCACGACGACCCGATCGAGGAGTTCTTCTACCAGCTCAAGGGCGACATGGTGCTGCGCGTCATGGACGAGGAGGGCAGGCCGCCGCGCGACGTACACATCCGCGAGGGCGACGTCTTCCTGCTCCCGCCGCACGTGCGGCACTCGCCGCAGCGGCCCGAGGAGGGCAGCATCGGCATGGTCGTCGAGTTCGCCCGCCCGCAGGGCCAGGTCGACGCCTTCGAGTGGTACTGCATGGACTGCCACCACCTGGTGCACCGCAGCGAGGTGCAGCTCACCTCGATCGTCGACGACCTGCCGCCCGTCTTCCGGGCCTTCTACGGCGACGACGCGGCCCGCACCTGCGAGAACTGCGGCGCCGTGCATCCCGGCAAGGAGTGGCCCGAGGCGCTGCGCCCGCGGACCCGGCGGAACGGGGCGCGGGCATGACCGTCGTCGACATTCACGCGCACGTCTTCCCCGAGATCGGCCGCGCCGAGTCCCGGCTGCTCACCGGCGACGACGAGGGCCCCTGGCTGCGTACCTCCGACGGGCCCGACGCCGGGATGATGATGGCGGGCGCCCGCGAGTACCGGCCGGTGCGTCGCACCCTGTGGGACCCGGCGACCCGCGTCGCCGTCCTGGACCGGCTCGGCGTGGACATGCAGGTGCTGTCCAGCACGCCGCTGATGTTCGGCTACGGCCTGGAGGCCGAGCGGGCCGCCGACTGGTGCCGCACCGTCAACTCCCGCATCCTGGCGTACAGCGCGTACGCCCCCGACCGGCTCGCCCCGCTCTGCCAGGTGCCACTCCAGGACACCGAGGCTGCCTGCACCGTGCTCTCCGAGGCCATGCGCCAGGGCTTTCGCGGCGTGCACATCGGCAACCACATCGGCGACCGCGACCTCGACCACGGCGCGCTGCTCGAATTCCTCACGCACTGCGCCGAACAGGACGCGGCGGTCCTGGTCCACCCGTGGGACCTGCCCACCGGGCCGCGCTCCTCCCGCTACATGCTGGCCTGGCTGGCGGGCATGGCCGCCGAGACGCACCTGACGATCCTCTCGCTCATCCTGTCCGGCGCGTTCGAGACGCTGCCCGCCTCGCTGCGGCTGCTGTTCGCGCACGGCGGCGGCAGCTTCCCTTACCTCCTGGGCCGGGCCGACAACGCCTGGTACCAACGCGACCTGGTGCGCGCCGACAGCCCCAGGCCCCCGTCCGCGTACACCGAGCGCTTCTCGGTGGACTCGGCCGTCTTCGACCCGGGCGCCCTGCGCCTGCTCGTGGACGTGATGGGCGCGGAGCGCGTGCTGCTCGGCTCCGACCACCCCTTCCCGCTCGGCGAGGAGAAGATCGGCAGCCTGGTACGCGGCAGCGCACTGACCGACGACGAGAAGGCGGCCATCCTCGGCAACAACGCCGTCCGCTTCTTCGGCCTGCACCACCTGGTGAAGGAGGGTGCCCGATGAAGACCGCCGTCATCGGTTCCGGCAACATCGGCACCGACCTGCTCATCAAGATCATCCGTGGTCGGGGCGCGGTCACCGCCGCCGCGATGATCGGCATCGACCCCGAATCCGAAGGCCTGGCCCGCGCCCGCCGCCTGGGGGTGCCCACCAGCTCCGACGGCGTCCGCGGCCTGATCGCCATGGAGGGCTTCGCGGACATCGACCTCGTCTTCGACGCCACCTCCGCCGCCGCCCACCACGCCAACGCCGCCGCGCTCGCCCCGTACGGCAAGACGCTCATCGACCTGACCCCCGCAGCCGTCGGCCCCTACGTCGTCCCGCCCGTCAACCTCGGCGAACACCTGGACGCCACGAACCTCAACATGGTCACCTGCGGCGGCCAGGCCACCATCCCCGTCGTCGCCGCCGTCTCCCGCGTCACCCCCGTCCACTACGCCGAGATCGTCGCCTCCATCGCCTCGCGCTCGGCCGGACCCGGCACCCGCGCCAACATCGACGAGTTCACCGAGACCACCTCCCGCGCCCTGGAACAGGTCGGCGGCGCCACCCGCGGCAAGGCCATCATCGTCCTCAACCCGGCCGAGCCCCCCCTCCTCATGCGCGACACCGTGCACTGCGTCACCGACGACTGCGACACCGTCCAAGTGGCCGATTTCATACGGGAGATGACGGCCGCCGTCGCCGCGTACGTACCCGGCTACCGGCTCAAGCAGGAACCCCAGTTCCGCTCCCTGGCCGCGGACGACCCGCTCGTCGCCCTCTGTGGCGGCGGACGCCTGCTCGTCTCGGTCTACCTGGAGGTCGAGGGCGCGGCCCATTACCTGCCCGCCTACGCCGGCAACCTCGACATCATGACGTCCGCCGCGCTGCGCACCGCCGAGCGCCTGACCGAATGGAGCCAGGTCCGATGACCCGCGTCTACGTCCAGGACGTCACCCTGCGCGACGGCATGCACGCCGTCTCCCACCGGTACACCACCGAGCAGGTCCGCGCCATCGCCGCCGCCCTGGAGGCCGCGGGCGTCGACGCCGTCGAAGTCGCCCACGGCGACGGCCTGTCCGGGTCGTCCGTCACCTACGGGCCCGGCGCCCACACCGACTGGGAGTGGCTGGAGGCCGCCGCCGACGTCCTCGACCGGGCCCGGCTCACCACCCTGCTGCTGCCCGGCATCGGCACCGCCGGCGACCTGCGCCGCGCCCACGCGCTCGGCGTCACCTCCGTCCGCGTCGCCACCCACTGCACCGAGGCCGACATCTCCGCCCAGCACATCGGGCTCGCCCGCGAACTGGACATGGACGTCTCCGGCTTCCTGATGATGTCCCACCTCACCGAACCCGGCCGACTCGCCCAGCAGGCACGGCTGATGGAGTCCTACGGCGCGCACTGCGTGTACGTCACCGACTCCGGCGGCCGCCTCACCATGGACGGCGTACGCGACCGGGTCCGCGCCTACCGCGACGCCCTCGACCCCGCCACCGAGATCGGCATCCACGCCCACCACAACCTCGGCCTGGGCGTCGCCAACAGCATCGTCGCCGTCGAGGCCGGCGCCCTGCGCGTTGACGCCTCCCTGGCCGGGCAGGGCGCGGGCGCCGGCAATGCCCCGCTGGAACCCGTCGTCGCCGTGTTCGACCTGATGGGCTGGGAGCACGGCTGCGACCTGTTCCCCCTGATGGACGCCGCCGAAGCGCTCGTAAGACCCACTCAGGACCGGCCCGTACGCGTCGACCGGGAAACCCTCACCCTCGGCTACGCCGGGGTGTACTCCAGCTTCCTGCGCCACGCCGAGACCACCGCCGCCCGCCACGGACTCGACACCCGCGACCTGCTCGTCGAGGCAGGACGCCGCCGCCTCGTCGGCGGCCAGGAGGACCTGCTCACCGACATCGCGCTCGACCTGGGCCGCGACACCACCCCTTCGCGCACCGAGGACGTACCCGCATGCTGAACCAGCGCGCCGCAGAACTCGACGCCAACGACCCGCTCGCACACGTCCGCGCACGCTTCACCCTCCCCGAGGGCGTCACCTACCTCGACGGCAACTCCCTGGGCGCCCTGCCCGCCGCCGTCCCCGCCGCGGTCGAGGACGCCGTCCACCGCCAGTGGGGCACCGACCTCATCCGCTCCTGGAACAGCAACGGCTGGTGGGAGGCGCCCGTCCGCACCGGCGACGCCGTCGGCCGCCTCATCGGCGCCGCCCCCGGCCAGGTCGTCGCGGGCGACTCCACCAGCGTCCAGCTCTTCAACACGCTGGTCGCCGCCGCCCGGCTGCGCCCCGGCCGGCCCCTGCTGCTCACCGACCCGGACCACTTCCCCACCGACCAGTACATCGCCGACTCCGTCGGCCGCCTGCTCGGCCTGGAGGTCCGCCGCGTCCCCCTGCGCGAGGCCGCCGCCGTCCTGGCCGCCGAGGGCGATCAGGTCGCCGTCGCCGCGTACGCCCCCGTCGACTACCGCACCGGCGAGCTGTACGACATGGCCGCCCTGACCTCCGCCGCCCACGCCGCGGGAGCCCTCGCCCACTGGGACCTGTGCCACGCGGCCGGTGCGCTGCCCGTCCAACTCGACGCGATCGAGGCCGACTTCGCGGTGGGCTGCGGCTACAAGTACCTCTCCGGCGGCCCGGGCGCCCCCGCCTTCGCGTACGTCGCCCACCGCCACCAGCAGGACTTCGACCATCCGGTCACCGGCTGGCACGGGCACGCCGCGCCGTTCTCCATGTCCGGCGGCTACACGCCCGCGCCCGACATCACCCGCGCCCGCATCGGCACCCCGCCGCTGCTGTCGCTGGTTGCCCTGGAGGCCGCGCTCACCGCGTACGACGGCGTGGACATGGCCGACGTACGCACCAAGAGCCTCTCCCTGACCCGCTTCTTCCAGGAGTGCGCCGACGCACTCCTGGACGGGCACGGCTTCACCATGGCCACCCCGCGCGAGGACGAGCGCCGCGGCAGCCAGGTCGCCCTGCGCCACCCGGAGGCGTACCCGCTGGTCGCCGGGCTCACCGCGCGCGGCGTCATCGGCGACATGCGCGCCCCCGACCTGCTGCGCTTCGGCTTCAACGCGCTCTACCTCACGCACGCCGACGTGCTGCACGCCGTCGGGGAGCTGCGCGACATCGTCACCACGAAGGCCCACCACGCGCCCGAGCACCAGGCCCGCCCGACCGTCACCTGACGCGTCCGGGCCCCGTTCCGACGGGATCCCCGGCCGGTCCGGCCCCTTAAGGACCGGCGCTCCGTCATCCGTAAGCGCACTTTCGCCCCGTCATCCGTACCCGCGCCCTCACCCCGGCGCGCGTGCGGCAGCACCACCGGCACACCCCGTCGCACGTCCCCTCTGTCCGCCGTCGAGGCCCCTAGGACTCCCATGCGATCCCTCCGCACCAAGCGCGCCAAGGCGACCCTGGCCGCCGCAGCGGTCGCCGCCACCGTCGCGACCCTGCTCGCCCCCGGCACCTCCGGCGCGACCGCCACCGCCGCCACCGACCCCCATATCCCCGACGTCTGCGAGGACCGCCGCCCTGGGCCAGCCGACCCCGGCGCGTACGGCATGCAGCTCGACGGCACCTTCCGCCACCCGGCGCTCACCCCCGTCGACGAGGAGCACGAGCACACCTTCCCGGGCCGGAACAAGGACTACGACACCAAGTCCTACATCAAGAACATGAAGGTCGAAGCCGCCTACGAGGGCGCCGACTTCACCCCCGACCACTTCCACACCTGGCAGAACGTCGTCGACTTCGACGGCCGCCGCTACATGTTCCAGTACGACCGTTCCGAGGGCCGCGTCTACGACATCACCGACGTCAAGAAGGTCAAGGTCGTCGAGAAGACGACCCGCAACGACGTCGAAGGCGACGAGATCAAGGGCAACGCCTCCTGGGCGCCCCACGACTACTGGGGCGCCTCCACCATCCAGTGGAACAAGAAGCTCGGCGCCTACGTCATGGTGATGAGCTTCGAGGACAAGCGGCAGATCTCCGAGCTGACCGACGAGCCCGAGCACGACAAGTACCACTACCCCGAGGGCGTGCAGAAGCTCCGCCAGAAGCCCGGGCTGAAGGGCTTCAAGGTCTTCCGCCTCGACGGGCCGCGCAAGAAGGACTGGAAGCTCCTCGCCACGGTCTCCACCGACTCCACGCAGCAGGACCCGCTGACGTCGGACCCCGGCAAGGCCCAGCAGGGCTCCGGTTCGCTGGACGTGCCGTACTGGACCGGCGAGAAATACATGTTCCTCGCCACCGCGCCCGACGACACCTACTCCGGCAACGAGTACCCGACCAACCTGCACTCGGCCGGCTACCAGTCCTGGGACATGTCCGACCCCGCGCGCCCGAAGCTCCTCGACACCTGGCACCTGCCCGGCCAGCGCACCGGCGAGGACGCGGCCTACCGCAAGAACCCGCGCTGCGGCAACCGCACCAGCTGGATGGGCGCGCGCATGCCGCTGTTCATCCCCAGGCCCGTGGAGAAGGGCGGCCGTTACGCCTTCGCCGCGATGGGCGGCTACGGCCTGACCGTGCTGGACATCTCCGACCCGGCCGACCTGAAGACCGTCAGCCACCTCGACCTGCCGCCGTCCGTCTCCGGCACCGAGGGCGACAACATCGACGTCTCGCAGTACGAGCGGACGGGCCTGATCTACTTCTCGGGCTACCCGCTCACCGAGGACTGCTACGAGCCGTACAAGGACGTCTACCAGATCGACGCCAAGGACCCGAAGAACCCGCGCGTCGTCGGCGTCCTGCCCCGCCCGACCCCGCCGAAGTCGGCCGGCTTCCACGACTACTGCCAGCGCCGCGGCAGCTTCGGCCCCAAGCGCACCGGCTACTACACCAACCCCGGCAAGCACGACGCGGGCGTCCTCGGCTACGGCTTCTACAACGCGGGCGTGCAGTTCTTCGACGTCTCCAAGCCCGCGAGGCCCCAGATCGAGGCGTACTTCGTGCCCAAGGCGTACGGCTCCGGGACCCCCGACTACGCGTACGGCAACCAGACCCACGGCGTGTACGTCGAGTGGGACCGCAACATCGCCTGGGCGCTCACCAACCACGGCATCTACGCCCTGTCCGCGCCCCAGGTGCTCGGCCGGCCGCACCTGACCCGCCCCGAGAAGCCGTTCCGCAACAGCGAGTTCTAGACCAACAGGTCCACATCGTCAGCGAGTTGACCCGAAGAACAGGTCGGGCCCCTGTCCGGGGGCTTCCCGGGGGCGGCGGCTGAACCGCCTGCCGCCCCCGCCTCCCAGCGCGCACCACCGCACAGAAGGACGCCCCCTCCATGGCCGCTCAGGAAAGACCCGCCCACGCCACCCCATCCGCCCCCGACGGCAAGCCGCAGGGGTTGGGCGCCCCGCCCGCCCCCGACGGCAAGGGGCAGGGGCAGGGCCTGGTCCGCTCGCTCACCCACCGCCAGACCACCATGATCGGCCTCGGTTCGGCGCTCGGCACCGGCCTGTTCCTCGGCTCCGGCTCCGCGATAGGCGCCGCGGGACCCGGCGTGATCATCTCGTACGCGATCGGCGCGGCCCTCGTCGCCGTCATCGCCGTCCTGCTCGGCGAGATGTCCGCGGCCCACCCCGTCCAGGGCTCCTTCGGAGCGATCGCGCACAAGTACCTCGGCCCCTGGGCCGGGTTCGTCACCCGCTGGATGTACTGGTTCAGCGCCGTCGTCGTCATCGGCACCGAAGTCGTCGCCGCCGCGCTGTACATCCGCTGGTGGTGGCCCGGCATCCCGATGGGCGTGGCCATCCTCGCAGTCGCCGTCCTGGTCCTCGCGGTGAACATCATCAACGTCAAGTCCTTCGGCACCACCGAGTTCTGGCTCTCCACCATCAAGGTGACCGCGCTGTGCGCATTTATCCTGTGCGCCGCCTTCCTGGTCTTCTTCGGCCTGCCCGACACCGAAGTCACCGGCTTCGTCCACCTCACCGACGACGGCGGATTCGTGCCGCACGGCGCCAAGTCCATCTGGATCGCCATGTCCGTCGTGATGTTCGCGTACGCCGGGTTCGAGGTCGTCGCCATCGCCTCCGCCGAGGCCGTCGACCCGCAGCGCACCATCCGTACCGCCATGCGCCAACTCGCCTGGCGCCTCAGCGTGTTCTACGTCCTGGCCATCACCCTGGTGATGGCCCTCATCCCGTGGAAGCGGCTGGCCTCCGGCGACGGCAGCGTCGAGGCGAGCCCGTTCGTCCGCGTCTTCACCGACATCGGCGTGCCCGCCGCCGCGACCCTGACCAACCTCGTGGTACTCATCGCCGCCGTCTCCGCGGCCAACGCCCACCTGTACGGCGCCTCCCGGCTGCTGCACTCCCTCGGCGACGACGGCCTGGCCCCGGCCCCGCTGGCCCGCCTCACCGGCCGCGGCGTCCCGGCCGCGGCACTCGCCGCCTCCACCCTGGGCATCGCGGTCGCCGCGCTGCTCGCCTTCTACGACGTCGGCGGCATCTTCAGTATCCTGATGTCCATCGCCCTGTTCGCGGTGCTCCTCGTCTGGCTGCTGATCCTCGCCTCGTACGTCGCCTTCCGCCGCCACCGTGACGCGCACCCGGAAGAGTTCACGGGCTTCAGCGTCCCCGGCGGCCCCAAGCTCGCCGTAGTGGCAGGGGCAGGCGTGCTCGCCGTCGCCGCGACCGCGATCGAGGTGCCGGACATGCGGCAGGCGGCGGGCGTGGGCCTGGCGTTCACCGCCGTGCTCCTAGTGGGATACACGGCGGTGGCGTGGCGCCGGAAGGGGGCGGGAACCGGCGCCGGGCGGTAACCCCTGAGCTGCGCGCATTCGCGCAGGTTGCGGTGGAGTGGCAGAGCGGCCCACCGCGATCGCCGTGTGCGAGGTCCCTCCCACGGGCGCACCCGGCCCCCCAACTGTCGCCCCGCCAGCGGGCTTCGCTGGCCTCGCACTGCAGTCGTGCGCATCTGGTGCCAGTAGTGGAAGTCGGCCCCGAGGAGACCCGGTCCGTGGCACAGGACGTGATCACAGTTGCATGTCGTCATGGTCTGCCAACGACCAGCCAGCGCGGCTGGGCGCCGGTTTCACCTGCTCAGTCCTCGCTCTCGCACCCTATGGCGGCACAGACAGCGAGTACCGGCCTGGAAACTGACTGGTGGAGTGAACCGGTGGCGTACCAGCACTCCGATCGGAGCACGAGGGGGGTGACTTGGGCCTGCGGGAAGCGTTGGGCCGGTCGTGACGAAGACTGCTTACCACTCCAGCAAGGTCAGTGCCGTCCCGGTCAGCGCGCCGCAGACGTGCCGTTCCTCTTGACGACTTCCCAAGGGGAGGCCGCACACACGCTGTTGAGCTACGTGGGGTCGCTGGGCCTGCCCGGTCCCGAAGCCCAGCTCGTTGCCGCGGTGGTGACCGTACAGGCCGCACGTGGAGGTGTCGGCAACCTCACCGGGCAGGATCGTCCTCGCTGCGGCTGGTGGATGCCTGCGGGGCCGTTGACGCCCTGCGCGACCTGGGCTGACAGATGGATGGCGCACTCCTGGACGGTGATCCCTCGGCGCCTGTCCCCGTCACCGTTCCCGCCCCGGCCCGAGAGGACGACCATCCGCTGCCCTTCGGCAAGCAGACGCGCTCCCGGGTGTCCGGATGGACAACCCGGGCTCTGGCGGCCAAGCCGGTCAAGAAGCTTTCCCCTGGCGCGCGGCTGGCCGGCTTGTTCCTCGCCGCGCACAGCACGTCCAAGCTCCACGAGCAGATCCCGCCGGACCTCCCCTAGGTCTGCGGGCTACCCTGCCCGATCTCCTGCGGAAGGGATTCCTCGCAGAGCTGTCCGAGGACCGTTACCGACTCGACCCCGCAGTACGCCACTTGTCGGGCTTGCTCCGGCCCACTGAAGAGGAGCAGGCGGCGAAGGCCGCGAAGTCCCAAGGCAAGATCGCGCTTTCGCGAAAGCGGGGGTTCGAGTTCGACACTGCCGTCTGGTCGGCGTGGAAGACGGCAGCAACCCCCGCGCTGCGACGGCACGTTCGAGGCGGTCGAGTTCTGTGCACTGTGCGCTCTCGAACCGAGGCAGGTCGCGGAGCCATTCATGGGGCGTGTTCGTCCCCGGGTCTTCCACAAGTGGATGAAGGCCGCCTATGGCGAATGGTAAGGATGCCCACGCGGACCGCGGCCCACAGGCTACCGAGTTCACCGTGGCCTTCCGGGCCGAGTACGGCCATGGCCCGTCGCACAACCAGATGTGCTCGGGTCTGGGCCGGTCCGTGAACCGATCGGTGCGGGGCTTCATCGTGCGGCGGCTGCTGGCGAACGAGTGGCTGGCAGACACGAATCCTGTCCGGTGGACACTGCGCCCGGGTAAGGCGGCTCAGGCCGGGGCATCGTGCTTCCCCAGGCGCGAGGCGCGACTCACCGCGCACGCAGGGTCGTAGCCCGACCAATTCGGTAGTGGCAGGAAGTGGCCTCTGGCGCGGAGCCGGGACGATCTGTACATCCGCGGACCATGAACTGGACCACTGCGCTTGCTGTGTTCGGTACGAGTATGGGTGCCCTCGGTGTCGCCTGGAGGGTCTGGAACCACTGGCTCACCGGCGGTTCGCGTTATCGCGGTCAATACGGACGGATGCGCAGTGAGAACAAGTAGATACGGAGGCTCGTTATCAACTGCACGGCTCTGGCGTGGAGTTGCAGTATGGGTATGCGCAAACTCCGGGAGTGCTGCCCCCGCCCCCGAGCCGGGACGACGCCGAGGGCGGCGAGCCTGGGCCAGCCCTGGTGCTGAAGGGGAGGCTTCTGTATGGGGGTGTGCCTTGAGCACTGCCCCGTTCAACGACCTGTGTGCGCGGTGGGTCACGGCTAGCGTTCCGCGGACTCCGGCTCCTGGATGTCATGTGCGGGAGGCGGGCCAGGTCTGCAGGTGGTAGTGCTCGCCGGAGTCTTCGTCGGGACCGGTGGTGTCGAGGGCGTATGCGTGGGCGCGGCCGTGGTTGTGGAGGCGCAGGCGGTAGGTGCCGGGGCCGTGCGGGGTGAGGGAGGGCAGGTCGTCGAGCGGGCCGTCCTCGTAGCCGTGGACGACGAGTGTGCCGGTGGTGGAGGTGAGCGTGGTCTCGGCGATGTACTCCCACGTTCCCGGGGCGGTGCCGGGGTCGGTGGCCTCGGTCTGGACGGTGACGTGGACGTTGCCGGTGTGCAGGCCGGTCAGGATGAGCGCGGCGTCGTCGGCGACGGCCAGGACGCCGTTGACGGCAGCATCGACCGGGGGCACTAGGTCTGTGCCGAGCTCGGGATCGGCGAGGTAGAACTGCCGGTACTCCACCCACACCTCGACCGGGCTGCTGACGCTCATGTGCCGTTCACCCAGAACGCGTCGCCGTTCAGGATCCGGTGGTCCCTGTACGCCTTGAGGAGATAGTTCGAGCCGCCCGCGTCGCTGGTGTGCTTCGCGTTGATCATGCGGCGGCTGTAGGTGCCGGACGCCCCGCCCTCCTTGGTGGAGGCGAAGGGAAACTCGTCGCAGCTTTTGCCCGGCGGGCGGGGCAGGCGCTTCGGACAGGCCGCGCCGCGGTTCTTCGCGATCAGCTTCTTGTCCACGGTGCGGTGCAATGGCCTGCCCTGCCCGAACAGGCCGGGATGGCCGGCCAGCTTCCGCTGGGCATCGAAGACGTGCAGGGCTGCTTCGCTGACCTTCGGGTCCTGGCTGGAGAGCGTGAAAGTGGGGGCGCCGCGGGGTGGATGCAGCAGTTTCCTCGGCGCCTCGCTCTTCGTGCTCTTGCACGCCGGGGTGCCCCGCCCGCACCACGGGCTCACCTGCCCGGCGATCCCGGGGGCCGCCCCGGTCACCTTCGTGGGGCGCACCGTCACGACGCGCTTCCACGTACAGGAGTCCCGCGCCGCCGGCGTGGTGCGCTGGGCGAGGGCGAGCTGCGTCAGCCCCACGCGCTTCTTCGTCCTCGTCTCGTAGATGACGATCTGCCCGGACGTCTGCTGACAGCCCCCATACCGCAACGCCCGCAGCGGTCCCCACGCACGCATCCGCACCATTCAATTCCCCTCACGCAAAGGATCATTGGGGCAAATCCCCGGGCCCTTCATAGCGTCCTCAACCCCAGGGGAACGACGAACTCCCGACGAGGTCACTCGAACGGCAGACTCGCGCTGGTGCCCCAGCCGGCGGCTGGACCGGGCGGGGGCGCATGGCGACGATCCCGCTTGGTGCAGGCGGGCAGAATCGGCTGCCGCTCCCCAACCGGTGCGTTATGGAGCGGGGTCAGCTGCGGCCGGAAGTGTGCTTCCGGTGAGGGGCAAGCCAGTAGGGTGCCGCGGGTGACTACTTCGCGCCTTCCGCAGATTTTCCGCCTGATTGTCACGGGGGGAGGTACTGGGGGTCATACCTATCCGGCCCTGACGGCGATTCGTGCGCTGCAGGCCCGGCTGGCGGTGGACGGCAGGTCGCTGGACGTGCTGTGGATCGGTACAGCGGACGGCTTGGAGGCCCGCGTCGCCCCGGCGGAGGGCATTGCTTTCACCACGGTCGCCACGGGCAAGATCCGGCGCTCCAGCAATCCGCTCAAGATGGTGTCGCCGGCGAACGTGAAGGACATGGCGCGGGTGCCGCTCGGGGTGGCTCAGGCGCGGAAGATCGTCGCTGATTTCCGGCCGGACGTCGTACTCGCCACCGGCGGGTACGTGGCTGTTCCCGCAGGCCTGGCCGCGCGGTTGTGCCGTCGCCCGCTGGTGCTGCACGAACAGACGGTGCGCCTGGGGCTGGCCAACCGGAAGCTGGCGGGCTCGGCGACGCGGATCGCCGTGTCCTCGGAGTCGTCGGTGCCGCTTCTGCCGGAGTCGGTACGGGGCGCTGCGGTGGTCACCGGTAATCCGATCCGGCCCGAGGTGCTGTCCGGGCACGCGGACAAGGCCGTGGGGGCGTTGGGGCTGCACGGGTTCGACCGGCGGCTGCCGACCGTGTACGTCACGGGCGGTGCGCAGGGCGCTCAGCAGATCAACGGTGTCGTCGCCGACGCGCTCTCGTGGCTGCTGCGGCGGGCGAACGTCGTTCATCAGTGTGGTCCGGCCCACATGGACGGGCTGCGGCGGAGCGCGGCGGCCTTGCCGTCGGATCTGGCGGGCCGGTACTACGTGAGCGGGTTCGTCGGCCCGGAGCTCCCGGATGTGCTGGCGCTGGCCGATGTGGTGATCTCCCGCAGCGGGGCAGGCACGCTCGCCGAGTTGACCGCGCTGGGCAAGCCCGCGGTGTTCATCCCGCTTGCTACGTCGGCGGGGAACGAGCAGGCGCACAATGCCCGCCACCTGGAGGAGGCCGGCGCTGCCGTAGCCCTGCTCGGCGATGTCACGGCCGACCACTTGAGGGACGCGATCGGCCCCCTGCTCACCGACTCCGTACGGCGGGAGGCGATGGCGGAAAGGGCCCGTGCGCACGGACGTCCCGACGCGGCGGACAGACTCGTCGAGGTGATCCTCTCCGCCGCCTCCGGCGCCTGAACCGCGCCTGCTTACGGGCGGCGGCCGAGGTGGAGCAGGGTGCCCGCCTCGACCAGTACGGCGCACTCGTGGAACGTGTCGTCACTCTGGCCCATCGGGTCGGGGACGTCCCGGTCGCCGAGGTAGCGGCTGCGCTTGTGTGCGTTCCTCTCGCCGCTGACCGCCTCCAGCGTGCTCAGCACGGCGGCGCCCATGGCCAGGATGTCGTCGGCCCACTCCAGCATTTCCAGGTTGATCTGTTGCGCCCGATGAGGGGTGAGGTCGTGGCCCAGGCGGCGAGCGGCGTTGGTCATGGACGGGTGGGCGGGCCGGTCCTGCCACTTGCTGATCAATCCGGCTGTACGCACGGCCACTGCGCCGCGGCCTCTGTGGGCCAGAGCAGCCTGGGCGAGCGGGGAACGGCAGTAGTTCCCCAGCCACACGGCCAGCAGTGGCCCTGGAGAAGCTCACCTGGCGGCACTGGGCAGGCAACGAACGCCACCAGCACTTCTCGTACGACCAGAAACTCCCCATCGTCGTCACCGACTTCGACATGCTCCGCGAACACGGCCCCGCCGGAACGATCTTCTGCCGCTCCGGCCGGACCGACCACCAGACCCTCCTCCCAATCCGTCGGCAACCCCGAGGCGGGCCGACATGAAGAGGCGGGCCGTGCCAGTCGGTGGCACGGCCCGCCCAGGACGTCACTTCACTTCCCGCCGCGCTTCGTCGCGCAGATCCGAGGCGATCTGCGCGGCTTCCTCGACGGAGACTTTCTTCCCGCTTTGGGCGCCGTGGTTCTTCGGTTCCACCACGCCGATGGTGCTGTAGTCGGCCCAGACGCACACGGTCTTGTAGTCTGCCCCCGCTTCTTTGAAGACCTGGCACTTCATCACAGCGTTGTCCAGGCCCGCGGGGGCCACCGGCTTCGGCTCGCCCACGGCCTTCGCGCCGTGCTCCGAGATGCCGACCCAGCCCGTGATCCAGCCCGGGTCGGCGATGACCCGGTCGAGGGATTGCTGTGGATCTGCTATCTCGCCCCAAACTCCGTCGAAATCGATCGACGGCGAGCGGTCGTCGCCCTTTCTGGTGCGGTAGACAGGGTCGATGCCGCGGGCCCGCTTGACGCCCACCTGTTTCATGTTGTCCTGGTTGACCTCCTCGTCGGTCTCGCCCGGGTTATCCAACTTGTACTCACCCGCCACGATCCTCGGCACCGTCAGCTCGTAGTCCTTTCCGTCGTTCTTCAGCTCTGTGCCGCCCGGGTCCCTGCCCAGGAAGTACCAGAGGCCGCCTGCGGTCAGGGCGATAGTGAGGGTCACGGCGATGATGATGCCGACCGTCTTGCCGCCGCTCCTGCCGGCCGGGAGTGGCGGGCCCGCAGGCGGAGGCGGGAACTGCCCGCTGTACGGCCCGGGCTGCTGCGGAGGCGGGTGGTAACTCAAGGCTCCCCCTTTGGGATCGTCATGTACACGCACACCATGCCGGACTCGGCCGGTTCCTGGGTGCGGTCCGCGCTGGTCGAGGCCTGGGCCACCGCACGGATGTTTCCAGTGCCCAGGTCACAGGCGTGCCGACTGAAATCTTCAGTGCTGTCCGACATTGGGGCGGCGTGCGAACAGCCGGAAGAGGAAACGTGCAACCGCGAGCCCACCGAGCAGGAATGGCGCGACTTCCAACAGCACTTCGAGTTCCCCAAGGTGTCCCTCGGCACCTGCGGACGGCCCTACGGAACCCCTTGCAAGCACGAACACGCCTGCATCCGCTGCCCGGTCCCCCAGATCGATCCTCGCCAGCGTGGCCGCCTCGTCGAGATCATCCAGAACCTCCGCGACCGCATCCGCGAAGCCCGCGGTAACGGCTGGCTCGGAGAAGTCGAAGGACTCCAGGTCGGCCTCGACGCCGCGACGGCCAAGCTCAACAGCCTCAAGAACACCCCCGCCGACGGACGCCCTCAACTCGTCGACCTCGGGATGCCCGTCTTCACCAGCAACGCGCCAACGCCTCAACTCGATACAGGAGAACCCGAACTGCCCGGCTGACCACCTCCCACCGCTGAAGCACTCACCGGCCCCGCTCCAGGCGGGGCCGGTGAGTGCTTCAGCGGTCACCAGGCCAAGCCAGCTACTGTTCAGATCCACCGCCCTGGGCCGGGCACTGCCAGTCAGCCGCATCGATCGCATCGCCCGCCGTGTCACTGAGGTGGAAGCAGTTGCCGTTGGCCCACACCGTGACCGAGTCCCGCCGATGGTCGACCTGGAATGGCTCGTCCCCACGCAGCGTTCCGGACCAGGAACCGTCTTCCGCCGGCGAGTGGGTGACAACGACGCAGGTCTGCCCCGGCAGGAGCTGGTAGGCATCTGCCCATGGCTCCACGGTCAGCTCCAGCGGCGCTTCACCGTCATTCCTGACCAGCAGCCGTGCGGTTCCCCCAGCGAACATCTCAAGCACCTCTCGTTGCCCCGCAGGCGCTCCCCGTGCGCCCCCGAGGCCGGACCAGTCCCTGCCTCGACTACTGTCCCGGGCCACTCATGTCCGCAGAGTCTCTCCTTGCGGGTCGTAGCAGATCAGCCCGTACTCGCGCGCCAGCGAAGCGGCGTACTCGGAGACTTCTTTGGCCCGGACGTAGGACATGAGTAGGTACACGATCAGTCCCGAGGCTTCATCAATGACCGGAGGAGATGCCCATGGACTGTCACGGCCATCCTCCGGATAGCGCTCGATCAAGGCGTTCACATAGGCCTCGATGCGCGGAGAGGGCGGCACAGCCGTCTCCTCCGATTCGAGGTAGCGCTCGTACAACTCATCGAAGGCCGGGCCCGCCGCATCGTCATCGAGCGGCTGCTCACCGTCCCACACAGCAAGGTCGTCACTCACGACCAAATGATCGCAGGGGTGGTGATGGGGCGAGTCGGCACCTCGGGTGCCGGCTGACACCGCCCACCTGCGGCGGCTTCAACGCCCTGGCCCGAGCGCACAAACCTTGATCGTTTCTTAGTCCGGAAAAGTTCGGTCGTGGTCGCCGAGGAGGTTGCGGAGTGCCTGCGTGCCGCCAGGTACGGCGTGGAGACCGAGCACCAGCACATCGACCGGCCGATCCTCCCGTGAGCTGGCAACCGCTCCTCACCGTGCACGAACTGGCCGCGCTGCGCCTCCTCGCGCGCGGCCTGCACCATCTGGAGATCGCCAGGGAGCTCGGGGTGCGCCCGGAGACCGGGGGGAGGCTGCTGCACGGTGCACAGATCCATCTAGGAGCGCGCACCCTCGCCCACGCGGTCGCGCGCGGCTATGAAGCCGGCATCATCCAGCCCGCAGGCGGCACGACCGACCAGGCACGGAGCATGGTCGCGACCGACCTCAGTCAGGGCACCTGCGACATGTGCGGTGCCCCGAATTCCTGATTCGGAGGCCGACCTCCTCGACCGCTGGGAGGCGGGCGATCTCCAAGTCGCCGGGAAGCGATCAACAAAGATCCTCTGCATCACAGGTCAGGCCCATTCGTGAACCGCGCCAACGGCAGTAGCGCTCATTGCGGGGCAGTGGCCTTCCAGGCAGCGGTGACGCACCCTTCTTCCCAGTGCCACCACTCCTTCGCCTCTCCGTGTTCCAGGAGCTTGCGGATCTTGTGCAGGTCCGCATCGGGCGGGACGTCCAGAGCGACCATTCGGTACTGGTCGATCCCTTCGACGGTGTTGCGTTGTTTGTATGCCTCGCGGTCGAAGGCTGGAGGGCCTGCCGCCTCGGCTGCCGCGCCGCAGCCGGTTGCCTTGCTGGTCTGCCGGGACGGGGATCACTGCCCGGATGCCGCGCTTGCGTAAGTGCTCGCGAATGGCGCGTGAGGGCGGCGGACCTGGTGTGGGCTTTGATCGCCGCTTCGAACCGCCGTACCTCCTGCAGGGCGCCGCCGAGGTTGTTCAATGTCATGCCTTCGCGGTGGTGGTCGCCGAGTTCGCGGTGGATGGCGGCAGCCTCGGTGAGGACGTCGATCGCCTCCTTGAACTGCCGCACCCCCACCAGGGCGACACCGAGGTTGCCCAACGCCATGCCCTCGCCGTGGCGGTCGCCGAGGTCACGGAGGATGGCCAGGGCGGTGGTGGTGACGCTAATCCAGTCGTCGAAGAAGCGGCGGTAGTTGAGGAATTCGTCGAGGGCGAGGGCGAGGGCGGTGCTGGTGCGGGGGTGGCCGTGGGGTGGGGTGGCGGTGGCGGTGGCGGTGGCGGTGGCGATGAGGTTGGGGCGCTCGTCGTCGAGCCAGGCCAGGGCGTGCTGGCGGTCGGAGAATCGGGGTGAGGTGGTGCCCGGCAGGGCTTGCAGGTGAGTGCTGGCGGGCTCGGTAGCGCTCTGGTAATAGTCGAGCAGGCGGGTGCGGGCGGTATCGCGGTGGTCAGCGCCGGACTGGGCGCGTCCCTGCTGGTCGGCGTAGAGGCGGATCAGATCGTGGAGTCCCCAGCGGCCCCAGGTCCTTCCGGGTTCGATCAGGTGGGCGCGGGCCAGGTCCTGCAGAAGGACCTCGGTTCCGTCTGGGTCGGTGTCGGCCAGGCGGGCGGCGGATTCGGTGGACACGTCGGGGCCGGCGTTGAGTGGCAGCAGGGGGTGGTTCAGTCGGGTGTGCTCCGCTTCCAGGCCTTGGGCCAGGGAGGCCAGGGGGCGGGTGGGGGTGTCGGCGAGCAGGGCGGCGGCGATCCGGAGGGCCAGCGGCAGGCTCGCGCACAGCCGGGCGATGGTCGCGGCGTCCTCGGGCGCGTTCTGCACGCGGGTGTCGGCGGTGCCGCGGGCCTGCAGAAGGATCTGGTGGAGGAGTTCCACCGAGGCGTGCGCATCCAGGGTGTTCAGGTCGTGGAGGCGGGCGTCGATGTCGAGGGTGGGGCGGGAGGTGAGCAGGGTTGCGGTGGTGCCGTCGGTGGGCAGCAGCGGGCGGGCCTGCTCGGCGGTGGAGGCGTTGGCGATGACAACCAGGATGCGCCGGTCCTGTTCGGCGAAGGCGGCCAGCACGCTGCGGTACAGCCGGGAGCGGTCCTGCAGACCCGCCGGGACATACTCACCGGGCATGCCCAGAGCGCGCAGCAGACCGTCCAGGGCACGCTCGGGAGACAGGTGACGTTCGGGGTCGTAGCCGAACATGTCGACGAACAGCACCCCGCCGGGGAACCAGCCCGGCCTCTTCAGCGCCCGGACGGCGCTCTGCATGACGAGCTCGGTCTTGCCGACCCCGGCCAGCCCCACCGCCGCGACCAGCACCGCGCGTTGCTCCGGGCCGCCGGGGGCCAGGGCCTGCAGCAGGTCGTCCATCGGCTGCTCGCGGCCGGTGAAGGTAGGCGAAGCCGGGGGCAGTCCGGACAGTGCCGGGGTGATCTGCGGGGGCAAGTGGACAGTGATGTCCCGGCCCTGGATCACCGCTTGGAAGAACACCCCGCCGCTGATCGTGTTGGGCCCCGGCCCACCCGTACCGCTCTTGTCCAGCGCCCCCTGACCGGGCATCTCCATCAGCCTCCCGGCGGCGTGCCGGGGCCGGCCTCGGCCGGTGGAGAAGACGGAGGCTGGGGTTGGGTGGTGAAAGTGGTGTCGGAGAAGTCCCTTCCCTGTAGTGCCGACCTGCGGAAAGTGCCGCCACTGATCGTGTTTGCCGTACCCCCGTCACCGGCCTGGCGCACCGCCGGATCCCCGCCCGCCCGCGGCGCTGCCGGACTCTGCGGGCTGGGGTGCTGCAGCGTGTACACCGACACAACCAGCGCGGCCAGGCCCACGATCGTGCCCGCGATGCCCGCTACCTGACCCGCCGTATCCAGGTCCGCCGCCACCACCAGCACGATCAACCCGACAGCCAGCAGCCCGCCAACCACCAGCCCGGCCCAGGCCCACACTCGCTGCCGCCTCATACCAGCAGGTATCCTCCCCACCCCGGGACTGGGAGCCGCCCAAGTCACAACGAGCCGCCACCGAACGAGCCCCTCCTCACCCCGACGTCACAGAAGCCCCTCGGATGCTCTCCGCACACGCAGGTCGGCGTACCCTCCGGTGTTCCACCACCGGTACGAGCCGGACCCGGCCGGAGGTGGTGGTCGTCAGCACGTGCAAGCAGCGGCGGACCTTCTCCTTAGTCTTTTCCGTCGAATCCTCAGCCCGCTCTACTCCTTGAGGAACGCAGCCAGTTCTGGCCGAGACGGCATCTGCGAAATGCCTCCGGCCTACTTTGACCCGCGCCATTGCTGACCCGTTCTCTGGGGTGGGATCGTGGCCGGCATGGTCGACACGCGCTCGCGGCGGTACGAGGCAGCCGCCCGCAGGATGTTCTGGTCCGGCATCATCCTGTTGCTGCTGGGTCTGGCTGCTCTCGCGGCCGCGCGGACGGACGGCGCTCGTCCGTGGGTGTGCGACCTGGGCTGCCGCCCGGCGGCGAATACAGCGTGGGAGATCGTCAGAACGCTCGGTGCGGTGGGCGCGGGCCTGGGCGCGCTGCTTGGGGCCGCCGCCGTGCTCATGGCTACCCTCCGCCGCCCACCGGCCCCTCCGCTGCCGAGCGGTCCTTCAGCCGGGTCAAGCAACACCGGGCCGGAGTAGTCCCTCTGTCCTCTGCGTTATCGGAACATCCGCCAGTACCTGCCGATCGCGATCCCAGCCCCAGCCCCGGCGAATCAGGGAAACAGAACCGACTCCTACCGCCACGAAAGATGAGTGCAGTGAGCAGCGATTCTTAGTAGGTCACCACATGTGGCCTCGCTGTGCCGTCGGCGCAGAGAATACGGCGCCGGTTCTGAGAACCCACAGGCGACGGGTTCGTTGATGCCGTGATGCCGTGTTCGTTGAGGAGTGTGCGCGGTCTGATGCAGGAGTTCGGCTTCGGCGGGCAGGATCCGCCAGCGGAAGCGCTGGTACTGCAGCCGTTGACTGCCGGTGGAGGGTGCGACGTCGGGGTGGGCCGGGTGGGGAGGTGATCCGGTCAGGGCCTGGAAGATCCAGCGCTGGGCATGTGCGGGTCCGGGGCAGTGGTTCGAGCGCAGCCGGCGCTGCAGGTCCCTTAGCTGCGGGTCGAGGAAGCGGGTGCGGGTGGTGAACAGGGCGCGCCGGCGGGCGTAGTCGATGGGTGCCCCGTGGGTGTCGAGGTGGTCGGCCAGCAGGATCAGCGCGTGCAGGACGTCGGCACAGTTGTCCCGGCGGGTGAGGGTGGACACGTTGTGGCTGCTGACGGTGGCGCCCGTCAGGCGTGTCGCCGCGGCGATCGAGGTGGTGTTGTCAACCAGCAGGCAGGCGACGTACAGGAGTTCGTCCGCGCGGCGGGCCACCGGCTTGCCGTCAAGGTGGCGGGGGAGAGCCGCAGGGACCATGCGGGCCACAGGGCCGTTGGCAGGTGGCGGGCCCTGACGTCCTGGTTGGCCGGAGGACGGGTGGAGCGGACGGCGGTGCGGTGGCGCAGGCGGGCGACGGGCATGAGCTGTGCTTTCCGGCTGCCGCGCAGGGCTGCTTCGAGTACGGGTGAGACGCCGGATCTGCGAAAACTACACGCTCTACAGGTTCCGACAGCCTGCGGGCCCGACGAAGAATCCGTGCGGCCTGCCGTGGCAGGCCGTGGTGGTCCGCTCCTGCTGAGCTGCCACCGGCTGCCGTGAACGTGAAGGTGCCTTCTGAGCTGGAACGATGAGCCTTGCCGAGGGGTTCTGTCGGTCCAGGTGGAAGGCACTTTCTACGTGAGCTGGTTGCTTAACGTCCCGAAGATCGTTCTGGAATCCAGGGAATGCGTTCGGATGTGCAACACCGCGCCGGTATGGCTGATTGTGCCCCCAGTAGGCTGCGGGCGTGATGATGAAGAGGACATGCAGACAGTGGCTCGCCGCCGCCTTCATCGCTTCTGTTGTACTCACCGTGGGGTGCGCCCGCACCGTCAACATCGATGCTCTGTCAGGCGAGTACCGCAACGAGAAGACCGGCGGACAGATCCGCCTCGCGAGCGACGGAGTATTCACCGCAACGCATGTGTCGACCAGCTCCGGCTCCGACCCCGCCGACTTCCACGGCCAATGGAAGTTCGTCGACAGCAGCACGGCCAGGGACTTCATCTATCTCGACATCGAGGACGACGGCCTCGGCAAGACCGCCGGTATCCAGCTGTACCCGAGCGGCGACCGGTCAGTGGAATTCAGCGCCCCGGATGACCCATGGTCCCTGGTGCTCACCAAGGTGCCCGCGCCGTAGAAGTCCCACTTCGCGGCTGCGGGCCTGACCCATGGTGTTGGCCTGGGCAGTCACTCTTTGGGGTGAGCGCTGGGCCCGGAGACAGCCTTCCTCTTGATTCTGAACTCTGCTGAGACGCACGGGAGTTCGTGAGAGGGCATGTGATGAACGTGTTGGTGCCGGACCGTGAGAAGACAACGTTCGGGAACCTGTCCCGATTCCGGACAGCCTTCTACGGGTGTCTGTCGGCGCGGGCCGACGCGTTCTTCGAGCTCACAGACGCCCTTCTGTGTGCGGACGGGCCGGTGCGGACGCCGGTGGAGTTGTCGCTGACGGCCGAGCACCGCCGAGGGTACGGCTCGCTGTACGGCGCCCTGAACCAGGGTCGGCTCGACACGCATGTCTTGCGTGACCTGCTGGTTTCCCTGCCTCTTCCGCGGTTCGACGGGCGGATCGTGCTCACGGTGGACGTCTCGCCGTGGCTGCGATCAGACGCCGCCTGCTCGCCGGATCGGCTGTTTTGCCTGGTCCACGGCCGCAACGGCCGTTCATCGGATCACGTGGTGCCTGGCTGGCCGTACTCATTCGTCGCCGCGCTCACCCCGGACCGAACCTCGTGGACTCAAGTCCTGGACACGGTCCGGCTGGGGCCCGCCGACGATGCTGCGGCCGTTACCGCCGACCAGCTGCGGACCGTGGTTGAACGACTCATCGCAGTTGGCCAATGGCAGACCGGCGACCAGGACATCCTGGTCGTGATGGACGCCGGCTACGACGTGATGCGCCTGGCCTGGCTGCTGTCCGACCTGCCCGTAGAGCTGGTCGGACGCCTACGCTCCGACCGTGTCCTGCGGCTGCCGAAGCCGCCTCGCATCTACGACTCCAAGGGCGGCCGCCCACCGAAGCACGGACCGGAGTTCCGCCTGGCCAAGACAGAGACCTGGCCGGAGCCCGCAGTCGTAACCAGGAACGACACGCCCCGCTACGGCAAGGCCGAGACAAGAGCGTGGACCGGGCCCACCCCCGGCTCACACCGCTCAGCCTGGATCGACCTGGACGGCGAACTCCCCCTGGTCGAAGGCACGCTGATCCGGCTCAAGGTCGACCACCTGCCCGGCTACCGCGACACGCCACCCATCTGGCTGTGATCCTCCGCAACCGACGCCAGCCCGGACGACGTCGACTTCGTCTGGTCCTGCTACCTGCGCAGGTTCGACCTGGAACACACATTCCGCCTGTTCAAGCAGTCCCTGGGCTGGACTCGCCCCCGGCTGCGGGACCCACAGGCGGCAGACCGGTGGACCTGGCTTGTCATCGCTGCCCACACCCAGCTCCGCCTCGCCCTGCCCCTGGCTGTCGACCAGCGCAAGCCCTGGGAGAAAACCACTCGGCCCGGCACCGCGCTCACCCCGGCCCGAGTCCGCCGCGGGTTCAGGAACATCCGCCCCCACCTGGCCAGTCCGGCCCGTACACCCCAAACCCACCCGGCCGGGACCTGGACGGCCACCCGGAAACCATCAACCGCCACCCCGCCACCCGCTACGACGTGGGCAAGACCGTCAAACGCCCCGAGACACTCATCGCTCTACGTGACAAGCGACCATAAGGAGCAAGTTAAGCTTGATCCTTAACATCCCGAAGGCCACGTGGGTTTTTCTGTTGTCATCGGGACGCCGCCTTCTGGTGCAGTCAGTTGAGTACTGGTGTGCTTTGAGGCGCCAGTGACTGTCGGTGGCTGGTGGCAGGATCACCGACATGGGTTTCATACGTACTACTCCGCCGCGGCCTGTCGGTGTGGCTGCGGTCTTTCCCGAGCTGGCTCCCCTGGCGCGGCCTGCGATCCGGTTGCACCCGCGGCCGGGTTCGCCTTCGTTCAGGGACAGTTCGGTCGGTGGGCCGTTGTTGTGGCCGGTCCAGGAGCCGTGGCCGCACTGCGAAGACGCGCACCTGCACGTGGACACGGGAGTGGGCCAGTCACCGACCGCAGTACGGCTTGAGAGGCGCCTGCAGTCCCGGCCGTTGACACCGGAGGAGGAGGCGCTCGAGAAACTCGATTCCGCGCGGCTCGCTGAGCGGTACGAGGCCGGCCCTCCCTGGCCCGAGGAATGCCCGGCCCCGTTGTTGCCGGTGGCTCAGCTGTTTCTGCGTGACATCCCCCTGTTGCAGCCGCCCGGCCAGGCTGATCTCCTCCAGGTCCTGTGGTGCCCGTACGAGCATGAACCGGATTGCAAGCCGTCGACCGCACTGTTCTGGCGGTCGGCCGCGAAGGTGGGCGACATCCTTGCCACACCACCGCAACCGTACGAGGCGGGCTATCCGGGGTATGTGCCGGAGCCGTGCGTGCTGGCACCAGAAACGATCACCGAGTACCCCAACAGTCTGGATCTGAGCCCGGAGCTGCAGCTGATCCTGGATGACTGGAACAGGTGGCAGACAACCGACGTCGACAGCTCGTACGCAAAGTTTCCGCGCGCGTTCTACGACACACATCTGGGCAACGCACCGGGCTGGAAGGTCGGCGGCTGGCCCCCGTGGGGCCGCACCGACCCGTACCGCCGCTACTGTGCCGTGTGTGAGGTAGAGATGGTCCCGTTGCTGACGATCGCCTCCTGGGAGTGGGACGGCGACCAAGGCCGCAGCTGGGCGCCGCAGACAAACCAGGCCGCCGCGGCTACCTCTCACTACGTGGGCCAACACCCCGCGCAGCCGACAGGGGTGGAAGTAGGCAGCACGGACAACATGCAGATCTACGTCTGCCCCGCATCCCCCGAGCATCCGCACACCGACCTAATCCAATGACCTATCGGCCATGCGTGTCCTGCTCGCACGGTCACTCTTTGGAGTGACCGCAGGGTATGAGGGAGCCTTTCTCGTGATCCTGAACTCTGCCAGGAGTGAGAGAAGTTCACCAGGAAGGCCGTGCGATGGGGGCGCTGCCGCAGGTCGGCGGGCGGGGTGCGTTCGCGGAACTGTCACGTTTCCGGACAGCCTTCCACGGCTGCTTGTCCGCGCGGGCCGATGCCTTCTTCGAGGTTTCCGATGCACTGCTGTGTGCGGACGGCCCGACACGGACGCCGGTCGAGTTGTCGCTGCTTGCCGAGCACCAGCGCGGTTACGGCTCGCTGTACGGTGCCCTGAACCAGGGTCGGCTCGACACGGACGCCTTGCGTGACCTGATGGTTTCCCTGCCGTTGCCGCGGTTCGACGGGCGGATCGTGCTCACGGTGGACGTCTCGCCGTGGCTGCGCTCGGACGCCGCCTGTTCGCCGGAGCGGCTGTTCTGCCTGGTCCACGGCCGTAACGGTCGCGCATCGGACCACGTGGTGCCGGGCTGGCCGTACTCGTTCGTTGCCGCGCTCACCCCGGACCGCACCTCCTGGACGCAAATCCTGGACGTGGTCCGGCTCGGCCCGGCCGACGACGCCGCAGCCGTGACGGCCGGACAGCTGCGGGCTGTGGTCCAGCGCCTGATCACGGTCGGCCAGTGGCAGTGTGGGGACCCGAACATCCTGGTGGTGATGGACGCGGGTTACGACGTGATGCGGCTGGCCTGGGTGCTGCGCGATCTGCCCGTCGAGCTCGTCGGGCGCCTGCGCTCCGACCGGGTCCTGCGGCTGCCGACGCCGCCGCGCGTCTACGACCCCAGGGGCGGCCGTCCGCCCAAGCACGGACCGGAGTTCCGTCTCGCAAAGCCGGAAACCTGGCCGGAGCCGGCAGTGGTCACCGTGAACGACACCTCCCGCTACGGCAAAGCCGAAGCCCGCGCGTGGGACCGGGTCCATCCCCGGCTCACCCACCGCTCGGCCTGGATCGACCTGGACGGGGAACTCCCGCTGGTCGAGGGCACCTTGATCCGACTTGACGTCGATCACCTGCCCCGCGACCGTGACGCGCCACCGGTCTGGCTATGGTCCTCCGCCACCGGCGCCACCCCAGGCGAAGTCGACTTCATTTGGTCCTGCTACCTGCGCAGATTCGACCTGGAACACACCTTCCGTGTGTTCAAGCAATCCCTGGGCTGGACACGCCCCCGCCTGCGCGACCCGCAGGCGGCAGACCGGTGGACCTGGCTCGTCGTCGCAGCCCACACCCAGCTCCGCCTCGCACTCCCCCTGGCAGTAGACCAGCGCAAGCCCTGGGAGAAGACCACCCGGCCCGGCACCGCACTCACACCGACCCGGGTGCGGCGGTGGTTCAGGAACATCCGTCCTCGCCTCGGCAGTCCGGCCCGCGCACCTAAACCCGCCCGCCCCGGCCCTGGCAGGCCGCCCGGACTTCCCAACCGGCATCGGCCCACCCGCTACGACGTGGGAAAACCCTCAAGCGCCCTGAGACCTTGACCGAACGCGACCGAAACAGATCGCAGCGATCACCATTAGCAACACAGAGATTGACCGATCCAGGTTAAGGAACAAGCTAAGAACTTGTCCTCGAAGGTGGCGAGGGACAGCAGGCGGCCGTCCGCTGTGGTGAAGACGCCGGCGTCGCCCTGGACGAGTCCGGACGTCAGAGGGTCCTCGATGCGCAGCAGGGGAAGGGTGAACAGGGAGCACCACGCCGTGGTGGACTCGCGGAGGGAGACGTCGATGTGCTGGCCCTCGCCGCCGCCGGCCAGCGCGGCGGTGAGGGCGAGTGCGGCGTGCATGGCGCCGACCATGTCGCCGATGCGGACGCCGGGGCGGGTGATCGCCTGCGGGTGTGGGCGCCCCTGCTCATGGCCCTCTCGTCGAACTCACCGTTCTGGAACGGCGCCGATACGGGCTACGCCAGCTGGCGCACCCTGCTGTGGGGCAGATGGCCGACAGTCGGCTCCCCGCCCTCGGTCGAGGACTACGAGCGAGTGGTGCGCGCCGTAGTCGCCGGCGGAGCGGCCATGGATCCCGCGATGCTGTACTGGCAGGTGCGTCCTGCGCTGGTGAGCGAATCCCGCGAACGGATCCGCAGCGGACGAGCTACACCTCCCGTGCCGGAAAGCGTACTGCGGGCCGCCACGTGGCGCGCTGCGCGAGAGGGCATGACAGGTTCCCTGCTGGATGTGGAGGGTCCCGACCCGGTGGCCGTTCCCGCATGGCAGCTGATCGACAACCTGGTGGGGCAGGCGGAAACTCATCTGTCTTCCTCCGGCGACCTGCGGGCCGTGACGAATTGGCTGGCTGACCTGAGAGAGCGAGGCACGGGTGCTGCCCGGCAGCGCAGGGTCGCCCAACGCAGTCAGGGCGGCTCGCGGCGGTGGTGGACGCGCTCCGGGTGAGCGCGTGAGCACGAGAGCCCCGGGGTCCACCGGGTGAGCGCGAGAGCGAGCGAGCCCCGTGGTCCGGTTCAGCTCTGTGCCGCCCTCATCGTCGCCTTCGCGCCAGCGCGCGCTGTGCCGCCGCGGCGGCGGTACGCACCGGACCGCGCCCGCGCAGCGCGGCGCGGGCGGCGTTCGCTCCGGGTGCGCCGTGCACGCCGCCACCGGGGTGCGCGGAGGCAGACGCGAGGTACAGGCCCTGAACGGCCGTCTCGGGGCGGCCCGTGCCCGGTAGGGGGCGGAAGACGAGTTGCTGGTGCAAGGCGGCGGTGCCACCGTTGATCGCACCGTGGTGGAGATTGGCGTCGGCGGCTTGAAGGGTGGGCGGCGCGAGGATGCGCCGGGCGCGGATGCGGCTGCGGAAGCCGGGCGCGTACCGCTCGACGCGCTCCTCCATCCGGTCGGCCATCACCTCCTCCTCCCGCTTGTCCCAGCGGCCGGTGAGGCCGCCACCGCCGGCGTCACCGCGCACCTCGTGCGGTACGTGGGTGTACGCCCAGGCGGACTCCGTTCCTGCGGGGGAGCGGGAGGCGTCCGCGGTGGTCATCTGGCCGAACAGCAGGAACGGCCGGTCGGCGACCTGTCCGGTCGCCAACTGGGCCGCGAAGCAAGTGAGTTCGTCCACGCTGTCGGCGAGGTGCACGGTCCCGGCACCGGCGGCGCCCGCCGCTTCCCACGGGACGGGGCCGTTCAGCGCCCAGTCCACCTTGAAGGTCGCGAAGTCCCAGGTGAAGCGCCGGAGATCGGCCAGGACGCGCGGGGGCAGCTCGTGCTCGGCAACCAGGTCGTGATAGAGGTGCGGCGCCGATACGTCGGCGAGGACGGCACGGTGCGCGCGCACCGCTTCCCCCGTGGCGGTCCGCACTCCCAGGGCGCGGCCCCCGCGTACCACCACCTCGGTGACACGCTGCCCGCATTGCACGGTGCCGCCGCGGTCCCGCAGCCGGGTCACCAGGGCATCGGTCAGAGCGCCGGCCCCTCCGACGGGCACGGGGAAGCCGTACGTCTGGCCGAGCATGGACATCACCCAGCCGAAGCCGCCGCTGCCCGCCGCCTCAGGGGCGAGATCCGCGTGCAGCGCGTTGCCTGCCAGGAGCAGCCTGCCGCCTTCCCCGCCGAACTTCTCCTCGCCCAGACGCCTTACGGGCAGCAGGAGTTCACGGGCGAACCGCAGCCCGCCCGCCGCCCGTACGCGCCCGGCGAGCGCGGTGGCGGCACGTACCGGCGGGAAGGGGGTGAAGAGGGCTGCCAGGATCTGATCGCTCACGCCGTCCCAGCCTTCGCACAGGTCCAGCCACGCCTGTCCGTCTCCCGCCCCGAAACCCTCCAGGCTCGCCGCGGTCACCGTACGGTCCCGGTCCAGTACCGCGCACCGCCCGTCCGGCAGGGGGTGTGCGAGGACGTGCGGGGCGTGGCTCCACCGCAGGCCGTACCGGTCGAGGCCGAGAGCGGTGACGACGGGGGAGGCGGCGGCCAGCGGGTAGAACGCGCTGAACGTGTCGCTGACGTAGTCGGGGTGGACGGCGCGGTCGCTGCGTACCGCCCCGCCCGGTTCGTCCTGGGCTTCCAGGACGGTCACCTGCCAGCCGGCGTCGGCCAGCAGGTTGGCGGCGACCAGCCCGTTGGGCCCGCTGCCGATCACGACCGCGTCAGACATCGGCGGTCCGCCTCCTGCTGCTGTCCGGCGCCGATTCCTCGACGACGCGCGCCAGCCGTCCGAGCATGCGGCGGTGGCGAAGCTGCACGAGCGCGTCCAGCGGGGCGTTGTGCAGTGCCCCGCCCAGGCCGCGCAGCGGGTGCTCGTCCACGATGACCAGCGTGTTCTCGCCCCACGACCGGATGTCGAAGGCGATGCGCGCGGTGCCCAGAAGCCCGCTGTCCACCTCCAGCTCCAGTGTGTGCGGCGGCTCGTGACGGCGGACGACGGTGTGCCCCGCGAACTTCTTGGGGCCCAGCCGGACGGTGTAGCGCAAGGTGGAGCCCGGTGTCGGCCAGTCGCCTTCGCCCGGTCGTGAAGAGTGCGTGCCCACGACCCAGTCGTGGTAGCGGGACTCGTCGCGGAGCACCGCCCAGAGAGCCTCGGGGGGACGTCGGATGAGCTGATGTCGCACTGCCATGGATCCTCCAGGCGTCGCGGTCGGTCATTTGATCGTCACGCATCGCCCGAGTGCCCGCCACCGCCCCGCGCCGTATCGGGCGGGACGACGAGGCCGGGGCGAGGACGGGACACCCTGCGGCTCGCCGGCCAACGGGACATCCACGTGCGCACGGTGCTCCCCGCATCCAGGGCCGCCCCGTTCTCCCGCGTGTCCGCGGCTACCTCCCCTGCGTGTTCTTCCGTACGTTCGCGAGGACGAATCCGCTGCGCGGGCGGGTCGGCATGCGGTGGAGCGCGATGGTGAGGTCCTGTTCCGGTACGTCGTACTCCAGGCGGGCCAGTCGTGGTGCGAGTGTCGCCAGTACGGTGAGCGTGACGTCCTCGCCGGGGCAGCGGTGGCCGGTGGCCGGGTCGCCGCCGCCCTGGGGGACGAGTTCGTCCCGGCCGGGTTCCCGGTCCAGGAAGCGGCCCGGGTCGAAGGTGTACGGGTCGGGGAACAGGGCCGGGTCGTGGTTCTGGCCGTAGAGGTCGAGCAGCACCATCGTTCCGGCGGGCACCTCCTGCCCCTCCCACCGCGCGTGGTCGGTGGCAAGGCCGGCGACGAACGGTGCGAACGGGTAGAAGCGGCGCACCTCTTGGGCGAACGCCAATACCTGTGCCGCGTTTCCCGCGGCGAGCTGCCCGCGCTGTTCGGGCCACCTGTGGAGCGCGTGCGCGGCGAACGTCACGTACCACGTGACGGCCACCGTGGGCCGGACGACGTTGAGAACCTCGACGGCTGCGGTGTGCGGGTCGAGGAGGGTGCCGTCGGCGTCCCGGTGGTGGGCGACGGCGGCGAACGCCGTGACGGTCTTGACGTCGTGACTTCCCGTCGCTGCCTTCGCCTGCTCGCGCTCGGCGTTCACCAGCTCCGCGATCCTGGCTTCCTGCCTCGCCCGTGCGCGCCGCGCGCGCAAGTGGCGCGGGCCCGCGGTGGCGAAACCGTCGACCATCGCGATCAGGTCGTCCGCCATCTGCCGGGCACCGCCGGGGCCTTCGGGCAGTGCGACGCCGGCCCAGCCGCAGACCGCCCGCGTGATGACCTCGGACGCCTCGTCGAAGAGCACGACCCGCTCCCGCTCGGCCCACTCGGCCGCTGCCGGGTCCCACTCGCGTCCCAGCCGGTCGGCGAGGTCCCGCAGGCCACCGGTGTCCTTGAGCTCGGTCATGAACATCGACTTGCGGACGCGGTGGGACTCCCCGTCCAGGGTGTGCACCGCGCCGCGGCCGAACAGGGTGTCCAGCAGAGGGCCGGGCAACGCGTCCTGACGTACGACGTTTTCTTCGTCGTAGAACCAGCGCACCGCTTGTGTGCCGTGCAGGGCGATCGCGCGGCGCCCGGCCAGCCGGGTGTGCACCGGTCGGCCTCCCGCGCGCCGCCGCCGGTCGGGAAGCCAGCCGTAGCCCTTGACGAGAAGGGGCAGGGTGCTGTCCATCAATGTCTTCCTTCTCCTGCGGTTCGGGCCGACCGGAGCCGGAGCCGGAGCCGCGGCCGGCGGTGTGAGGGGTGTGCCTACGGAGCCGGGCCTCAGGAAGCCGGGTACGGGTGCTGCCGCAGCCGCTCAGCCAGGTGCAGGGAATTCACCACGAGGGTGTGGGTGGTGGAGGCCACGGCCTCCGGGGTCTCGTCGAGGTCCTGGTAGTCGGTGCCCTGCTGCGCCTCGCCGACCCAGTACGTCACCGCGCCGGGCGCCAGCGAGAAGCCGGTGTCGTTGAGGCCCTGGAAGAGGTCGGCGCTCACCTTGTGCGCGCCGTCCTCGTTGCCCACCACGGCCACCGCCGCCACCTTGCCGTACGTCAGCAGGCGCCCCGCCGCGTCCGTCTCGGAGAGCTCGGCGTCGAGGCGTTCGAGGACACGCTGGCAGACGCTGGAGGGGTGGCCGAGCCAGATGGGAGTGGCGAGCACCAGGATGTCGGCCGCCATGACCTTCTCCCGCAGTGCGGGCCATGCATCGCCGCCGCCCATGTCGAGTTCGACGCCGGGGCGTACGTCGTGGTCGACCACGCGCACGGTCTCCACCTCGGCGCCCAGCTTCTCGAACTCCGCCCCGACCTGCTCCGCCAGAAGCTGGCTGCTGGAGGGCTTGGGGGAGGGGCTCAACGTACAGACCAGGGACAGCACACGCATGTCGTACTCCTTCGGGACCTCTGGTGAGGCCATAGGTACCGGATCGCTCCTCGCACAGGTGTGCCCTGTACGGCCTCCCGCAGGGCGGGCCTGTCTCGCCGCGCCGACGGGCCGCGAGACAGGGCGCCGTCCCGACCCTCGGGCGGCGTCAGACGCATGCCGGGAACCGCTCCCACGCCCGGTGCGCCGCCAGCAGTTCCGTGATCTCTTCGAGGACCGCCGCGCCCATCTCGCCGAGCACCACTCCGGGAGCGGACGCCGAGGCGCCGGACGCTTCGAGCACCGCGCGGGCTCCTGCCCAGCCGCCGATCGCCTTGCCGTGCCGGTATGCCTCCGAGACCAGGAGGAGGACGCGGGGGTCGGTCGTCCCGGCCTGCTGTTCGTCCGCCTTGGCGTCACGGGCGCCGTACGCGTCGGCGCCCGGCTCCGGGGCTCCGGCCAGCAGGATTGCGTCGAACTCGATGGACCGGGCGGTCGCGAACGTACGCTGCACCGTGACCGGTTCTCCGGTGCCGTCGTCGAGCTTGCCGCCTGTCGGTGCGATGACGAGCGGGACCATGCCCGCTGCCAGGACGTCTTCCCGTACAGACCGCAGAGAGTCGAGATCGCCGTCGGTGTTCGCCACAATGCCGATGACGCGCCCTTCCGTCGGCCACTTCTTGCCGAGTTGCGAGAGCGCCGGGCTCGGCTCGACGTCGGCGGGCGGCTCCGTGGCTTCCGGGGCCGGGAGGCCGAGGCCCGTGGCGACCTCGGCGCACAGTACCGGATCGATGTTGGCCAGGACCTTCAACGCCCTTTCCTTGAGGGCCTGTTCGTAGCACTTGTTCAGCTCGAAGGTGTACGCGGCGATGATGTGTTCCTGTTCCGTCGGCGTCATGCTGAGCCAGAACCGCCGCGGCTGGCTGAAGTGGTCGGAGAACGAAGCGGGCGCCTGGCGCACCTTCCGCCCCGCCTCGACCTCCTTCGGCACCTCCACGTACGCCCCGACGTCCTCCCCGGCCAGGAACGGGCACCCCCCGTCCAGCGAGTTGGGCTTGTAGGGAGCGGTACCGCTGTGCACGGCGGTCTGGTGCATGCCGTCGCGCAGCATGTCGTTGACGGGGGCGTGCGGGCGGTTGATGGGCAGCTGGCCGAAGTTTGGGCCGCCGAGCCGGCTGATCTGGGTGTCCAGGTACGAGAACAGGCGGCCTGTCAGCAGCGGGTCGTCGGTGACGTCGATACCCGGAACGAGATGGCCCGGGTGGAAGGCGACCTGCTCGGTCTCGGCGAAGTAGTTCGTCGGATTCGCGTTGAGGGTGAGCAGACCGACCGGCTGTACGGGGGCGAGCTCCTCCGGCGCCAGGTTCGTCGGGTCGAGGAGGTCGATGCCCTCGAAGACCTGTTCGGGGTTGTCCGGGAAGATCTGGACGCCCAGTTCCCACTGCGGGTACGCCCCCGCCTCGATGGCGTCCGCGAGGTCGCGGCGGTGGAAGTCGGGGTCCATGCCCTGGGTGATCTGCGCCTCCTCCCACACCTGGGAGTGCACGCCGAGCTTGGGCTTCCAGTGGAACTTCGCCAGGGTCGTTCCGCCTTCGGCGTTGACGAGACGGAAGGTGTGGACGCCGAAGCCCTCCATCATCCGGTACGAGCGAGGGATGCCCCGGTCGGACATGTTCCACAGGGTGTGGTGGGTGGCTTCGGTGTGCAGGGTGACAAAGTCCCAGAACGTGTCGTGGGCGCTCTGTGCCTGCGGGATCTCCCGGTCAGGGTGCGGCTTGCCCGCGTGAATGATGTCCGGGAACTTGATGGCGTCCTGGATGAAGAAGACCGGCATGTTGTTGCCGACCAGATCGAAGGTGCCTTCACCGGTGTAGAACTTCGTCGCGAAGCCACGTGTGTCGCGCACCGTGTCCGCGGAGCCCCGCGAGCCGAGGACGGTGGAGAAACGTACAAAGACTTCTGTCTCCGCGCCCTTGGCCAGGAACGCGGCCTTCGTGACCTTGGCGGCTGTCCCGTACCCCTGGAAGACACCGTGGGCCGCGGCCCCGCGCGCGTGCACGACGCGCTCGGGGATGCGTTCGTGGTCGAAGTGCGTGATCTTTTCACGCAGGTGGTGGTCCTGGAGCAGGGTCGGCCCCCGCTCGCCCACCTTCAAGGAGTGGTCGGTCTCGTACAGGCGGGCGCCCTGGGCGGTGGTCAGATACGCATCGCGCTGCGCCACCACGTCCTGGTCGAGTCCGGTGCTTTCGCCGGTGGGGCTCACCGAGGCAGGCCCGTGTTGGTCCGGTTTGGGCGGCAACGGCCCGTGCACCTCGGTCGGCTCGTCGACCTGGGGCGGCTCCGGAGCGGGGCGGCCGGGGATCTCGGGCCCACCCCCCTCTCCGCCCGGGGTACGGGTCACCTTGTCGGGGACCTCCTTCCCCGGGTGGGTCTTGGGGTTACTGGTGCTGGGCTTGTCCACGGCGTTCCTTCCAGGTGTCAGGTGCTCGTGCTGGTAGATCTGAGGCTCTCAGTACCCTCGCAAAGCGGCCTAAACCAGAGTATTCAAGCCACTTGCACACTGCGCGCGCTGTGCGGTCCCGAACCCCCGCACTCTGCTGCCACCGAATCGGCCGGACGGCGTGCGAGTCGCTGTCGAGGGGTACCCGCCAAGCTCTCCGGTACGCGTCGGAAGCGAGGGGCTCGGGCCGGATGCTCGGACCGCCGATCACCGCGCCTCGGCCCTCACCGGCGTCCTGTGCCACATGTCGGTGAGCGGGTCGTGCCGTGCGAGGCCGAGTCGTGCGAAGTCGTCGAGCCATCCCGCATGGGCCAGCTGCCCCAGCGCCGTTTGTAGCGGGCGCCGCAGTCGGAGCCCAAGTCGTCGGAACCGCTCAGCAACCAGCGGTCCTGCCAGGTATCGGCGGGGAATCCCTCCAGCCAATCGAAGATGCGTGTCAGCGAGAGCTGCCGGCGCCACAGATTGCGGACGGTCGGCTCGCTCAGCAAGTTCTCGGCCAGTCGCGCGAGCTCATCGCGATGCGCCATCGCCCGTCCACTGCCGAGGGCCATGCTCCTCGGCTCGGGGAGCACAGCGGTCAGGAGAGCAGGGTCACGAGGACTGACCGGAGTGCGGGCAACGCGCCCGTGCCGGGCCATCAGCGGTTTCCGAACACGTCGGCGAGGTCGTCCGGGTCATACGTCCAACCGGTCAGCGGCCGCGGTGGAGGCTTGGGGCGCGTGTAGTGCTCGTGGACCTTGGCAATGACCTCGTCGATCCTGGGCCGCAGGTAGGTGCTGGTAGTGGTGATGCGCCGGTGGCGCATCACCTGCTGGGTGTCGACCAGGGTGATGCCCGGGTCTTCGATCAGGCGCAGACACAGGGTGTGCCGCAGGTCGTGCAGCGTGATGTTCGCACCGATCCGCGCGTTGCTCCGATTCAGCACCGCGCGCAGGGCGGTGTAGGTCAGCGGGCGTGTCGGTCCACGCAGGGTCCACCACACCGGCTCGTCCGGGGCGGGCCGGTGGCCGTCCTGGGCCAGCTCGCCGAGATAGAGCGCCAGCCAGGCGAAGGCTTCCGGGGACGCAGGGCAGGCTTCCTTCGCGCCGCCCAAGCCCTTGGTCTGCACATAGATCCGGCCCTCGCCCGGGTGGATGTCACCGATCTTCATGCCCAGCATCTCGGCGGCCCGTGCGCCGCTGGACAAGAACATGGAGAACAGCGCTCGGTTGCGGTGGCAGCCCAGCGAGGTGAACAGGTCCTCGATGACATCGTCGGGGACAGCGCGTGGGTCGCGGTCGACCTGCTTCTGCCGGTAGGCGCCCCGGCGGTGCAGCCGGAACGGCTCCAGCGGGTTGTGATGCGCCCCCAGCCGGCGTCCGTCACGGGACTGCGGGGGCACCGGGGAGACCAGCGGCCCCTGCCCGGTCTGCAGATGGTGGTCGTAGAACGCCGCCAGCACCGAAACCGCGTGGTTGATGGTTGCCGGGGCATAGCCCGACTGTAGGTACGGCTTGCCGGTGCGCGCGTTCAGCGACCCCGGCGTGGGTGCATCCGGGCGGTGCCGGTCCCGCGCCGGGTTGTGGCACGTCCGGAGCAACAGGACGAAGTCGCGTACGTCCACGCGCTTCGCACGGCTCCACTCGACGTCCACCGCGGCGAGGAACCGGAACCAACGCAGCAGGTCAAAGGCGTAGGACCGGCAGGAAGCGATGGTGTTGCCGCAGGCCGGCAATTCCCAGAGGAACTCGCTTGCCGGCGTGATCGCCCGCCCAGCACCGTCGAGCACTACCCATGGCAGCGCGGTGGCAGTGGTTGCCGCCACGCTGCCGACCCGTGCCACCACCAGGCCGGACACTTCGCGTTCAGCTATGACTACACCGTGATCCATCGCATCTCCGTCTCATCGGGCACTTCCCGAACGGAGACTCCTCATCCTCACCAAGCCGACACGTAGGACACGCCGATAGTGCGGTCAACGGGTCGGTGCACCGCCTTGCCCGAGTACGACAGACGCAGCGAGAACAGGTAACAGCGGGTCGGCACGCCTGCCAGCACGACGTGGACGTCACCGAAGTCGACCCCCGCCTCGTCGCCGGGCATGTGGGTCTGAGGGACGAACATCTCCTCCGGTCCGCGGCCGGCTTCCCAGCGGACATCTTTGCGTCGCACCGCCACGTAGGCGCGGACCATCTGGTAGGAGATGCCGTCCGCCGCGTGCTCGTCCAGCAGCCGGTCGAAGATCCTCTTGATCGTGTGCTTCTGCTTCGGCGGTGCATCCAGATCCGCCCGCAGCATCGCGTTCCTCGGCCTGCTACTGGTGCTGGTCTTCGTCATGCTGGCCTACGTGACCCATGAGCACCCCAGCCTCGCTGCCCCGGTAACCGTGGCAACCGGGGGAGTGGCCGTAGTGATCGCCGTGTTCGGGTACATGACCTCGCGACGATAGCCGCTCGGGCCACGGCGGGGGTTCGGCAATAATCCTCGAGGTGGCACCCGTCTGCATGGGCGAGTACGGGCTCGGGTATTTCGTCGGCTCACTGACGCCAGCCCTTTAACAGCACCCTGCCGAGTGTCGGTTGAACAGGACCGGGGAGCGAGGACCGGAGGATGCGGTAAACCAGGAACCATGAGCCACGAAGCGTTCTGCGTCCGCTGCGGCAGCGCAGACACCGCATCACCTACTTCGACAAGAACGGCGCGGGCGGGAACTGCTTCCGCTGCGCCAAGCCGTTCCACGCCACGCCCTGCCGGAACTGCGGCGGCTACCGTATCAACAGCTTCTTCGGAATCTCCGGTACCAGGTCCGAGGACCTTCCGGAAACTGTGGCGTGCTGGTACTGCGGCCATGCCAACTCGCTGCGCCATCCCGGCCCGGAGAGCGTGACCGCGTGACGCCCGCCGCACCAGGCACCGTAGGTGCCGAAGACACGCGCCTGATCGTGGTCCGGGGCAACAGCGCCTCGGGGAAATCGTCCGTCGCGGCCGGCCTGCGCGAGCGGTTCGGCCGCAACCTCGCCATCGTCGGCCAGGACAACCTGCGCCGGACCGTGCTGCGCGAACGTGACCGGTCCGGCGGCGCCAACATCGGCCTGATCGACCTCACCGCCCGCTACGCCCTGGACAACGGCTTTCACGTCGTCGTCGAAGGCATCCTGTACGCCGACCGCTACGGCCCCATGCTCCAGAACCTGGTGCGTGCCCATCGTGGTATCTCGCGCTGCTACTACCTCGACGTGCCGTACGCGGAAACGGTGCGGCGGCACGCGACGAAGCCGGATGCCGAGTACCTCACACACGTCACCCCCGATCACCTCAGCGACTGGTACCGGGAGGAGGACCTGCTGCCCGACGAGTTCGAGAGTGTCATCGGCGCGAAGAGCACCCTGGACGACACCATCCAGCAAATCCTGCGCGAAAGCGGGCTGGACCAGATCCCCCCGGTCGACCGCTGACGATCGTTGGAGGTCTCTCGGCTCCTGCTGCACACAGGCAGAACATCCCCGGGGGCCCGACTGTGGAGCCAGGGGCCCACCCTTCCGTGCCGGGGAGCCCTCGCCCACACCACCGCCCCCGGTCCCGCCGAACCGCCCACCGCGAAGGAGCTGACCACCACATGGTGACCCTGCGCGCGCTGCGCCCCGCCGACGCCACCGACCTCACCCGCATCTACGGCGGCGCCTCGATCCGGCACACCACCGGCAAGCCCCTCACCCTCGACCAGGCCCACGAGAAGATCCGCGCAGCCCTCGCCCGAGCCGCAGAAACCCCACGTGCGCAATGGAGTTGGGGCATCCTCGACGAAGCGGAGATGATCGGCCTGATCTCCCTGCGCCGACGCACCCCGACCATGGGCACCCTCAGCTACATCCTTCGGGACGACAGCTGGGGCAACGGCCACGCTACCCACGCCGCCCACCAGGTCGTCACTGTCGCCTTCACCACCGCCGGCCTCAATCGGCTGGAGGCCATGCACCACTTCGACAACCCCGCCTCCGGCCGCGTCTTGACCAAGGTTGGCTTCACCCGCGTCGGAACGGCCGCCCGGGACACCGAGACCGGAACCGTTGCCTACGAGCTGTACGCACTGGAGGCCGAAGGCATCTGAATCAGCGCAGGCGCAGGGCCCGAACGGCAGGGTGTCGCGGTGAGTCAGGATCCATCCGGTGACCGTGCGTGGGGACGGAGGACGGGCTGCAGGTGCGGTCGGGGATGTGCGAAACGGCTGGAGGTAGGTGCGGACGGCTCCGTAGCCGCCGGTGTAGCCGTGCGTCTTGATCTCTTCCCAGAGGTTCCAGGTGTTCGTGCAGCCCTCTGCCCCTCGCTCGTGCAGGTACGGCTTGAAGTCGTCGAGCTTGGTCTGGCGGTTCTGCCACCGCCCCTGGAACAGGTCTTCCGGCCTCGCGGCGTCGGCCGGCCGTTGGACGGTACGGTAGGCCATGCCGAGCTGGCGCTGGACCGAGCGTCGGCTGTGGCCGGTGGCCAGCAGCGCGGGGACGGCGGCGTGCCTGGCGCGGGTACGGTCGGCGAACCGGTGCCCGGTGGGCCATGGCCACCCTTTCTCGGCCGGTGCCGGAGCCGGAACCTTCTCCGGCGCCGACTCGGCGAAGGACGCGCGGAGGACGAGCGGTGGCGGGAGACACACCGCTCGGCGGCTTCGCCCAGGTTGCGCCACAGGTGGAACCGGTCGGCGACCTGGACCGCGATGGGCGCCCCGATCTGCCATTGTCTGCGACGGCTACCTCGGTCACGTCGACGGGTCTGACCCCCTGGGTGATCCTGGGTGTCCAGCTGTGCTTTCGCCTTGCTCCTGCCGTGTTCCTTGTCGTATTCCCTTCAGGGGGAGAGGTGGGAAGCGGGGGATACCCTTCATTCGGACCCGGCGTGCGGACACGGGCCGGAACGTGACTGATGGATGCTCAAGTAACGCGGAAAACAGGTGAGTTGACGGCCTAATCTGTGGTCCTCTCACCGTCGGCGCACTGGCGCGACGGGCAGCCCAGGAGGAGCGATGGCGGAGCTGTACGGACGCGCGGCATTGTTCGACGAGGTGGTGCCCGCGCTGGTCGGGCTCAAGCCGAACGGGTCGCGTCTGAAGATCCCCGAGGGCAGTCCCCAGCTGGTGGTGTGCGGGGGCGGCCGGAGGTCCGGGAAGACCGCCGTGCTGCAAGAGCTGTCGCAGCGGTACGCGCAGGAGATACCCCAGGCGTACGTCGACCTCGGCGCGCCCGCCTTCGGCCAGCCCGGGCTCGCCCCCTTCGACGAGGACGCCACGCACACCTCGCCCACGCTGGAGCTGCTCTTCCTGCTGGTGGACAGGCTGAGTCGGAAGGCGAAGAAGTTCCACGGGACACTGTCCTTCCCCCGGCTGACCCAGGGGCTGCTCGCGGTCACAAACTGGCAGGAGCAGGTCCGGGCGGGGCAACTCGTGCACGCCCGCAGCGGGTTGGCGGATCTGCTCGCGCAGGGGCAGCCGACGGACCAGGCGCGCAGGGAGCGGCGGCAGGGGTGGGTCAGGACGATCACGGATGTACTGGCCGAGGCGGGGTCGGTGGCTCCGCCGCTCGACACGATCGTGCGCGGCGTGATCGACGGCGTCGCGGCCGAAATGCTGGGCCCCCGGCCGAACGGGAAGGGCCTCGGCTGGTGGGCCGCCCGAGGCGTCGGCACCCAGGGCGACGGCGCCGACCAACTCGTCGACCTGGCACTGCAATTCCGTGGTGACGCGCCACTGAAGCGGCTGGCGGAGCGGCATCTGCTGGCCGCCTTTCTGGAAGACATCGCCTCCCATTACGGTTGGCGGCACACCAGAAATGGGGTGCCACGGCCGCTGCTGCTCCTGGACAACGCCCACAGCCCGCTGGGCCGGCTGGTGCTGGACGGGCTGGTGAACGTCTGGCACGAGGGGGCCGACGGGGAGCGCCGGATGCGGCCCGCTGTCGTCGCCACGGCGCTTCGGCGCGATCCGGAGCCGGAGTCGGAACACGTCGTCGTCCCGGCCGAGCCGATCGCCGTACCACCCAGCAGAATCATGTCCAGCAGGAGCGTGTCCGGCAGCTTCTGGCGGGGGAGTCCGCCGCTCGCACCCGCACAGTGGGTGACGGAGATTCCACTCGCGCTGCTCACCCTCGACGAAGTGCGAGTGATGTTCGGGAAGCGGCCGCCCACGCATGCCATCAGCCAGGTGCTGCGGCTGAGTGGTGGCCGGGCGGGGATCGCGTATGACCTGGTCACGGCGGCCGTCGCGCGGGCGGACGAGGGCGGCGACGTACTCCCGGGCGATCTGCTCGACCACCCGGCCGCGACGGATACGCATCCACCCGTCCATGTCTGGCTGCTCGGGCAGTTGATACCCGACGGCGTCATGCGCCGACGCCTGACCTACTACTCTCCCGCGCTCGACGACGATGCCGCGTTCGCCCTGAGCGCCAGCTACCCGCCGAACGAGGCCGGCGGCGGCGTCCCCGTTCCGGAAGCCCGGGACCATCTGCGGTACAACTGCTGGGACGGCGGAGGCTGGCCGGGGGGTACGGAGCCCTTCGTGGCCGACCCCACGCTGCGCGCCCTGCTGCTGCACGCCCTGCGCACCCTCGTCGAAGCGGCGCGGGCGGCTGCCGGGGCCGGTCCCGCACAGCAGGTCGACGAATGGACCCAACTGCACCGCAGACTCCGGGCCCGGTACGACCCGTTGGACCGGGGCCAGGCGGCGGAGCGGCCCGAGCTCCGCTACCTGCACCACTCGCTGGCGCTGAACGAGCGGGACTTCGTCGTACGGTCCCTGCACGGGCGCTACAGCGAGGACGAACTCGACGCCAGGGCCTGGCTCGGCGCGCTCAACCTGATCTGCGCCGCCCCGCACCCGCCCAGGGGCCTGAGAGAACCGTCGGATCGGGCCGACTGCCCGTACTGCCGCAGCGAGAAGGACGCCGGTGTGCACCAGGCGATCGACCTGCTGGTGGCGGGGGTGTGGCAGCTGTCCGACCCGCTCGCTGTACCCGACCACGAACTGGTCGAGAGCCTCAAGCTCCAGCTGGGCGTCCTGTCGCGCGGCGCCCGCCCTGGACCCCAGAAGATCTTCCACCAAGCCGAGGGCAAGTGGCCGGCCTTGCTCGACCGATGGCACCAGGCGCCCGGCCTGCCGATCGACGGAGGCACCGGATGACCCGTACCGGATTCCGCAGGAGTCTGGCGAGGGCGGCCAGCAGGATCTTCAAGTGGCCCTTCAAATGGCCCAGGGGAGCGCTCTACCGGAAGCTGATCGCCATCGCGGTGATCCTGGCGCTGGCGGGCCTCGGCTACTGGATTTGGTGGGCCTTCCTACGCCAGGACCTGACCTGCGCCGCCGGCGTGGCGAAGCAGGAGGTCGGGGGCGAGTGCGTGGGTGTCACCGACGGGAGTTATGTCTTCACCCCGTCGCTGAAGCAGGTCTTCGACCGCATCAAGGCCGAGAACGACAGCGTCGCGGGGAAGAACCCGGCCGGCGTCGCTCTGATGATCCCCATGATCTCGGACAACGCGGCCGAGCAGAAGGAGTTCACGGAGCAGGTGCAGGGCGCCTATCTGGCCCAGCACCGGGCCAACCACCAGGACAACCACAAGCGTCCGCCCATCCGACTGCTGCTCGCCAACCCTGGCCGTGGCTACCGGTACGCAAAGTTTGCCGCTGACAAGCTGGGCGCGTCCGCCGCCTCCGACAAGGAGAACCTGCGGGCCGTGGCGGGCATCAACATCAGCATCGATGCGAGTAAGGATGCGGTCCGCTACCTCACCAATGAGAAGAAGATTCCCGTCGTCGCGGGGCCGATGACCGCCGACGACATCGCCAACAGCGCTTCCGGCCCGAACCAGTTCCCCGGTCTGGCCCGCGTCGCCCCCGGCAACACCGACCAGGCGAACGCGCTGGCCGCGTTCGGCGCGAAAATCAAGCCCGGCGAGACCCAACTGGTCGCGGACAGCCGGGAGGGCGACAACTACCTGACCAGCCTGCGCGAGACGTTCCAGCGACTGGCGAAGGACGCGCCCCACGAGCCGGAGACGTACAAGTCACCGGACGACTTCAATGACGAGGGCAACCTCTCCAACGACTTCAATGCCATGGTCTCGGGTATCTGCAGCTCCGACGCCAAGACGCTCTACTTCGCCGGACGTCCGGTCCAACTGCGCCAGTTCCTGATCGAGTTGGGCAACCGCAACTGCAGCAAGAAGCACTACACGGTCATCAGTGGCTCGCACGCCTCCACTCTCACGGTGGACGAGAAGTTCGCTGATCAATGGGGTGCGCTCACCAAGGGAGCCGGAATCACGGTGCGTTACGCGGCCCTGGCACACCCCGACGCCTGGGGCGACAAGAGCAACCTGGCCACCGGCGGGTCCAAGGCGGCGGCCAAGGAGCTCAGCGACCTGCTGGCCCGGGCCACCGGCGGGACGCCGAACTCGATCGGCGACGCCACGCTCGCGGACGGACGCGTCATCATCACGTACGACGCGGTCACCACCGCCATCACCGGCATCCGCAATAGCACGAGAGGCACGGTCAAGATGCCCACCCTCTCCGAGGTCTCGAACAGCTGGTTGCGGCTGCACGGCACCAACCGGGTGAACGGCGCCAGCGGCTGGATCTGCCTGGACCAGTACGGCAATCCCGACAACAAGGCCGTCCCCATCGTCCACCTCGACCCGGCCACCCGCACCGCCGTCTTCGACCGGATCGCCTGGCCGGCCGGCCAGGCCCCGGACGCCAACTGCTCGATCCGGAAGAAGGGGTGAGGGAAGGTGGCGGACACCGCCGCGACGTCCACCGCGTCGATCCCGTCGAACACCAGTGAGTCCCAGAACCATGTGTCGGTCGTCTGCATGGGGATTACCGTCACCAGCCACTGCCGAAGATGACAGGGTCCGACAGAGACCTGATGGCGCGTCAGTTCCGCTCCGCGCGGCAAGTCGTACCCGGTCTCAGCCCCCTCCTTCGCCTCACAGTCGAACAGAGACGTCACACTCCGCGACGGCTCCCCAAGATCTGTGCCAGAACCCACTTCGCCGTGCGGCGGGAGCGGGGCGGGCGCCCGGGAAATGGCACGAGGTTCACTCAAGCTGGAGTGGGCATGTCAAGGCAAGGTGTACTGGAGACCGGCGGCGATCAGGAGACAACAACAGTGCAGACGAAATCGTGGACCCGCAGAATGCCGCTCGTACTGGGCAGCGCCGTCGCGCTGGTCGTCGCGGCTTCCGGCAACGCCCACGCCGAGCCGCCACAGGCCCTGCCCGCACACGCGGACGTGCTGGAGCAGACCTACCAGCCGGCCTTCGACTACGACACGGACGGCTGCTATCCCACTGCCGCCATCGGCCCGGACGGCACGACGAACGGCGGTCTGAAGCCCTCCGGAGCCCTCAACGGCCAGTGCCGTGACGCAGGGGACCTCGACAACACCAACGGGTACGCGCGTCAGAAGTGCAACAACGGCTGGTGTGCCGTCATGTACGGCCTGTACTTCGAGAAGGACCAGGCCGTGGCGGGCAGCGGCCTCGGGGGACACCGCCACGACTGGGAGCACGTCGTCGTGTGGGTGCAGAACAACGAGGCGCGTTACGTCGCCACCTCGGCGCACGGGAACTTCGACATCCATCCCCGCGACCGCATCCGCTGGGACGGGACGCACCCCAAGGTCGTCTACCACAAGGACGGGGCGAGCACGCACTGCTTCCGCCCCGCGAACTCCCACGACGAACCGCCGGAGAACCATGAGCACGCGTGGCAGTTTCCCGCGCTCGTGGGCTGGAACGGCTACCCCGCGGGTCTCCGCGACAAGCTCAGCCAGACCGACTTCGGCAGTGCCGTGTTCGGCCTCAAGGATGCCAACTTCGCGGCCCACCTCGCGAAGGCCAAGCCGTCCGGCATCCCCTTCGATCCGTACGCGTAGGACACGGGACGGCGCGAGTCGCTGCCTGCGGCGCCCTGCGCTCCGGCAGGTTCCTTCGGCGCGGGTCGAGAGTGTCGAGCTCGTGCACGCTGCACCGCCGTCCCTGCCCGGCCGCCGGTCCGTGTGTCCGGGCTCGGACCTCCCGTCGACGATGCGGGTCTCCCCGTCGATGCGGGCCTCCCCGTCGGCGCCGAGGTGGCCAAGAGCCTCGGTCAGGGCCCGTAGCCGTGCGTCCGGCCTCTGGTGCCGTGCGCACCCCTGCGACTCCGGTACCGGCACGTCCTGTTGGGCCAAGACGCCACGGTCCCGGCCGGTACGCCGCCGTAGGGGACCGGGTCGGTGGCGGGAAGCAGCCCGGTCGAGCGCGGTCGCCCCACAGGGCGGTCGCCGCTGTTGCCTCCCCTTCACAGGGTCGCTCGCCGCCCCTGCCGTCGTTTCGCCGCTCTGCGCCGCGCTCGGAGCCCGGCCGGCCGTCATGGCTGCCGGGCGGGCTGTGGCACGCCGGAGCGCGGTGAGAGCGCTCTCGTCGCCTGTGCCGGAGCGTCCCCGCCCTCCCCTCCCCGTCAAGACTCGAACGCACAACAGCTTGACGTGCCACCCAACTGCCCTCCCTGTGCGTTCTCTTGACACTCACGATTCAGGAGTTTTACGTTCCTTGGTGCTTGAGAGCGCTCTCGAAAGCGCTCTTCACCCCCCACCATCGAGGTGCTGCCCGTGCAAGCCTCTCTCTCCAGATCCGCAGCGGCGACGCTCCTGACGATCGCTGTGGCCGCCGTGGGCCTGGGTCCCGCAGCCGCCCCCGCAGCCGCCGCCACCCTCCCCGCCGGTGCCGGCAGCTACACCGACTCCCGCCCCGCCGGGACTTCGGGCCCGACCACGAACACCGGCGCCCCCGTCACCCCCAAGCTCACCGAGGCCGCGAAGAACAAGCCGGTCCCGACCAACGACTGGTGGTCCTCGCTCGTCTATCAGCGCTACGGCGACAACCCGTACTCCACACCCATGTACGGCCACCCCCTCACCTACCAGGCCAAGGCCTCCGGACTGGAGGTCGGCTACCCCACCAGCCCCGCGATCGTCGGGGACGGCCGCCAGTACGAGTACGCCCACAAGGCCGACCTTACCGTCGGACTCAGCGGTCTGAACTCCCCGGACACCAAGGCCGACTCCTGGTCCGACTGGACGGTCACCCCCTACTGGGCGGACGGCTCCCGCACCTTCCGGGCCACCATCGGCCACGGCATGCCCTTCGTGTACGCCAAGGGCTCCGGCGGCGACGCCCGCGTCACGACCGCCTTCGCCCCCACCGTGTTCGCGGACGACGGCAACGTCGTCGGCATCACGGTCGCCGGTCACCACTACGCGCTGTTCGCCCCGACCGGCAGCGACTGGAACATCTCCGGCTCCACGATCACCGCCGGGCTCGGCTCCAAGGACTACTTCTCGCTCGCCGTCCTGCCCTCGACGGACGCGCTCGCGACCTACCGCAGCTACGCCTTCAGCTTCGTCACCGGCTCCCAGGTGGAGTGGCAGTCCACCGGCGGAACGGTGAAGGCGACCTACCGTCTGACCACGGAGGCCAAGGAGGGCACCGAGCGCGGCACGCTCCAGGCCCTCTACCGCCACCAGTGGCTGCACACGAGCGACCCGCTGACCCCGTACACGTACGTATCACCGCGCGGCACGATGAAGGTGCGCGAGTCCGCCTCCTTCACCACCAGCCAGCGGAACAACGGCGTGGTGCCCGCCCTGCCCGCCGCCGGCGGCGTCGACAAGGCCCGGCTGGCCGGCTACCTCAACGAGGTCGCAGATGCCCCCGACCCGTTCTCGGGGGCCAGTGACACCTACTGGACAGGGAAGGCGCTCGGCCGCCTCGCCCAACTGGTGCCCGTCGCCGACCAGATCGGCGAAAGAGCCACGCGGGACAAGCTCCTCGGCCTGCTGAAGGGCCGGCTCCAGGAGTGGTTCACGGCGGGCGGGGCCAGTGAGTTGAGCTACGACAAGGACTGGAAGACCCTCATCGGCTACCCGGCCTCGTACGGCAGCGACACCGAACTCAATGATCACCACTTCCACTACAGCTACTACGTCTACGCGGCGGCGATCGTCGCCCAGTACGATCAGGCCTGGGCCGCCGACTCGGCCTGGGGCACGATGGTCGATCACCTGGTCCGCGACACCGCCAACCCCAGCCGCACCGACTCCGCCTACCCCTTCCTGCGCGGCTTCGACGTGTACGCGGGCCACAGCTGGGCCTCCGGTCACCAGGGCTTCGCCGCAGGCAACAACCAGGAGTCCTCGTCGGAGTCCATCAACCTCAGCGCCGGTCTCGTGCTGTGGGGCGCGGCGACGGGCGACACCTCCCTGCGCGACCTCGGCAGCTTCCTGCTGACGACGGAGTCGGAGGCGATCACCCAGTACTGGTTCGACGCCTCGCAGCAGGTCTTCCCCGCTTCCTTCGGCCACGACACCCTCGGCATGGTCTGGGGCAGTGGGGGCGCGTACGCCACCTGGTGGACGGCCAACCCGGAGGAGATCCACGGCATCAACGTCCTTCCGGTGACGGGTGGTTCACTCCATCTGGCCCGCGAAAAGGCCGCCGTCAAGCGCAACATCGCCGAGATGGAGCGCGAGAACGGCGGGCCGGCCCAGGAGTGGCGCGACCTGCTCTGGGAGTTCGAGTCACTGGCCGACCCGGCGGCGGCGAAAGCCAAGTGGGATGCGACGAACGGGAATTACGCCCCGGAGCAGGGTGAGTCCAAGGCACACACGTACCATTGGATCACCACGCTCGACGCGCTCGGCGCACCGGACATGACGGTGAGCGGCGACCTGCCCACCTCCGCCGTCTTCACCAAGAACGGCACCCGCACCTACACCGCCCACAACCACGGCTCCACGGCTCGTACGGTGACCTTCTCCGACGGCAAGACCCTGTCCGTACCTGCCCGTTCGACGGCCACCGGCACGGGCGCCGACGGCGGCGACCCCGACCCGGGCCCGGGCGATCCGGGCCCGTCCACCGGCAACACCTTCCGCCTCAGGACCGGCGGCGCCCTCACCACCTCCACCACCGACCCGGCGGGCGCGGACACCCTGGCGTCGGCCGACGGCGTGAACCACGACGGCACCCCGTACCGCCCGACGGTCTACGAGATCAAGAAGGTCACCGGCAAGCTCGCCGCCGGGGCCGCCACCGCGTTCCGGCTCCGGGTCGACGCGGGCACGAAGGTCGGGCTCGCCCCGCAGGTCCGGGTCAGTTACGACCTGACCGGTGACGGCTCGTTCGACCGGGCCGAGACCTTCCGCTACTTCGCGACCGACCCGGTCGCGGGCTGGGAGGAGTACCCCCAGGCGGCCGGCGTCCGGGCGGTCACCGGAAGCCTGGGCGACCTCAGGGGAGGCACGGTCCGGCTGGAGATCTGGAACGCGCTCGGCACCGGCACGTCCCAGGTGCAGACCGGCACGGACGCGGCGGTTCTGAAGATCCCGTACGTGTGAGCGGTAGGCCTCACCGGTACCCGTACGGGCACGATCGGTGCGGCGGGTCTCCGACTCCTCGGGGTGGAGACCTGCCGCACTTTGGTGGACAGGGCGGAGATGCCCCCGAGCCTCGGGGTGGGGACCCGCCGCACCCCTGTGGGCAGGGCGGACGTGTCCCCGGGCCTCGGGGTGGAGACCTGCCGCACCTCCGTGGACAGGGCGGACGTGTCCCCGGCTCTCAGGCCGAGGCCCGCCGTACCAGTGTGGTCGGGGTGATCACCGATGCGGGGACCTTGCCGCTTCCCGTACGGTCCCGGTCCAGCCCGCGCAGCAGCAGCCGGGCCATCAGCCGTCCCTGTTCCTCGATCTCCTGGTTCACCGTGGTCAGCGGCGGAGCGGTCGCCTCGGCCACCGATTCCATGTCGTCGAACCCCACCAGCGCCACCTGCTCCGGCACGGAGATCCCGCGCTCGCGCAGGACCCGCAGCGCGCCCGATGCCATCAGATCGTTCCCGGCGAACACCGCATCCAGGTCGGGCCGCCGCGCCAGCAGTTCCGCCATCGCCCGCGCCCCGCTCTCCACGGTGAACGCCCCCTCGGCGACCAACGTCGGGTCCACGTCCACCAGGGCGTCCCGGTATCCGTCCAGCCGGTCCATCGCCGACGTCTGGTCCTGCGGCCCGCAGATGTGCGCGATCCGCTCCCGCCCCAGGTCCTTCAGATACCGCACGGCCAACCGCGCGCCACCCCGGTTGTCCGCGTCCACATACGGAACGGCTTGGTCGCCGATGTCGGCGGTGCGACTGGGTCGCCCCCCGTAGACGGTCGGAATCCCGGCCCGCCGGGTGATCGCGGGCAACGGATCGTCGGTGTGCAGTGAGAACGCCAGCGCCCCGTCCACATGCCCGCCGGACAGATACCGTGCGATCCGGCCGAAGTCCCCTGGCCCCTCCACCAGCAGCAAAACCAACTGGGTGTCGTGGGCGGTGAGCTCCTTGCTGATCCCCCGGATCTGCTGGGAGAAGAAGGGGTCCGAGAAGAACCTGATCTCGGGCTCCGCGATGACGACGGCCACCGCGCCGGTCCGGCGGGTCACCAGCGTCCGCGCGGCATGGTTGGGGATGTACCCGAGCTCCTCGACCGCCCGGAGCACCTTGTCCACCAGCGGCTTGCGGACTCCGTCGCCCCCGTTGACGACCCGAGAAACGGTGGCCCGGGAAACCCCCGCACGCGCCGCGACGGCTTCCAGGGTGGGCCGGGAACCGGGGGACTGCTCGGGCAAAGTGGTCGCTCCTCGTCGACGGGGGCGGCGACACGGGACGTGGTGCGCGGTCTGTGCCACCGCCGGATCGTCCACAGCCTAACGCCGGGCGGCGACCTGGCTGAGAGCGTGCAGGAACGAGGGCCTGACGAAGGGGAGTTCCAGCTACCAGGTACGGCCGGTCGTGGTGTGGTGTGGTGTGTGATGCAATCAACGGCACGATCCGCACCGGCGCGTCCGGCGCGGAACTCGACGTCGAGAACCTGCCGACACCGGACGACCCGGGCAGCGAGCAGTCCCGGCGCATGCTCGCGGACGGCTGGCTGCCCGAAGTCATCAGCCCGGGCTTCGCCGAGTGGACGCTTGGCGAGCCCGTCGTCCACTCCGGCGCCGGCCCGCTGGCCCGGAAGTCCGTCGCGGCCCTGCAAACGCTGGGCGCCGAACGGCCGGACGAGGTTACCGTGACGATCTTCCGTAACGGCCACCGCCCCGCCCCGACCTACGCCTTGGAGGAGCTTGGCCTCACCCCGAGGTGAAGCGCCCGGCACTCAGCTTGACGCTCAACCTCGCGCTTCAAGGATCTCGCACCAGGCCGGAACAAGCTTCGGTACTCGCTCCGCGGTGCTCGCCGGGGCGATGGAAACCGGCACACATGGGGGCAGTTGACCTTGGTGCTGATGGCCCGGTCCCAGCGTTGTCACCGGCGTTGAGCTGATGTCGGCGGAGGGCACACCGGTGGCGCCGGAGGATGCGGTGACCGCCGGGATCAGGCGCCGTCGCCGTATGCGGGTGCGGAGCGTCGGGTGATGGGGGTGCCGGCCAGACCGGGAAGAGCGAGGGCACGCGCGCAAAGTTGAAGCGGCTGGTCGAGCGGGGCCGGCTGGACGAGGTCGGCCCCGGGCTGTGCACGGTGGCCCGCCGCCGCACGGCTGGTTCGTCCAACGCGCCACTGGGGCGCGGCGCTTCCCTCTGCAGTCGTAGGTATCCACCAAAGGACCGCAGCCCGAGAAGAGCCCCAGGGATGGAACCGTACGACACTCACCCCGGTGCTGACCCGTTTGTCCGCTCGGCCAATGCCTTCGAATCGCTGGCACCTACGTGGTGGGGCGAGGATACGGCCGGCTGGACCCACGCCGAACTCGAAGAACACCTCCAGGCGGCGGGGCGGGAGTTGCTGCGGCAGCTACTGCAGGACCACGTTCTCACTGTCGAAGGCGTGATTCCCCGCGACGCCGAGCAGCTGCTCGCCGCCCTCGAATACCGAGGTTACAGACATTCTCAAGGACCTTCCTCTGAAGTGACACGCTTGGCGGCGGACAACCCGCGGGCAATTATGGCGCGGTGCCGAAAGGTGTGCTCCAGGGCGAAGCGGCGAAGGAATGGCTGCCAGAAGCGGTCGACGTCGTCCGGTTGGTGCCGGTCTTGGAGGACCATGACCACACCGGCGGAGCTCCTCGTTCCTTGGACAAGTGCTCGACCCTCAGCCGGTCAACGTCCCCTCGACGCTGTTCGTCTTGGGCGGTTCCGACCAGCGAAGACGACGCCCGCACGTTCGGAACGACAACAGCGTCAGAGACGTGCGGGCGGATCGCTGGACGGTGCCGCGTCCTCAGCTGTGCACAGGGAGGGACTTCACTCGATGAAGACCTTCACGGAGTCGGGGCTCCCGTTGTTTCGGTTGACGCCGATGAAGAAGTCGCTTCCCGTGTGGGTGACGTCTTCGATCTCGTCAGTCAGGTTGTTCCCCGGAATACCGATATCGCTCTCCACATCATTTCCGGACCAGTTGTACTGGTACACCCAGTTCCACCCGGTATCGGGCGTGGAACTGTTGATGGACTTGGTGTTCCAGATGTAGTTCTCGGAGCAGTCAATTCCTTGGTCTGAACGATTGTCGTGACTCGTCAGGTTGCTCTTCACCAGTGTCCACCCGCTCGTCAGTGAACCGGCGCCGGGATGCGTCCACAGGTTGCCCAAGCGGCGGGCAGCGAATTTGCCGACTCCGTCGGCCGCCGTCGCGCTGTAGCAGAGGCCGCTGATGTTGCCGATGGGCAGATGGACTACCTCGCTTGCGCCCACAGACCCCGACGAGTCCAGGTGAACAATGGTCACATCGGCACTCGGGTAGGCCGATTGACTTCCTTGGGTGGCAATCAGGGCAGGACCCTGGCCCCGATAGTTCGGATGGTAGGCGAGGTCGTTACCGTGGCCGAGTGCGGGTATGGAGGTCGGTGCCCCGGCGCAGGTCCAGCTGGTACCGTCCCAGGCCGAGCCGTCGCGCAACCATCTGGACAGGACCGGCTCCTCCCCGCCCGCCTTGGTGAATATGATGTAGAGCTGGCCGCTCGGCCCCGCGACCATGCCTTGCATGACGGTGCGTCCCGCCCTGCATGGACTGCTGTTCGGGATGTTGAGGCGTTCTGCCCCACTCCTGTCAGTAGCGGCATCGGCGGACGCTGTCGCGGCAGTGGAGATTCCGGTCAAGAGTGCCAGTACGGACGCGAAACTCAGTAGCTTCTTCACTCGGTGTTCCTCCTTTGTGGATGAGGAGGAGGCTAGCATTTGACATGTACATTGCATCCGCGGCGGTGTCAATCCGCTGCAGGGACATCGGTTGTGACGGCCGGTCAGCTGTGCCTGCTTCGCCCATCAACATCACCACCGGGCGCCTGGTCCGCAGCGGTCTCCCTGCGGACCAGAGGGTCCGCGAAAGGAGGCCGGACGCACCTTCGGTGACGAGCCCGTCCGCCCGGTGCGGCGGTGTTGTCCGGTCGCCGCACCAGCGATCATGGATGTCATGGCGACGGAGACAACGCGGGCAGCGGGGGAGCAGGGCGAGGACGGCAGTGCCGCCGGCTGGCCGCTGGCGGTGGGGGACACCGCGCTGACCATCAAGGTTCCCGAGGCCGACCACCTGGTGCGGGCCGGCTTTCCGGCCCATGTGACGGTTCTCTTCCCGTTCCTGCACGAGAGCCTGCTCACCGGGGAGGCCGGGCGTGAGCTCGCCGGGATCATCGGTTCGTACGATTCTTTCGACCTGACCTTCGACGCCTTCCGGCGCTGGCCCGGCGTGCTCTGGCTGGCCCCTCGGCCGCATGTCCCGGTCACCGTCCTGCGCGCGCGTCTTACTGCCCGCTGGCCGCAAGCCGTCCCGTACTGGGGCGTCTTCGGTGACACGGGTCTCGACCCGCATCTCACGATCACGAAGGGCGAAGGCCCGGACATCTGGCCCGGCGCCTACGACGCGCTGGAGGAGCGGCTCGCGCCTTTTCTGCCGGTGCGCACGCGGGTGCGGCGGGTGGACCTGATCACGTGGGACGGCCTGCGCTGGCGGGACACCACGGCGTACGCGCTGGGCTGACGGGCAACCTCGGGGGCACCCCTGACGCGCTCCGTCGGCCGGGTTGTAGAGTGGCGACCTGAATGTCATCCACTGGATGACATTCATCATGTCATCGGTGCAATGACATTTCGAGGGAGGGTTTGTGTCCGCTGCCGAACGTCCGTCCGCGACCCGTGGCGACGCCCACAGTCCGGCCTCCTTCCTGGCCGCCGCAGCGGCTCTGGCTGCCGTCGACGACCTGCTGCGCGACGCCCAGCACGAGAGTGCCGGCACCGCAGGCCCCGGTCCGGAACAGGCTCTGGCCTCCCTGCTGCTGTTGCGACAGGTGCGCGAGCGGCTCGCCGGGTGGGAGACCGGCCTGATCGAGACGGCCCGTACGGCGGGCGCCAGTTGGGCGGACCTCGCCGGTCCGCTGGGCGTAGCCAGCCGTCAGGCCGCCGAGCGCCGGTATCTGCGCGGCCGCCCCGGTGCCGTCGGTACCACCGGCGAGCAGCGTGTGACGGCCACCCGGCAGGCCAGGGCCGCGGAACGCGCAGCGGCCGACTGGGCCCGCGACAACGCCGCCGACCTGCGCCGCCTCGCCGGGCAAATCACCGCACTCACCCGCCTCGGGCCCGCGGCCCGCTCGGCGCAGGCCGCCCTGCACACCGCCCTCGGCGCCACCGACGCCGCCGAACTCATCGCCCCCCTGGCCGGCATGCGGCCCCACCTCGGCGCCCGGAGCGCGGACCTCGCCCGACGGCTGGACGCCCTCGGCGACCGGATCGGGGCGGCGCCGGCCGACGACGCCTGACCCAGACCCGTTCCGATCGCCGGCCCTGCCCGTACAACATTGACACCCACCCCTGCCTTCAGGCATTGCAGAGAAAGGTCCTCCCATGACCAGCAGCGTCGAGACTCTGGAGTTCCAGGCCGAGACACGCCAGTTGCTCCGCCTGGTGATCCACTCGATCTACTCCAACAAGGACATCTTCCTGCGCGAGCTGATCTCGAACGCCTCCGACGCCCTGGACAAGCTGCGGCTGGAATCGCTGACCGACCCCACTCTCGCCGAGACCGGGGTCAACACCACGGACCTGCACATTGCGCTGGAGACCGAGAAGGACGCCCGCACGCTGACCGTCCGTGACAACGGCGTCGGCATGAGCCGTGACGACCTCGTGGAGCTGATCGGCAAGATCGCCAAGTCCGGCACCGCCGACCTGCTGGAGAAGATCAAGGAGTCCCAGGACGCCCCGACCGCCGGGAACCTGATCGGCCAGTTCGGCGTCGGTTTCTACTCGGCGTTCATGGTGGCCGACAAGGTCACCGTACGCACCCGGCGGGTCGGCACCGAGTCGGGTACGCAGTGGGAGTCCGACGGCGAGGGCGCCTACACCCTCCAGGCCGTTGACGGCCTGCCCGTGGGCACCTCCGTCACCCTGCACCTCAAGCCGACCGACAGTGAGGACGGCCTCGCCGACTACCTGTCCGAAGCGAAGATCCGTCAGATCGTCAAGCGGTACTCGGACTTCATCCGCTGGCCCATCCGCATGGCCACCGCGCGCACCGGCGCCGACGACAACACCACGGAGGCCACGGAGGCCACCGAGACGCTCAACTCGATGAAGGCACTGTGGGCGCGGCCGCGCTCCGAGGTGACCGAGGACGAGTACAACGAGTTCTACCAGCAGATCAGTTACGACTGGCAGCCCCCGGCAGAGACGATCCACATGCGCGCCGAGGGCACCTTCGAGTACGAAGCGCTGCTGTTCATCCCCTCGCAGGCGCCCTTCGACCTGTTCTCCCGCGAGACCAAGCGCGGCGTGCAGCTGTATGTCAAGCGGGTGTTCATCATGGACGACTGCGAAGCGCTCATGCCTCACTACCTGCGCTTCGTCAAGGGTGTGGTGGACGCCCACGACCTGTCGCTGAACGTCTCCCGCGAGATCCTCCAGCAGGACCGGCAGGTCCAGGGCATGCGCCGGCGGCTGGTGAAGAAGGTACTCGGCGCCCTGAAGGACATGCAGTCCAAGGACGTTGAGCGCTATGCCCAGGTGTGGACGCAGTACGGCCGGGCGCTGAAGGAGGGCCTGGTGGAGGACACGGACAACACCGAGGCCCTGCTGGGGCTGTTGTCGGCCGCTTCCACGCACGACCCGGAGAAGCCCACCACCCTGCGCGAGTATGTCGAGCGCATGAAGGACGGTCAGGACGCCATCTACTACCTGACCGGTGAGACGCGCGCCGTGGTGGAGAACTCCCCGCACATGGAGGCCCTCACCGCGAAGGGGTACGAGGTCCTGATCCTCACCGACCCCGTCGACGAGGTGTGGGTGGACCGGGTCCCGGCCTTCGACGGCCACCGTTTCCAGTCCATCGCCAAGGGCCAGGTCGACCTTGACGAGTCCGCTGACGGGGAAGGGGAGTCCGACGCCGAGAAGGTCCGGCGCGAGCAGGACTTCGCCGCCCTGCTGCCGTGGCTGGCCCGCATCCTGTCCGAGCAGGTCAAGGAGGTCCGCCTGTCGTCCCGCCTGACGACTTCGGCGGCCTGCATCGTCGGTGACGCCCACGACGCCACGCCCACCCTGGAGAAGATGTATCGGGCGATGGGGCAGCAACTGCCCACCGTGAAGCGGATCCTGGAACTGAACCCCGCGCACCCCCTGATCACGGCGCTGCGCACCGCACACGACGCCGACGCGGACGACCCCGCCGTGGCGGAGATCGCCGAACTGGTCTACGGCAGCGCGCTGCTCGCCGAGGGGGGCGACCTGCCCGACCCGGCCCGCTTCACCAGGCTGCTCACCGACCGTCTGTCGCGCACGTTGTGAGTACGGGTGCGGCCCGGCCGAACCGCCGGGCCGCACTCTCGTCGGCGGACACGGGCCGGCGGTTCCGGTGCGCCTTCGGGCGACATAGTTCGGCTTCCGCCATGGCGTACGGGCCCGCGCGTCCCGGTTCCCGTTGCGGTTGTACGGAACCGAGTGGCGGCCGTCTTCCCTGCGGCTGAGCCGCGGCGAGTTCACGGGGCCGGGCGGCGAACGGGCTGTGGCTGCCCGGGAGGGCGCGCACGGTGAACGGTTGTCGGGCATGGCCCGGTCGGCTCCCGCGATCAGCGGATCCTGCACGGCCGTCGGCGCAGCGCAGGAAGGTCCGTGGGACGTACCCCCAGCGTTGCGGGGTCACGATGACCGGAATAATGGCGGCGGGCCTGGCGCAGCGTGTCCAGTACGGCCGCGGCGCTGTCGTCATCGGCACGCTGGCGAGCGCGGGCCTCTCGGCCCGCAGGCCGGCCGGCCCGGCTGGAGGTATCCGCTGGGCAGTGGTGCGTCGAAGCCGTGTCCCGGCAGGTCGACGGCCATGCTTGCGGTGCCGGGTGCCGGGTGCCGGGTGCCGGGTGCGCGCTGTGTCGCCGCCCACCGCCCGGAGCCGTGCGAGGCCCCGTGCACGAAGACGAAGACGGTGTCTTTTTTGGAGCGGAATCAGTCATGACCGCCACGAGACCCGGCCCCGATCATCCCGTGAAAGACCTGACAAGCCGGCCGACGACACACGTGCGGTATGACGGGGAGGCCGGCATGGCGGCGCGGCACCTGAGGCCGAGCGTGGTGTCGTCATACAGACTCAACGACCCGGCACCGCGCGCCGCCGCACCGTCCCGCTCCGACTTCCCCAACGCCGGCTGCCCGAAGCGGACGTTCGCCGAGCAGGTGGAGGGCCCGACCGTCCGCTACCAGCGGCGCACGCCGCTGCTGCAGCAGGTGGTCGAGGCGGTCGGTGTCCTGCTGGCGGGCCGCGGCGGGGCCCGGATGCTGCGCGTCATCGACGTCGCGCCATCCCGGTGCACCGTGCTCTCGGTGCGTCGCTCGGCGGTGGACATGCCGGAGGAGTGGGCCCGGTACCAGTGGGTCTTCACGACGCCGGACCAAGGTCCGCGCCTGGCGGGAACGGCCGTCGTCCGTTTGCGGCGGAGCCTCATCGACCAGGTCATCGTCTTTGCGGGGGAGATCGAACGGTCCGCCTCCTGAGCATCCAACCCTGACGGGCTGGAGATCAGCTACTGCCATGGCCGGGACCCCTGGCCGGTGCCGTCAGACGATGCGGGCGACCTGTTCCGGGCGGCCGAGCAAGGACTTTCCGTACGTCTCGTTGGCGACTGCGGGGGAGGCGTTCATGTGCCGTGCTGCCATGTTCACGTCGCGCCAGATCCGCTGGAAGGGGCTGGAGTCGGCGAAGCCGCCGGCTCCATGTGCGGTGGCCAGGAGCGTGACGGCGTCCACGACTTCCGTGATGGCGCGGCTGACCAGCGCCCGGGCACGGGCCCGGTCCGCGACGGTGGGGGTGCTGCCGTTCTCGGCCGCCGCATCGAGGCTGTCGGCCACCCGCAGGGCAAGGGCTTCTGCGGTTTCGATCTTCACGGCGGCCTCGGCCACCTGCAGCTGGAAGGCCACGGACTCCGCTTGTGTGGCGTAGTACGTGCCGACGACGGGTTTGTCCGATGCGTGGGCCGAGACGTGGGCCAGCGCGGCGCGGCCCATTCCGAGCTGTGGGGCGAGGAGGGCCAGCAGCAGGACGGACGCCACGGGCGCCCCGGCGTCCTGGTCGAGCGGCCCGAACAACTCCTGCACGGCAACCACTCGGCCCGCGGGAAGGAACAGGTCTGTGGCCGTCGCGGTGCTGCTCGCGGTGGCCCGCATGCCCAGCACGTGCCAGGTGTCCTCGAACGTGAGGTCCCCCGCGGGGATCGCGCACAGCGCCTGGCCGGTGGTCCGGCCGGCATCGTCGGTGAGCAGGCAGCCGAGCATGACGTGCGTGGACAGCGAGCCACCGGAGTTGTAGGGCCAGCGTCCAGTGACTCGCCACCCGTCCGGAACCGGTCGGGCCTGGGCGCTCGGAGCGAGGACCCCGGTGATCCTGACGCCCGGGTGTGCCAGGATCTCGCTGCGCACGGGTTCGGGGAACCGTCCTGCCATCCAGGTGCCGGCGGCCATGTGGGAGGTCAGCCAGGCCGCCGAGCCGTCGCCCTCGGCGAGCGCGGCCACCACCTCGACGAGTGTGCGCGCCCCGGCCTGTGTGCCGCCGAAGCGGGCGGGCAGCCAGAGCTTGAACATGCCCGCCTCGGCCAGCGCCGTCACGACGGGCTCGATGAGCCGGCGCTCGGTCTCGCAGCGGGGCGCGTGGGAGCGCAGCAACGGGACGAGTGCGTACGCTTTTTCCAGCGCCTCGGTCTTCTCGGTCGCGGTCCCGGCTGCTGACATTTTGGTGGTCATCCGCCCACGATGTATCGGGAAGTTCACCCCTGTCCATGATGCCTGGTGGGCGGCGGTCCGCTCGGCTCACGGGGGACTCCGCGGGTACCCGGGAACTGATCAACGTCCTTCTGCCGCACCGCACCCTGGCGCAAGAGCACGTGGTCGCCGGCGTCGCTGTCGCCTCGACGTCCTCGGCAACAACCTCGGCATCTTCGGCGCCGGCCCGCCCTGGAGATCACCAACGAGGAGTGGCGGCGCTACTTCGAGATCAACGTCCTGGCCGCCGTCCATCTGACCCGGCGGATCCTGCCGGGGATGCGCGAGCGCGGCTGGGGCCGGCCGCAGTCGCTCCTCCAGCGGCTCATCAGACCCGGCGAGATCGCGAACATGGTCAGCTCCCTCGCCTCGCCGCTGACATCGGGGCCGACGGGCGGCGCGCTGCGGGTGGGCGGCGGTTACGTGGACGCGATCCTGCCGTAGGGGGAGGCGGGGTGCGACCGGGCCGGGAGGCGCGAGCGCGTGACGGGGACGCCCGACGAGCGGCGGATCCCCGGCCTCCGGATCAGGGCCGCACCAGTGCGCCCGCGGCCCCGCACGCAGGGGCGGGCCGACGCCGCAGCCTATAGTCGATCACATGAGTCGTTGGCAGGAACTGACCGGTGGTACGTCCGGGAGCGAGTACGCCGCCCGTTTCGAGGCGCTCGGCCGCGGTGGGATGGACCTGCACGGCGAGGCGTCGTTCTGCGCGGCCCTCGTGCCCGCAGGAGCATCGGTGCTCGACGCCGGCTGCGGCACCGGTCGAGTCATGATCCGGCTGTCGGAACTCGGCTACGACTGTGTCGGGGTCGACCTGGACGAATCGATGCTGGACGTGGCGCGGGCACAGGCGCCTCAACTGCCGTGGTTCCGGGCAGATCTCGCCGAATTCGATCCGGAACTGCTCGGTATCGCCGCGGACTTCGACCTCGTGGTCGCCGCGGGCAACGTCCTGCCGCTGCTCACTCCCGGGACGGAGGCCACGGTGATCCGTCGCTTGGCCGCGGCCCTGCGTCCCGGAGGTCTGCTGGTCGCGGGCTTCGGGCTGGACGCCGCCCATCTGCCCGTGCCCCCGACGACCACCCTGCCCGAGTACGACGCCGGCTGCGCCGCGGCGGGCCTCGCGCTGGTCGACCGTTTCGCCACCTGGGACGCCGCCCCGTACGACGGCGGCGGCTACGCGGTCAGCGTCCATCGCCTCGACGCCTGAACCGGGTTGACCGGACCGAGGGGCGACGCGGCGACGCGGAACGTGGCGTCGGCCTGAGCTGTCCGGCAGCCGTCGCGCGGCCGAACTGCGAGGAAGTACGAGGGCCGGCTGGGACTTCGCGAACTTCTTGATCTCGCGGCGCTCGGGCAGGGCGAACGTCCTGGGCCGGCTGCCGGCGTACTCCGGATACAGCGAGTCGAAACCGCCGGTGTGGGAGTGGTGGCTGACAACCCCGGACCCGGTCCGCGCCGGTGAACGACATCTGGGCGATCCTCGCCACCCGCATGCCCTGCGCGGACAGGAGCAACATCCTTATGTCGAGCCGTAAGACCTCGCTCCCTGGAAGCACCTGCTGGACGAGGTCGAGGCCGGCCGGGAGGCGGTTTGGCGCGAGCGCGCCCGAGGTGCCGAGATCGGCCTTCCACGGCCGCCGACCAGGGCGATGTTCCTGATGTGGGTGGTGCGACAACGGCGTCGGAGCCGTGATGTGTAGCCCCGTTCACCGGGCTGATTCCGCGTACCTTCGGGAAGTTGGTGACCGCACCGCACCGCACCGCGGAGGTGCGGACGCGGTGCGCCGGGCGCGCCCGTGACGTCTGCCGCTGGAGGAGCGGGCCCTGCTGGTTGCGGCGTACTGGCACGAAGCTGACCACGCACCGAATCGCCCTGCTGAACGGCGTCTCGAAGCAGCACTGCCTGCGCGGGGAATTGCCTTCGCGACCTCCCCCGGACCGTCTTCGCGCTCGGGCTCGGAGCGGGGTCGCGTGGGCCGGGGGAGTGTTCTTTCCGAGTACTCGGCGGGATATTCGGGCCCGTTGCATCCGGGCGGGCCCCGTGGAGGGAAGAGGCAGGAGGTATTCCGACCGGCGTCCAGGGAAGGCAGCGCGATGCACCGTACGCGGACGAACGAGGGCCCTTGGGGTGGTGGGCGGTTCCGTGCCGTGCCGGGGCACGAGCCATGGGCGGACCCCGCGCGGTACGGGGTGTCGTACGGCGGGGGGCCACCGTCCTCTGGACTCGCCATTGCCGCGCGCCGTGTCGACGCAGATGTGCCCGGGGTCGTACGGGATGTTCTTGAGGAGTTGTTGCGGGAGCGGGTGCGGGAGGCAGCGGCGCTCGACGCGACGTTCGCGGCGGAGGTCGCGGAGCGGGTGGCCGACTTCACGCTGAACGGAGGGAAGCGGCTGCGGTCCCAGTTCCTGTGGTGGGGGCTGCGTGCCTGCAACGGGGGTGCTCGGCCCGGGGTGACGGACACCGCGCTGCGGGTGGCGGCCGGGCTCGAACTCATCCAGACGTGTGCCCTGGTGCACGACGACGTGATGGACGGCTCCCCCGTGCGCCGGGGCAAGCCCGCCCTGCATGTTGCGTTGGGCAAGCGTCACAGCAGTTCAGGGGCGGAGGGCACGGACGAGGCATTCGGGAGGGCCGGCGCCATTCTTGCCGGGGACCTCGCGTTGAGCTGGGCCGACGATGTCGTCGCCGAGGCCTGGGACGCGACGGAGGTCGGCGGGGAGGAGCGGGCGCGGGTCCGCGAGCTGTGGCGGGCCATGCGGACCGAGATGGTGGCCGGGCAGTATCTGGACCTGCACGGTCAGGTTTCACGGTCCCGTGCGGTGGGAGACGCGATTCGCACCGCGACGCTCAAGAGCGCCCTGTACTCCGTGGAGCGGCCGTTGGCCCTGGGAGCGGCGCTGGCCGGGGCTGACGGGCGGACTAAAAGTTGTTGCACAAGCCCTCTGTGCGGGCATCTCCCTTGTATGCGCGGGGTGTTGCTGGCCGAGGCATTGTGGGTGGAGACCTTCACCGGG